>NZ_LWCT01000030.1:0-18603 GCF_001650455.1 Plantibacter sp. H53
CCTCCTCGCCCGCCCCTCCACCCCCTTTTGCCATCGGCCCTTGCTCAGGAGTCGGCCGGTGTGTCGGGGCTGGTGGGTTGCGCCGTGCCGAGGGACTCCTGAGTCAGGGCAGCCGGGCGCGCCTCAGGCGTCGGCGGAGGGCGCCGGCCACTCAGCGACCACCGGCCGGGCCGACAACTGTCGTCCGATCGCGGAGAAGCCGAGCTTGCGGGCGACGGCGCGTGAGCCGGGGTTCGTGTCGGCGGCCCGCCACTGGGGGAGGAGTCCGGCTGCGAGGGCGTGCTCGACCGCGGTCGAGGCGAGCCGGGTCGCGAGACCGGTCCCGCGAGCCTCCGGTGCGGTCAACGCCGTGACGTGCGCGACGCCCAAGGGCCACGACCGGTAGCCGGCGACGGCGAGGACCCGACCGTGCTCGCGCACCGAGAACAGCGGCGAGGTGATGCCGAAGATCCCGCTCTCCGAGGCCTCGTCATCGCCCACCTTCGACAGCAGGGACTCGATGGCCGGGTCGCTCGCCTTGCTCGCCACCACGTCGATCTCCTCGGCCGGTCGGAACCGCCCGGGCAGCAGGTAGTCGAGCGTCGCCGGCCCGAGGACCTCCGCGACCTGCACGCGCGAGCGGAGGAACTCGACCGTCCCGACGCTCCTCGGCGATTCGTCCTCGATGGCGAGCCGCCTGGCGGTGTCCTCGTCGGGCACGATCGCGAGGGCGCTGCCGTCGATCTCGACGACGCCGATCCATCCGGGCGGGCACGCCATCGAGCCGGCGTTCACGACGACGGCGACGCGGCCGGCGGAGAACCGCGCGGTCGGCGAGGCGAGTCCCTGCCAGAGGCGTCGCACCGTCGCGAGCACCCGCGCGTCTTCCTGCTGCATAGGCCAACCCTACCGAGGCACATCCGCCTCCCCGCCGCAGGAGATCGGCCCGACAGCAGGACCCGACGGGCCGAAGCGTCCTGCTGCGAGGCGGATCTCCTGCCCCGGAGCGGGTGAGGGTGCCCTTCGTCACATGAACGGCGCGGAATGCCCGGATGGGTAGGATGATCGCTGGGCCGCTCGTGCCCGCACCGACTTCCCCAGGAGATCCGATGGCATTGATCGTGCAGAAGTTCGGCGGGTCCTCCGTCGCGGACGCCGAGAGCATCAAGCGCGTGGCGAAGCGCATCGTGGAGACCCGCAAAGCGGGCAACGAGGTCGTCGTCGCCGTCTCGGCGATGGGCGACACGACCGACGAACTGCTCGACCTCGCCCACGAAGTGACGCCCATCCCGGCGCCCCGCGAGCTCGACATGCTGCTGTCCAGCGGCGAGCGCATCTCGATGGCACTCCTCGCCATGGCGATCAGCAGCATGGGCTACGTCGCACGCTCCTTCACCGGCAGCCAGGCCGGCATGATCACCGACGCCCAGCACGGTGCAGCGCGCATCGTCGACGTCACCCCAGTGCGCCTGCGCGAGGCCCTCGACGACGGCGCCATCGTCATCGTCGCCGGTTTCCAGGGCTTCAACCGTGACACCCGCGACATCACCACGCTCGGTCGTGGCGGCTCCGACACCACGGCCGTCGCGCTCGCCGCCGCCCTCGACGCCGACGTCTGCGAGATCTACACCGACGTCGACGGCATCTTCACCTCCGACCCCCGCGTCGTCCCGAAAGCCCGGAAGATCGACCGCATCTCCAGCGAGGAGATGCTGGAGCTCGCGGCCTCGGGCGCCAAGGTCCTTTACATCCGCGCCGTCGAGTACGCACGCCGCCACGGCGTGACGCTCCACGTCCGGTCGTCCTTCAACAACAACGAAGGCACGCTCGTCCTCAACGACGCGGGCCGCAACAACCCAGGAGCAGGTGAGGCACCCATGGAGCAGCCCATCGTCGCCGGAGTCGCGACAGACCTCAGCGAAGCCAAGATCACCGTCGTCGGCGTCCCCGACCTGCCGGGCAAGGCGGCGGAGATCTTCACCATCGTCGCGAAGTCGGGCGGCAACGTCGACATGATCGTCCAGAACGTGTCGACCGCCGTCTCCGGCGTCACCGACATCTCGTTCACCCTGCCGAAGCCCGAGGCGCAGCAGGTCCTCCGCGCGCTCGCAGCCGAGCAGGAGCGGGTGGGCTTCTCGGCCATCCAGCACGACGACCAGATCGGCAAGCTCGCCCTCGTCGGTGCCGGCATGCGCACGAACACCGGCGTCTCGGCGAAGCTCTTCGAGGCGCTCAGCGCTGCGGGCATCAACATCGAGATGATCTCCACCAGCGAGATCCGCATCTCGGTCGTGACGCGCGCCGACACCCTCAACAAGGCCGCGAACGTGGTCCACTCCGCGTTCGGTCTCGACGGCGAGGATGAAGCCGTCGTCCACGGTGGCACCGGCCGCTGAGCCGGCTCGTCCACAGGTTCCGGAACCGCCCTTCGACAGGCTCAGGGGCCGGAGCCTGGCCGATCCTGATGCAAGATGGTTCACAACAACCCCTGAAACCAGAGGAATCCCCATGAGCAACGGTGTACGTGTCGGTGTCGTCGGAGCGACCGGTCAGGTCGGCAAGGTCATGCGCCGCCTGCTGGAGGACCGCGAGTTCCCGATCAGCGAGATCCGCTTCTTCGCGACGGCTCGTTCGGCGGGCACGACGCTCCCGTTCCGTGGCCAGGACATCGTCGTCGAGGACGTCGAGACGGCCGACCCGAGCGGCATCGACATCGCCCTGTTCTCGGCTGGCGCGACCGGCTCCCGCACGCAGGCTCCGCGGTTCGCCGCCGCCGGTGCGCTCGTCATCGACAACTCGAGCGCGTGGCGGATGGATCCCGAGGTCCCGCTCGTCGTCAGCGAGGTGAACCCGCACGCCATCAAGGACGCGGTCAAGGGCATCGTCGCGAACCCCAACTGCACGACCATGGCGGCCATGCCGGTCCTCAAGGTCCTCGACGCCGAGGCCGGGCTCACCCGCCTCATCGTCAACACCTACCAGGCCGTCTCCGGGTCCGGACTCGCCGGCGCGGCTGAACTCGCCGGCCAGATCGAGGCCGCGGTCGCCCAGGGCGACCTCACCCGACTCGTCCACGACGGTTCGGCGATCGAGTTCCCGGCTCCCGAGAAGTACGTCGCCCCGATCGCCTTCGACGTCATCCCGCTCGCCGGCTCGATCGTCGACGACGGCCTGGGCGAGACCGACGAGGAGAAGAAGCTCCGCAACGAGAGCCGGAAGATCCTCGAGCTCCCCGAGCTGCTCGTGTCGGGCACCTGCGTGCGCGTGCCCGTGTTCACCGGCCACTCGCTCGCCATCAACGCCGAGTTCTCGGGCGACCTGTCGCCGGAACGTGCGATCGAGCTGCTCCGTGACGCTCCGGGCGTCCAGCTGTCGGACGTTCCGACGCCGCTCGAGGCCGCCGGTGCGGACCCGTCGTTCGTGGGGCGCATCCGTCCCGACCAGAGTGCGCCGGCCGGCAAGGGCCTCGCGCTGTTCATCTCGAACGACAACCTGCGCAAGGGTGCGGCCCTCAACGCGGTGCAGATCGCTGAGATCGTCGCCGCCGAGCTGCTCGCACAGTCCGCAACGGTCTGACCGGCCCTCCCTCCACCCGATCGGGGACGACGACATGGCCCGCCAGCGACCACGCCTGCGCCGACGGTGGTTGGCCGCGTTCATCGCGGCCGCCATCGCCGTCACCGCGGTGATCACCGTGAGTGGCCTGCGTGCCGATGTCCAGCAGACGACGGTCGCCCGCGCCGACACCTCCGGGTCCGAGGTCGCCGTCGGACCGCTCGTCGCGTTCTACGGCGACTCGTACACGAAGGGCTCGGCAGCGTCGTCGCCGGCCGCCCGTTGGTCCTCGCTCGTCGCGAAGGCCGAGGGCTGGACGGAGTACAACGCCGGCTACCCGGGTCTCGGGTTCGTCCGCAAACGCGACAAGGTCGGCGATGTCACGGCGGACGTCATCGCGCAGCACCCCGAGGTCCTCATCGTCGCGCTCGGCATCAACGACAACTTCGAGTGGACCGGCAACGAGCAGGCGATCCGGGAGGCGATCCTGCCGGAGTTCCAGCGGCTGCGCGACGGGCTGCCCGGCACCCGCATCATCGTGGTGGAGCCCTGGTGGTACACCGCTGAGCGACCGGCCTCCGTCGAACAGATCATCGGATGGGTGCACGACGCCGCCGACACCATCGGGGCCGACTACATCTCCGGGGCGTCGCACTGGCTGGACGAGGACCCGGCGACGTGGATCTCCGCCGACGGCCTCCACCCGAGCGACGCCGGGTACGCGCACCTCGCGCAGCGCATGCTCGAGGAGCTCGACGCCCTCACCCCCGCGCTCCCCGGACGCTGACCCGGCGGTCGGGCAGTCGGGCCGAAGTGTCTCGACATCGAGCGATCTCACAGCATGCGATCAGCGACAGCACGCGGGTGGAGAGCTCGGGCCTCGCCGCGACTAGACTGCTCTGGTGACCGAAACCATCGACGTAGCCCTCATTGGTGGTGGCATCATGAGCGCCACGCTCGCCGCCCTCATCCACCAGGTGCAGCCTGACTGGAAGGTCGAGGTGTACGAGCGCCTGAGCGACGTCGCACTCGAGAGCTCCAACCCCTGGAACAACGCCGGGACGGGCCACGCCGCGCTGTGCGAGCTCAACTACATGCCCCAGGACGCCCACGGCCAGGTCGACCCGGCGAAGGCTATCGGCATCAACGAGCAGTTCCAGCTCAGCCGCCAGTTCTGGTCCCACCTCGTCGAGGAGGGTCTGCTCGGCGCACCCGACACCTTCATCAACCCGACCCCGCACATGACGTTCGTCCGCGGCGAGAAGGACGTCGAATACCTGCGGAAGCGTTACGAGGCGCTCAAGGACCAGCCGCTCTTCGCCGGCATCGAGTTCTCGGAGGACCCGGCCGTCATCGCCGAATGGGCTCCGCTCCTCATCAACCGTCGCGCCGTCGGTGAGCGCATCGCGGCCACCCGGATCACCGCGGGCACCGACGTCGACTTCGGGTCGCTCACGCACAAGCTCTTCGGCGCAGCGCCGAACGCCCACGTCCGCACCAACCACGAGGTCCGCTCGCTCAAGCGGCTGAAGGACGGCACGTGGCGCATCCGAGGCCGCCAGACGCTCGGACGATCACCGATGGAGATCAACGCCCGCTTCGTCTTCGTCGGCGCCGGCGGATGGGCGCTCAAGCTGCTGCAGAAGTCCGGGATCCCCGAGATCAAGGGCTACGGCGTCTTCCCCATCGGTGGGCAGTTCCTCCGCACCGACAATCCCGCGGTGGTCTCGAAGCACCAGGCCAAGGTCTACAGCCAGGCCTCGGTCGGGGCCCCGCCGATGTCGGTCCCGCACCTCGACACCCGCGTCGTCGACGGTCAGGCGAGCCTCCTCTTCGGCCCGTACGCGACGTTCAGCCCGAAGTTCCTCAAGCGCGGATCGATGCTCGACCTCGTCACCCAGGTGCGCCCGCACAACCTCCTCCCGATGCTGGCGGTCGCGAAGGACAACCCGAGTCTCATCACGTACCTCATCGGGCAGCTCCTGCAGTCCCGGAAGCAGAAGATGGACAGCCTCCGCGAGTTCCTGCCGACGGCGAAGGACGAGGACTGGTACCTCATCGAGGCCGGGCAGCGAGCCCAGGTCATGAAGAAGGACAAGGCCAAGGGCGGCGTCCTGCAGTTCGGCACCGAGGTCATCACGGGTGCGGACGGCACGATCGCGGGACTGCTGGGCGCTTCCCCCGGCGCGTCGACGGCAGTGCCGATCATGCTCGACGTCCTGCGCAAGTGCTTCCCCGACCGGATGACCGCGTGGGAGCCGAGGCTCCGGGAGATGATCCCGACCTACGGCTCGACGCTGAACGACGTCCCCGAGACGGCGGCGAAGGTCCTCGAGAGCACCGCCGAGGCCCTCGACATCTCGCTGTAGCCCCGACACGGGTGCTCGCCCGGCCCGTCGTCGGATGCGACAGGTGCAGCCCTGGAACCCTAAGCTTGCCTGGTGGCGAAACTGTACTTCCGATACGGGGCGATGAACTCCGGCAAGAGCACCGCCTTGCTCCAGGCGGCGTTCAACTACGAGGAGCGCGGCCACCGCGTCCTCCTCGCCAAGCCGTCCCTCGACACGAAGGGCGACGCCGCCATCGTCAGTCGCCTCGGCGTGACCCGCGACGCCGACTTCCTGCTCGGCCCTGACGACGACGCCGTCCGGGTGTTCGCGGAGCACCGTCGCCGCGTCGTGCAGGAGACCGGCGAGGACGTCAGCTGCCTGCTCGTCGACGAAGCCCAGTTCCTCCACGGGGAACAGGTCGACGACCTGCTGCGCATCGCGCTGCTCGAGGGCATCCCGGTCCTCGCCTACGGCATCCGGACCGACTTCCAGACCGTCGCGTTCCCCGGGAGCCGCCGCCTCCTCGAGGTGGCCCACAGCCTCGAGGAGCTCAAGACGATCTGCCGGTGCGGTCGGAAGGCGATCTTCAACGGCCGCCGGTTCGGCGACACCTTCGTGTTCGACGGCGACCAGGTCGCCATCGACGGCACCACCGTCACCTACGAATCGCTCTGCGGCGTCTGCTACCTGCAGGAGTCCGGCGGTCGCCTGTCCAGCACGCCCACCGCACCTCCCACCAGCGAAGGATCACACGCATGAAGCTCTCCGTCATCGGCTGCGGCTACCTCGGGGCCGTGCACGCGGCCGCCATGGCGTCGATCGGGCACGAGGTCGTCGGCATCGACGTCGACCCCGCCAAGATCGAGGCGCTCTCCGCCGGACGCTCGCCGATCTTCGAGCCCGGCCTGCCGGAGCTGCTGCTGGCCGGCGTCGAGTCGGGCCGCCTGCGGTTCAGCACGGACATGGCCGACGCGGCCGGGGCCACCATGCACTTCGTCGCGGTCGGCACACCGCAGAAGGCCGGCTCCAACGCGGCTGACCTGCGGTACGTGGACGCCGCGGTGACGGCCCTCCTGCCGCATCTGTCGGCAGGAGACGTCGTCGTCGGCAAGTCGACCGTCCCCGTCGGCACCGCTGCGCGCCTGGCCGAACTCGTCGCCCCGACCGGCGCCGTGCTCGCCTGGAACCCCGAGTTCCTGCGGGAGGGCTTCGCCGTGCAGGACACGATCGCGCCCGACCGACTCGTGTACGGGCTGCCGCCGGCTCCCGAGGACGCCGCCGTCGCGCGAGCCGCCTTCGACGAGGTCTACGCGCAGGCACTCTCCACCGGCACGCCGCTCGTCGCCACCGGGTACTCGACCGCGGAGCTCGTGAAGGTCGCCGCGAACGCGTTCCTCGCCACGAAGATCTCCTTTATCAACGCGATGGCGGAGATCGCCGAGGTCACCGACGCCGACGTCACGGAGCTCGCCGACGCGATCGGCTACGACGCCCGGATCGGTCGCCGCTTCCTCAACGCCGGTGTCGGGTTCGGCGGCGGCTGCCTGCCGAAGGACATCCGCGCCTTCACCGCTCGCGCCGAAGAGCTCGGTCGTGGGGAGTCGGTGGCCTTCCTCAAGGAGGTCGACGCGATCAACCTGCGTCGTCGTCAGCGCGTCATCGACCTCGTCGTCGAGGAGCTCGGCGGGAGCGCCTACCAGAAGCGGGTCGCGGTGCTCGGGCTCGCGTTCAAGCCCGACAGCGACGACGTCCGAGACTCGCCGGCCCTCGACGTCGCCGTCGGCCTCAACGGACTGGGTGCGAAGGTGCTCGCCTTCGATCCGGAAGCGGTCCCCAACGCGCGTCGACTCCACCCGCAGCTGACGTTCGCGGACTCGGCGGAAGAGGCCGTGACGGACGCGGACATCGTCGTGGTCGTGACCGAGTGGAAGGCGTTCCGCGCCCTGGACCCCTCGGCCGTCGCCGAGCTGACTGCGGGCAAGACGATCGTGGACGGACGCAACTGCCTCGACGTGGACGCCTGGCGGGGCGCCGGGTGGCGTTACGTCGGTCTCGGTCGTCCGTGACCGGTGACGAGTAGCCGGACGACGAGCACGATCGTCGCGCCGAGCAGGCCTCCGGCCCCATTGGCGTAGACGTCGGCGATCGTCGCGACCCGCTCGGGGAGCAGGGTCTGTCCGAGTTCGATCGCGATCGAGAACAGGGTCGTCGTCAGTGGCGCGACCCACCAGAGCCGCAAGGGCAGCTCCAGGGCGAGCAGGGCGCCGAGCGGGATGAACAGCACGACGTTCGCGGCCGATTCGACGAAGCGGTAGTCGAACCAGGTCGGCGCGCCCGCAGCCTGCAAGCGATCGAGGATCGCCAGCAGCGTCGTCCGGCCGTCGGCGTCGACGGGCGTCGGCCAGAACGCGATGCCGAGCATGACGCACAGGCAGAGCAGCAGCAGGATCCCGATCACGATGCGCGGCGTGCGGGTCATCTGCGGTGCGGCTCCAGATCGGTCGACGAGGGTGCTGACAGCACCTCGCAATCGTAGGCCATGAGCGGTCGTGAGCCCGGTTGCCGCGTGTGCCGTCCACCCCTGAAAGGGGGCGTGCACCGTCCTTCGGTGGCCGTCATCCGGCGGTTAGGCTGTGCCTACCCGAACAAGGAGCACTCTTGGCTGACCCACGCCCGGCGACGGCCGGCATCCGCCTGCCCGGTCGACGGCGTTCGCGACTGTGGTGGATCGCACTCGCCGTCCTCCTCGTCGTCCTCGCGCTCGGAGCCTGGCTCGGCGTCCGGGCGTCCCTGGCGAAGAACGCGCTCGAAGCCGCCCAGTCGGAGGCGAAGTCGCTCCAATCGGCCGTGCTCGACGGCGACGCGAGCGGCACCGAGGCCACGCAGCGTGCCCTCACCACGCACACCGGCGAGGCGGTGTCCCTGACGAGTGATCCCATCTGGCGGGCGGCCGAGGCGGTCCCGTTCCTCGGCGTGAACTTCTCCGCAGTGCGACAGGCTGCCGCTGCGACCGACGACGTCGCGGTCGATGTCGTGCCGAAGGTCGTGGCGATCGCCGATCAGGTCAACCTGTCGTCCCTGCTCCCCGGGGACGGATCGATCGCGACGGAGCCGCTCCGCACCGTCGCGCCGACCGTGGCCGAGGCGGCCGCAGCGGCTGACACCATCGCCGGGCGCGTGGACACGATCGGCACTGACGGTGCGCTGCCGGTGGTCGCCGACGCCGTCGAGAAGCTCACCCGGACGATCACCGGTGCCTCCACGATGCTCGACACCGCGGCGCGGGCGACGGCGCTCCTGCCGGACATGGCGGGCGGCGCCGGACCTCGGAACATCATGGTGATGATCCAGAACAACGCGGAGCTGCGCTCGAGTGGCGGCATCGCCGGAGCGGTGGCCCTCCTCCATGCGGAGAACGGCGTCATCTCCTTCGTCGGGACCAGGGGGAGCGACGACTTCTCCGGATTCCCCGCCCCCGTGCTACCGCTCACCCCGTTCGAACAGAACGTCTACACCGACAACCTCGGCCGGTACATCCAGGACACCAACCTCACGGTCGACTTCAGCCGCACCGGCGAGCTCGCCGCAGCCATGGGGACCCAGGTCTTCGGCGTGCCCATCGACACCGTCGTCGCCGTCGACCCGTATGTCCTCGCACATCTGTTGGAGGCGACCGGACCCGTGAACCTCCCGGACGGCACCGAGCTCACCGCCGACAATGCGGCGAAGACACTGTTGAGTGACGTCTACGCCCGGTTCCCCGACCGGCTCGTGCAGGACGCGTTCTTCGCCGCGGTCTCGGGTGAGGTGTTCGAGGGCATGATCTCCCGCTCGCCCGACCCCGGCGCCCTCGTCCAGGCCCTGTCCGCGTCCGGTGCGGAGAACCGTCTCCACGTGTGGAGTGCGGTCCCCACCGAACAGGCGTTGATCGCCGAGACGAGCCTCGCCGGGATCCCACCGGCGACCGACGACGCAGCCGTGTACACCGGGGTCTACCTCGAAGACCTGACCCGCGCGAAGATGGACTACTACCTGGAGACGAAGGTCGACATCCGCGACGCCCGGTGCACGAAACAGGGCGCCGAATACGTCGTCGCCGTCACCCTGACGTCCACCGCACCGGCGGACGCCGCGACCTCCCTGCCCGACTACGTGACCGCGGGTGGGCGGTTCGGCACCCCCGCAGGAGACATCGCGACGCGCGTCGTGATCCACGGCCCGCTGGGTGCGAGCCTGCTCGGTGCGAGCGACGGCGAGGACCTGCCGGTCAAGGCCGTGACCGACCCGAACGGTCGTCTCTACGCCCAGACCGACGTGACCCTCACTCCGGGGGCGACAACGGAACTCGTCTTCACGGTGCTCGCTCCGAAGGCCTCCGATGTACCCCCAAACCTGGTCACAACCCCCGGAATCACGGGCAAAACGACCATTTCAGCCTTCCCTCGGTGCGGCTCCTGACATAGCATGACAACACCTCAGGAAGCCACGCACCCGAATTCGTGACCCTGGGGAACCTCGCGCGGACGCCCACCCGAAATCGGCGGACGCAGGGGGTATTCGACGTTCCTTGGGGATATCAACATGAAGCGCACCCTTGCCCTAGCATCGCTCTGCCTCCTGGCAGTCTTCGCGGCCCCGACCGCCGCGAGCGCAGCGACCGACTCGTCCACCTACGGCCCTGCCGGCTGTGCGACCCTCACACCGGTGTCGGTGACCCAGGGGGAGTCGACCGTCTTCCGCTGCGACGGCACCTTCGACCCCGGCACTCCGGTGACGGTCACCGTCGCCGGGCCCGGCTGCAGCATTCCCGCTGCGAAGCCGAACACCGCCGGAGCGACCGAGCAGGCCGCCGAGCAGAGCGCCGTACCCACGTCCGGCACGTTCAGCGCCGACGCCGCCCGCGCGTTCGCGGTGACGATCGAGACCAGCAAGACCGCCTCCGGCACCTGCATGGTCACGGCGACCCAGGGCGCCACCACGGAGAGTGCCTCGTTCCAGGTCTCGGAGCGCGAGTTCGCCTCGACCGGCTTCGACGGTGGAGCCCTGCCGTGGATCGGCGGAGGCCTCCTCGTCGTCGGTGCCGGCGTCGTCGGAGCGATGGCGATCCGTCGCCGCAAGACGGCCTGATCCGTCGTTCGGGATGCGTGGTCCGAGCGGTCCTCCGCTCGGACCACGGCCTGAAGGGAGGGCACCTCACCCTCCTGGGCTTCGGCCTGGCACGGTCCTCACCCGGCGTGGCGTCAGGCGGACAGGGCGTACCCCCAAAGGTGGTCACATCCGCGGAATTCCGCGGAAGTTCAGCCCTGGAGGGATGACGGCTGCCCTAGCATGATGACGGCCATGGAGGCCACGAGTGAACAGCGCTCCGCTCCAGGCCGTGTCCGCATGTCGCATCACGCCGCGCATGCGCCATCCGCACACCTAGGGGCCCGCACATGAAACGAACTCTCTCCGCCGCCGCACTCGTCCTCCTCGCCGTCGTCGCGCTGCCCACCGCAGCCAACGCGGTCGAGGGCGACAGCTACGGTCCAGGCAGCTGTAACTCGATCACGCCGGCGAGCGTCGCGCGCGGCGCGGCGGTCTCGTACTCGTGCTCGGACTTCTGGGCCGCGAACCAGACCGTGTCGATCACCATCGACTCCTCGGTGGCCGGCGTCTCCGCTCGCACGCTGTCGACCGTCGCTGACGCCGCCGGAGACATCCAGGTCTCCATCGACACGGCTGCGGACCCCGCGGGCACCTACACGCTGACCGCGACCCAGGGCACCGTGACCGATTCATCGGACTTCACCGTCCTGGACCCCGCGGATGCCGCTGCGGCCGCCGCATCGGCCTCCGACCCGTCTGCCGGGGGTAACGCCCTCGCCGACACCGGGTTCGCTGGAACCGCCCTCCCATGGGTGGCCGGTGGGCTCCTCGCCGTCGGTGCCGCCGCGGTCGGCACCGTGGTCGTACGTCGCCGTCAGCAGGCGTGAGAGCACGGATCGGCCGGGCGGCGATGGCGGCGTCCGGCTGATCCGGTCCGGGATGCACCGATTCCAGGAAGTGGCGAACAGCCGCTGAAAAATCGGCTATCCTAGACAAGGCCTTCGGGCCATCGGGGTGTGGCGCAGTTTGGTAGCGCGCTTCGTTCGGGACGAAGAGGTCGTGGGTTCAAATCCCGCTACCCCGACAGCAAAGCCCGGTCAGACAAGAGATTGTCTGGCCGGGCTTCTCTGTTTTCGTGGGCTGGCGGTCCGCTGGGCTGGCGGGTTGCACATCCCGCTACCCCGACAGCAAAGCCCGGCAGATACGCAAGTATCCGCCGGGCTTCTCTGTTTCTCGGGCTGGCGGGTTGCACATCCCGCTACCCCGACAGCACAGCTTGGAAGGTCCCGGTCCCTGAGCCTGTCGAAGGGCAGTCCGGCCCGGTCAGACCACCGTGCGACGGGGGAGGAGCGTCACGAGCGACGCTTCCGGCCGGCAGGCGAAGCGCACGGGCGCATAGATGGACGTGCCGACACCCGCCGACACGTTCAGGTACGCCGAGCGGAGGGCGTGGCGCCAGACGCTGAGCCCCTTCACCTGCTTGCGCGGGATGTCGCAGTTCGTCACGAGTGCCCCGTAGCCCGGCACGCAGACCTGACCACCGTGAGTGTGCCCGGCGAAGATGAACTGCGCCCCCTGCGTCACGAACGCGTCGAGGACTCGCCGATACGGAGCGTGCATCACGCCCACCGTCACGGTGTGTGCCAGCGACGGGTCGTCGGTCTCCAACGTCTCGGCGTCCAGTCGCTCGTCGATGAGTGCCGTGAGCGTGTCCAGGCGGTCGAAGTGCTTGTGCGGGTCGTCGACGCCGAACAGGTCGAGGCGGGTCCCGCCGACCGAGATCTCACCGACCGCGTTGTTGAGGTCGATCCAGCCGAGTTCGTCCATGAAGAACCGCTCGAGCGCGCCCGTGTCGAGCGTCGTCGGGGAGACGTGCTTCGAGGAGGTCTGTGTGAAGTACTTGAAGGGGTTCTTCGCGGTCGGACCGTAGTAGTCGTTCGAGCCGTGCACGAACGCCCCCGGAACCCCGGCGAACACCGAGAGCGCAGCCCGGATCCCGTCGATGCCCTGCTCATGTCCCAGGTTGTCGCCCGTGTTGATCACGACGTCCGGCCGGAGATCCGCCAGCGACCGCAGCCAGGCCTGCTTCCGGCGCTGCCAGGGTGCCATGTGGAGGTCGGAGAGGTGCAGCACGGTGATCGGCTCGGCATCGGGCGGGAGGACCGGAGCGGTCACCCTGCGCAGCGTGAAGGCGTTGCGCTCGATCACCGACGCGTACCCGAAGGTGAGGGCCCCGAGGCCTGCCACGACGGCCGCTGCCGTTCCGAGTCTGCCGCCGGTGCTCATGGGTGCCGCCATCGATCGTCTCCTCCTCGGTCGTCGAGTGGTGCCGACCGTCCCACGAGCGTACCCGCTGACCCCTCCGAAGACGCCCGGAGCGCATCCGCGGCTACGACGAAGGGCCCGGTCGACATCCGACCGGGCCCTTCGTCATCGCGTCAGAGCGTCAACACTTGTCCTTCGTGATCGACACCGTGATCTTCGCGTCCTTCTTCGCCTGGGATCCGGCTGGTGGATCCACGCCGGTCACCTTCGTGGCCGTAGCCGCGGGATCCGCGACGCACTTCTGACCCACGTTCGAGAACCCGGCACCCTGGATGGCCGCCTTCGCCTCGTCGAAGCTGGCGGCAGCGCTCACATCGGGGATGACGCCCACCAGGCCGTTGCTCGTGTAGACGGTGATGATCGAGCCCTTCGGGACCGTGCCTGCAGGGTTGGTGCTGGCAGCCTGACCCACGGGGAGGGCGGAGTCGGCGGCGCCGCCGTTCGCGAAGCCGAAGCCGGCATCCTCGAGGATCTTCTGTGCCTCCTCGATGGACTTCCCGGCGACGTCCGGCACCTGGACGGACTGGCCGTTGATGAGGGATGGATCCGGGTCGCCGAACTCTGTGCCGCCGTACTTGCCGTTGGCGACCCTCATGATCTTCGGCCAGATGGAGTGACGGAGTACGGCCACCTGCGTGCCGTCGAAGTACGTGCGCCGGAGGTTGACGTGTCCGGTCGCGTTGAACACACCGACGATCGTGGCAGCGGAGGTGCTTGCGCCACTCATCCAGGTCGCCTCGTTGTTGTCGGTCGTGCCCGTCTTACCGATCAGCGGAATGCCGTCGCCGACAGTGGAAGAACTCGTCGTGCCGCCATTGAAGGTCGCCTTGAGGGCGACGTTCGCCGTCGACGCCACATTTGGCTCGAGCCCTTGACGGCAGTTCGCCGCGGGGACGGGGATCTCGGAGCCGTCGGGCTTGACGACGCGGTCGATCGCGATCGGGTCGCAGGTGATACCGCCGGAGGCGAAGGTCGCGAAGGCCGTCGCCATGCTGAGCGGGGCGACCTCGTTCGTGCCGAGCACGGTGGCAGGGGACTGCAGGAGCGGCCCGCCGTCGGCGCGGTGCACGCCCATCGACTCGGCCGTCTTGCGGATGCCACAGAGGTCGAGCTGCTTCGACATGGCGATGAAGCCCGTGTTGATCGAGTTCTTGGTGGACTGCATGGCGGTGTAGTACCCGCCGTTGCCGCCCTCGTCGTTGCCGGGGTTCCAGTCGGAACCTGCGTAGACCGTGCCGCCGTCGGCGCAGGAGTCCTTGAACGTACCCCACGGCGAGCGCTTGCGACCGTCGACGCCCTCATTCAGGCCGTGGCCCTCCTTCAGCCACTCGGCGAGGGTGAAGGTCTTGTACGTCGAGCCGGGCTGGAAACCGCTGGACCCGCCGTAGTCGTAGTCGGTGTTGTAGTTGACGCCGCTGAAGTTCGCTCCGGTCGCAGCGATCTCCGGATCGTTCGTGTAGTCCTTGTTCTGCGCCATCGCGAGGATCCGACCGGTCTTCGGCTGGACCGTGACGGCGACCGCTCCGATGTCGAGCTGGTCGCTCGCGTGCGGGATGTACGCGTCGAGCGCGCTCTGTGCGGCCCACTGCAGGTCGAGGTCGAGTGTGGTGAACACGCTGTAGCCGCCGCGGTTGAACGCCGCCCACCGCTCGTCCTCGGTCTCACCGAAGATCGGGTTGTTCTGGAACACGCGGGTGACGTAGTCGCAGAAGAACCCGGAGCCGGGGCTGATGTTCACGGCCGTCTGGCAACCCGTGCTGGCCGGCGTGATCGTGGGCGTGATCACGGTGGCGATGGCCACGTCGAACTGCTCCTGCGTGATCTTGCCCTCCTTGATCATCTGCTTGAGGACGTAATCGCGGCGGTCCTTCGTCAGCGCGTACCCGTTGGCCGCGCCGTTGGTCTCGCTCTCGGGGCGGTCGAGACGCAGCGTCTCGGGGTTGTTCACGATCGCCATCAGCGTCGCGGCCTGCTCCAGGTTGAGGTTCGCCGCGGTCGTGTTGAAGTAGTAGTTCGCTGCGGCTTCGATGCCGTAGGTACGGCCGCCGAAGCCGGCGATGTTCAGGTAGCCCCGGAGGATGTCCTGCTTGCCATAGCGCTTCTCGAGGCCGATGGCCATGCGCATCTCCTTGAGCTTGCGCTCCGGAGTGGTCTTGGTGGCCTCGTCGTACGCGGCCTCCATCTTCTCCTTGTCGGTGATCGCCTCGGCCTTCTGCACGAGCACGTTCTTCACGTACTGCTGCGTGATCGACGAACCACCCTGGAGGTCGTTGCCGGACAGGCTGATCGCGGCCGCGCGGATCGTACCCGTGAGGTCGACACCGCCGTGCTCGTAGAAGCGCGGGTCCTCGGCCGAGACGGCCGCGTCCTTCACGAACTGGTTGATCTGGTCCCAACCGACCTCGATGCGGTTCTGCGTGTAGAACGACGCGAGCAGCTGCGGCGTACCGGCGCTGTCGGTCGCGTAGATGTTGGACTTCTGCGCCAGCTCGTCGAGGGCCAGGTAGTCGGGCAGACCGTCGAACACGTTGATCGTGCTGTTGGTCGCGATCCCCGTGACGGCGAGCGCCGGGGTGACCGTGGCGGTGACGAGGACGCCCGCGGCGACACTCAGGCCGAGGAAGCCGAGGAAGCCGCCGAGCACACCGGTGGCCGTGCGATGTTGTTGAGGCATGGATCGATGCTAAGCGACAATCCTGAAAAAGGCCCGCTCAGGGCTGCGTTGAAACCCGATCGTTGCCGCCGGGCGACGCGACGCGACTGTCGGTCGGCGTGCGACCGGCAGCCGCATCCGATCATCCGGGCGAGCCGTTCCCGTTCCCGTTCCCGGCTCCGCCGCCGTTCCCAGGGGCTGCGGGCCCGCCGTCCTCGCCGGTCCCATCGGTGTCCGCGCCGTCGCCCGGTGCCGGTGTCGGCACCTCGCTCGGGGCCTGCGTCGGGTCGGCGGTGGGTGTCGGAGCGGGCGTCGAGTCCTCCTCGCTACTGCCGGAACCGTCGCCCTGCAGCGTCGCGCGGTCCGCCTCGGGGAAGTCGCCACCCGGATACTTGGCGAGCGCGGCGGACATGACCGCCGGCCAGATGTAGTGCCGCATGGACGCGACCTGGGTTCCGCCGATGTAGGTGTCGCGGAGGTTGACGTGTCCGCTGACGTTGAAGGTGCCGACGACCGTCGCGACCGTCGTGCTCGCGCCGCTCATCCAGGTCGCCTCGGCGTTGTCGGTGGTGCCGGTCTTGCCGATCAGCTCACCGACGCCGTCGGTGCGGGCGCCCGAAGCGGACGCGGTGCCGTTGGAGACGACGCCTTGGAGGACGTCGTCGGCCGCCGCCGCCACTTTCGCATCGACGGATTGACGGCAATTCGCCGAGGGGACCTCGGCGGTGGAACCGTCGGGCTTCGTGATCGAGTCGATCGCGATCGGGTCGCACGTCTTGCCGCCGGCGGCGAGCGTCGCGAAGGCGGTCGCCATGCTCAGCGGGGCGACCTCGTTCGTGCCGAGCACGGTCGCGGGGGAGTTGTTCAACGGTGCGCCGTCGGCACGGTGCACGCCCATCGACTCGGCGGTCTTGCTGATGTCGCAGAGGTCGAGCTCCTGCGCCATCGCGATGAACGCGGTGTTGATCGACTGCTGCGTCGCGCGTCTGACGGTGTAGGACCCGGATTCTCCCTCGTCGTTCCGCGGACTCCACCCGGCCTCGGCCTGCTCCCTCCCACCCGGGACGCAACTGTTGGTGAAGGTGCCCCAGTCGGATCGACGGTTCGCGTTGATCGACTCGTTGACGCCCTTGCCCGACTTCAGCCAGTCCGTCAGGGTGAAGATCTTGTACGTCGACCCGGGCTGGAAGCCCGCCGATCCGCCGTAGGCCTGATCGGTGTTGTAGTTGATGGCGCTGTAGTTGGAACCCGTCGCGAGCACGTCGGGATCCTGCGAGTAGTCCTTGTTCTGGGCCATGGCGAGGATCCGGCCACTGCCCGGCTGGACACTCACCGAGACGGCACCGAGGTCGAGCTCGGTGGTCGTCTTCGGCACGTACTCGTCGATCGCGGCCTGCGACGCGGCCTGGAGGTCGAGGTCGAGCGTCGTGAACACGCTGTACCCGCCGCGCTTGAAGTTCGTCCACCGTTCGTCCTGTGTGGCGCCGAAGATCTCGTTGTTCTGCAGCACGTTCGTCACGTAGTCACAGAAGTAGGCGGATGACCCGGCTGCGGAACAACCGGTGATGGGAGGCACGATCGTCGGGGTGATCGGGATCGCCACGGCGGTGTCGTGCTGCTCCTTGGAGATCTTCTGCTCCTTGAGCATCTGGTCGAGGACGTAGTCCCGACGCGTCTTCGTCAGGGCGTAGCCGTTGGCCGCGCCGTTGTCGGCGCTGTCGGGCTTGTCGATCCTGAGGTTCTCGGGATTGTTGACGATCGCCAGCAGTGTCGCCGCCTGCTCCAGCGTGAGGTTGGCCGCCGTGGTGTTGAAGTAGTAGTTGGACGCCGCCTCGATCCCGTAGACGCGTCCGCCGAAACCGGAGATGTTGAGGTACCCGCGGAGGATGTCCTCCTTGCCGTACGTCTTCTCGAGACCGATCGCGAGTCGCATCTCCTTGAGCTTGCGCTCCGGGGTCGTCGCGGTCGCCTCCTCGTAGGCCGCGTCGCTCTCCTTCTTGTCGGGGATCGCCTCGGCCTTCTGCACCAGGACGTTCTTCACGTACTGCTGCGTGATGGAGGAGCCACCTTGCGTCGACCCGCCGGCGGCGTTGTTGACGACCGCCCGGACGGTGCCCGCGAGGTCGATGCCACCGTGTTCGAAGAAGCGGGGGTCCTCGGCCGAGACCGCGGCGTCCTTCGCGAACTGGGAGATCTGGTCCCAGCTGTCCTCGATCCGGTTCTGGTCGTAGAAGGAGGCGAGGAGCACCGGGTTGCCGGCGGAGTCCTTGGCGTAGATGCTCGACTTCTGGGCGAGCGAGTCGAGCTGGAGGTAGTCGGGGAGACCGTCGAAGACGGAGATGCCCGTGGAGGTGGCGAGACCGGTCATCGCGATGGCAGGGGTGACCGCGGCGGTGGCGAGCACACCGGCGGCGACGCTCAAGCCGACGAAGCCGAGGACGCTCTGCGCGACCGTCTTCGCGGGGGTACGTGGTTCAGGCATAGGATCGAAGGTAAGCGGGGAAACTGTGAGCGAGCTTCACTTGGGGCCCGCCATGAGCATCCCCTGCGCCTCCGCCTCTCCGTGCGGAGCGCCCGATCGAGGAGAGACATGACCCGCTGGGAGTACCTCACCACGCCGTTGATGATCCACAACACGGCAGCCATCCTGAACAACTGGGGCGGGGAGGGTTG
>NZ_LWCT01000031.1:0-17430 GCF_001650455.1 Plantibacter sp. H53
GGTGGTGCGGGTGTGGTGATGTCGGGTCGGGCGGGTCCGCGCTCAGCTCGTGGCAGCGCGTTCCTCCTCGGCCCATCGCGCGAGCACCGGGACGGCGTGCTCGGCGAAGTGTTCGAAGTCCTCGGGGGTGTTGTAGACGTGGGTGGAGAGTCGGACGTAGCCGATCCCGTCGAGGCTCGTGAACGCGCCCTCGACACCGAGCTCGGCGGAGACGCGGTCGCGGAGCCCGTCCGCGGTCGCGTGGGTCGTCGCGAGGCCGGTCGGGAGCTTGACGAGCCGGAGGGCGTTGACGGGCATGCCCACGTCGACGTGGCTGTCCTCGCCGGTGATGGCGGTCACGGCGTCGGCGACCACCTCGACCGCGTAGTCGGCGAGCTCGGTCATGTAGTCCCTGGCGGCCGACCAGCCCCAGACGTCCTCGATGAACCCGAGCGAGGTCGCCGCGGCGAGGTAGCTCGTGACGTCGACCGTGCCCTGGGTGTCGAAGCGCTGCGGGAACGGGTACGGGGAGCCCCAGGAGTCGATGAGCGGGTAGAGCTCCTGCGCGAGCGGGCTGCGGGCGACGAGGACGGCGGCACCGCGCGGGGCGCACCCGAACTTGTGCAGGTTGCCGACCCAGAAGTCGCAGTCGAGGTCGCGCATGGGATCGGCGTAGAGGCCGGGCACGTGGGCGGCGTCGACGAGCGTGGGGATGCCGGCGGCGCGGGCGGTGGCGGCGATCTGCTGGACCGGCAGGAGTCGGGCGGTCGGCGAGGTGATCTGGTCCATCACGATGAGGGCCGTGCGGTCGCTGAACTCGGCGACGACGGCGTCGTGGGCGGTCTGCGCGTCGGCGTCGAGCGGGATGCGGGCGGTCCGGACGGTGCCGCCCCAGCGACGCGCGAGGCGCTCCGCTCCCATCGTGACGGCGCCGTAGCCGTGGTCGGTGACGATGATCTCGAGGCCGCGCTGCACGGGGAGGCTGGAGAAGACGACGCTCGCCCCGGCGCTCGCGTTCGGAACCATGGCGAGCTGGTCGACCGACGCCCCGAGGAAGTCGGCGATCCCGACACGGGCGGCGCCGACCTTGGCGGGGAGGGCCGGGAACCAGGTGAGGGGCGCGGCCTCCATCTCGCGGCGGAGGGCCTGCTGGTGCTCCTGCGCGACGATCGGGACCGCCCCGAAGGATCCGTGGTTGATGTGGCGCTTGGTCGGATCCAGCGTCCACCCGGCCGTTGCCGGTCGGCCGTCGCCGAGCGTGAGCGGCGCTGGCCGTGCGATGGTGCGAGTGTCCACAGTGACGTTCCTCCGAGTCGATTATGCAGTGGATTGTCCGATAACCATAGGGGCAACGTTTGATGACTTGGGTTTCTGTCGTGTTACAAGTGATCGCTCAGGTCGTTTCCGTATCGACTCATCGGATGACTTGGTCTTCGAAGGTGGAGTCATCGGATGTCTCATGGTCCGCGGCGGCTCGCGGATCACCGGTGACGGGCCGCTACGATGGCGGGACGACCCCTGAGGAGGAGCCGCATGTCCGCAGTCGACACCGCGTTCCACGGCCTGCGACACATGATCGCGTCGGGACGACTCGTGGCGGGGCAGCGGTTCCCGGCCGAGAACGAGCTCTGCGACGAACTCGGCGTGTCACGCGGGTCCCTCCGTGAGGCCGTCCGCATGCTGGCCGCCCTCGGGATCATCGAGTCGCGGCACGGCTCGGGCACCTACGTGTCGATGCTCCGGCCCGAGGAGATCATCGGCAGCCTGTCGCTCACGGTCGATCTCCTCCCCCTCGACGGTCTCCTGCAGATGTACGAGCTGCGGCGGGTGCTCGAGACCCACGCCACCTCGCAGGCCGCTGCCCGCGCGAGTGACGAGGTACGCGCTGAACTCTCCGAACTGGTGGAGGCGATGGAACGCACGACCGACCCCGCCGAGTCGAGCGAGCTGGACCACCGGTTCCACGAACTCATCGCACGGACGGCCGGGAACGCCACGCTGACAGCTCTGCTCCAGGTCTTCCGGTCGCGATCACGTGCCTACGACGTCTTCAGCCTGCCCGCCGGCGATGAGCTGCGTCGGGTCAGCAACCGCGGTCACCGGGCGATGACCGAGGCGATCATCTCGCGCGACCCCGTCGGGGCCGCCGGGGCGGCATCAGCGCATGTCGCGCAGACCGAGGAGTGGTTGCGCGTCCTGCAGCCGCCGGCGACCCCCGCCGACTGAGCTCTGGTTGCGCCAGCGCGGTGCGCTGACGTCAGCGCCGGTCTGTGGCGCGAGCGCGGGTCTCCGGAGGGGTGCGCTCAGCGCCATGCCCTGCGGTCACGCCGGTTGAGGCGCCGTCGCGCGAGCGCACCGCGCTGGGGCCGATTGCCCCGCACTCGTGCCGGCGCGATGCGCTGACGGCTGTGCTCATGGGGCCGGGAGGATGGGCGTCCCGATGAGCCGCTCGAGGTCGGTCCAGAGCGCCGCCGCGACGTCCCTGTCGGTCGTGATCGCTGCCGGGGTCTGCCGCACGGCGTCGCCCTTCGTGAGCCACCGGGGACCGTAGAACCAACCTCCGTCGGCCGCCTCGTCGGTGATCGCCCGGAGCGTGGGCTCGGCACCCCGCTGCTTGCTCTGCGCGTAGACGGACTGCAGGGTGTCGGAGAAGCGGCGCCCACGGGTCGGCTCGTTGACGCCGGGGACGCGACGGTCGAGTCCGTTGACCGAGTAGCCGGGGTGTGCGACGAGGGCCCGGACGGTGCTGTGCGACGCCGCGAGCCGACGGTCGAGCTCGAAGCCGAGCGACGAGAGGGCGATCTTGGACTGGGCGTACGCCTGCCAGCCGCTGTACCCGTCACGGAGCTGCAGGTCGTCGCCATGGAACCGGACGAGCAGGGTGGAGAGGCTTCCGAGGAGCACGACGCGCGGCGCGGAATCGTGGGCGTCCGCCGTGCGCTGCAACACCGGCAGGGCTTCGGCGAGCAGGGCGGCGTGGCCGACGACGTTCGTCGCGAAGACCAGCTCGATGCCGTCGGCCGTCTCCTGCCGCTCCTTCGGCATGTGCACCATCCCGGCGTTCGCGACGAGGGCGTCGAGACGGTCGAGGTCCGCGAGTCGCTCGCCCGCCGCGCGCGCCGAGTCGAGCGAGGAGGTGTCGAAGGGGAGGTGGCTGAGCCGGGCGTCGGGCACCTTCACCCGGATCGCCCGCATCGCCGCCTGCGTCTTCGTCGCGCTCCGCGACGCGAGCACGACCTCCGCGCCCGCTCGTGCGAGCCCGAGACTCGTCCAGAAGCCGAGGCCGGCGTTCGCTCCGGTGACGAGGACGACGCGTCCGGTCTGATCGGGCAGGGAGTCGGCGTTCCAGGTCATGGACTCATGATGGCGCAGGACGCTGGACACCGCCCGAAGAAGCGTGACCCCTTGCCCTGGCTCACCCGAGGTGCCAGCGCGGTGCGCCGACGCGACCGCGAGCGAATCGGGCCGAGTGTGGGCGGACGGGCCTGATCGCACGCGAACGGGCCTCACCGCGGGCCACACGCGTGGGCGCGACCCTCCGGAGACCCGCGCTCACGCCACAGACCCGCGCTCGCGTCAGCGCACCGCGCTGGCCGAAGGGAACACGCGGGATCAGTGCTGGTTGGCGAGACGCTCGTGGTGGTGGATGACCTCGGCGACGACGAAGTTGAACCACTTCTCGGCGAAGGCCGGGTCGAGGTGCGACTCCTCGGCGAGCGCCCGGAGACGGGTGATCTGCCGCTGCTCGCGCGCCGGATCGCTCGCGGGCATGTCGTGCTCGGCCTTCAGACGACCGACCTCCTGGGTGCACTTGAACCGCTCGGCCAGCAGGTGGACGAGCGCCGCGTCGATGTTGTCGATGCTGCTCCGCAGGCGGCCCAATCGCTCGGTGGCCGCCTGGGCGTCCGCCGCAGCGGCGCCGGTCGTGGGTTCGGGTTGCTGCTCGGCCTGACTCATGCGAAAACTCTAGCAACGCGCCCGGGGCGGTAGACGGGTCGCCGGGCGATCCCCAGCCGGTTCACCGCGGAGCCTCGACGAGACAGCCCGTCTCGAGATGCAGCCGCGCGTCGGCCTCGGCGACCGCGACCGGATCGTGCGTCACCTCCACCACCGTCGCGCCGCGGTCGGCCTCCGCCCGGAGCACCTCGCGGATCGCCAGCCCAGCCGCACGATCGAGACCGACGGTCGGCTCGTCGAGCAGCAGGAGGTCGGCCTCACGCGCGAGCGCCTGCGCGACGAGGACCCGCTGGCGCTGTCCACCCGACAGCTCACCGAAGGAGCGTCCGGCGAGGTGCAGGACGTCGAGGCGGGCGAGGCTCTCGTCGACGATACGGCGGTCCCTCGCCCCGAGTCGACCCCACCGACGACGCAGCGTCGGCCAGCGTCCCATCGATGCGACATCGCGCACCGTGACCGGGAAGCGCTCGGGCACGGCACTGCGTTGCGGGACGTAGGCGGCGGACCGACCGTCGAGGCCGTCGACGCCGCCCGAGCTCGGTCGGTGTAGGCCCGCGATCACCGCGAGCAACGTCGACTTCCCCGCTCCGTTCGCCCCGGTGACGACGGTGATGGCGGCCGCCCCGACCTCGACCGAGATCCCGTGCAGGACGCGCGCGCCGTCGTACTCGGCCGACACGTCGTGGAGTCGGATGCCGGACACGACGGGCCGTCCCGCCATCGGAGGGCGAGGGGTGCTCGTCGCGGATCGCATGTCTTCACCCTATCAATACTGAGAATCATTTTCATGTAGAGTGCTCGACCATGACCTGGATCACCGAGCCGTTCACCGCGGCCTTCCTCCTGCGCGCCCTCGTCGGCGGTCTGCTGGTGGCGGCCGTCTGCGGTGTCGTGGGCACCTGGGTCGTCCTCCGCGGCCTCGCGTTCCTCGGGGAGGCGATGGCCCACGGCATGCTGCCCGGCGTCGCCACCGCCGCGCTCCTCGGCCTGCCGCCGGTCGCCGGCGCAGCCGTCAGCGCAGTCGTCATGACCGCCGGCGTCAGCCTCGTCTCGCGGCGCGGCAGGCTGTCCCACGACACCTCGATCGGTCTCCTCTTCGTCGGCATGCTGGCCCTCGGGGTCATCATCGTGTCGTCGAGCAGATCGTTCGCCACGGACCTCACGGCGATCCTCTTCGGCGACATCCTCGCCATCCGGCCCGCGGACCTGGCGGGCCTCGCCATCGCCCTTCTCGTCACCGTGGGCGTCGCGGTCGCCTTCCACCGCCCGTTCGTCGCGCTCGCCTTCGACCGCCGGGTCGCGCAGACCATGGGCCTCCGGCCGAGACTCGCCCACGCGATGCTCGTCGGCCTCGTGACCCTCGCGGTCGTCGCCTCCTACAGTGCCGTCGGCACGCTGCTCGTCGTGGCCCTCCTCCTCGGGCCGGCCGTCGCCGCGGCCCATTGGGCGCGTCGCATCCCGCTCATCATGCTGCTCGCCTCGGGCTTCGGCGGCCTCGCCGTGCTGCTCGGCCTGCTCCTCTCCTGGTACGGCGACACCGCGGCCGGAGCGTCCATCGCCGCCTGCTCGATCCTGCTCGCCACGGTGTCCTGGGGCGCGCGGGCGCTCGTCGGACGGCTCCGGCGGCCCACCGACCGACACCTCGACCACCCCGACGACCACCTCTCCGAACCGACCCACCTGGAAAGCGCACCGTGCACCGACTCCTCCGACCGACCATCCGACCAGGCGGCTCCCGCCCGACCGACGACCGGCTCCCCCGCGTCACACGCACCGCGCTCACTCTCGGCGCCCTCGCACTGACCCTCACCGCCTGCGCGCCGCAGGGGTCGGCATCACCCACCGCGTCGGCCTCGGACGAACCGCGCGGACACGGCTACGTCGAGGGCGCGAGTGAGCTCCCCGAGCCGCAACTGCACCTCGCGACCGCCGACGTCGACGGCACCGTCGAGCTGACCGACCTGCTCAGCGAGGAGCGCACGACGCTCGCCGAGCTCGGCCCGATCTCGGCGCTCACGGGCGACGGTCGGTTCGTCGCCGCGCAGTCCGAGCCCGCCGGCACCGTGACGATCATCGACACCGGTGTGTGGACGGTCGATCATGAGGACCACCAGCACTACTACCGCGCCGAGGCGCGGGTCGTGGGCGAGATCGAGGGCGACGGACCAGCGACGATCACCGCGGGTTCGACGACCACCGCCGTGCGGTTCGCCGGTTCGGGCGAGACACTCCTGCTCGACACCGCCGCACTCGGCAGGGGCGACATCACGCAGTCCGGTCGGATCCGGACCTCGCCCGGTGCTCCCGGGCTCACCGTGCCGATCGGCGAGACGGTCGTCGCATCCGACGGGAGCGGGAGGCTGCATCTCCACGGCGTCGACGGCGACCTCCTCGACCCTTCGTCGGCGTCCGTGACCGCTGCCGACGCTGTGCTCGCCGGGTGCACCGATCCGGCCGGCAGCATCACGACGAACGTCGGCGTCGTCATCAGCTGCGCGGAGGGCGCGGTCCTCGCCGTCGTCGACCGCAGCTCGAGCGAGGCCGACCCGGTCCCCACGTTCGAGGCGATCCCCTATCCACAGGCTGTCGCCGCCGACGACCGCGCGATGTCCTTCCATTCGCGCCCCGGTCGTCCGACGGTCGCCGCCGTCGCCGGCACCTCCGGCGCCTGGCTGCTCGACACCCGCGAGCGCAGCTGGGCCCTGCTGCCGACCTCCACGCCGCTCCAGCTCGTCACCGCCGTCGACGACCGCGACCAGCACGTCGTGGGCCTCACGACGACCGGCGACCTCCTCGTCCTCGACGGCGCCACCGGCGCCGTGACGGGGACCGCGGCCGCACTCGTCGGTGGAGCCGACCTCGCCACGGGCGTCCAACTGGAGGTCGACCAGAACCGCGCCTACCTGAACACCCCGGGCACGCGCACCGTCTCCGAGATCGACTACGGCGACGCTGCGCGGATCGCCCGCACCTTCACCTTCGACACGGCACCGGCGTTCCTCGCCGAGACGGGACGCTGACCATGCGAGCGACCATCCCCCGGACGACCGCCCTCCTGCGCACGACCGCCGTCCTCGCGGCCGGCCTCGTGCTCGGAACCGGCCTGACGAGCTGTGCGGCGAGCGCCGACGACCGCCCGCTCGTCGTCGTGACCACGAACATCCTCGGCGACGTCGTCGGTGAACTCGTCGGTGACCAGGCCGAGGTCATGACCCTCATGCCGCCCGACGCCGATCCGCACTCCTTCGAGATCTCCGCGCGGCAGGCGGCACGCATCACCGGTGCGCAGCTGCTCGTGTCGAACGGCCTGGGACTCGAGGAGGGACTCACCCAGCACCTGGAGACCGCGGCCGACGAAGAGGTGCCGATCGTCGAGGCCGGCTCGCTCGTCGACGTCCTCGAGACCGAGTCGGGCGCGACCGATCCGCACTTCTGGACCGACCCGACGCAGATGACGTCGGTCGTGGACGGGGTCACCGAGGCGTTGCTCGAGGAGATCCCCACGCTCGACGCGGCCGAGCTGCAGGCGAACGCCGCCACGTACACGGCCGGGCTCGAGGCGCTCGACGCCGAGATGGCCGAGGCGTTCGCCGCCATCCCGGCCGAGCAGCGGAAGCTCGTCACCAACCATCACGTGTTCGGGTATCTCTCCGCCCGCTACGACTTCCAGGTCATCGGCGCCGTGATCCCGAGCGGCACCACGCTCGCGGCGCCCAGCGCCTCGGACCTCGACGAACTGTCGACCGCGATCGAGGAGGCCGGCGTCCGGACGATCTTCGCCGACTCCTCCCAACCCGACCGGCTCGTGCAGGTGCTCGCCGACGAGGCGGACGTCGACGTCGCCGTCGTCCCGTTGTTCACCGAGTCGTTGACCGCCGAGTCGGGCGACGCCCCCACCTACCTCACCATGATGCGCGCGAACACCGAGCGCATCGCCACCGGACTCTCGCCCTGAGCGGGCGTCCACGAACCGATAGGAAACCATGCAGCAGCAGCAGCACCGCAGTCCCCTGGCTCCGCGCCTGAAGCGCGGTCGGGTCCCGTTCCTCGCCCTCGGCACCGCCGCGGCCCTCCTCCTCACCGGTTGCTCGACCGCGAGCGGCTCCGCGCCCGACGCGACCGCGTCGACCTCCGCCGACCCGCAGCGTCGGATCACCCTCACCTACGACGGCGGCCTCCTCGTCCTCGACGCCGCCTCCCTCGAGGTGGTCGGCGACCTCCCCCTCGACGGGTTCAACCGGGTGAACGCCGCCGGCGACGGGCGGCACGTGCTCGTCACCACGACGAAGGGCTTCCAGGTCCTCGACACCGGGACATGGACGGACGAGGACGGCACCTCGAAGCAGGCCGACCCGGTCCTGACCGACCTCGTCTTCCCCGCCGACACCGCAGGCCACGTCGTCCGTCACGCCGACAAGACCATCCTGTTCGCCGACGGCTCCGGCGACACGACGATCTTCGACAGCGCCGACCTCCTCGAGGCCACCGACGAGCTGCCTGAGACCGAGACCATCCCGTCGGAGGCCGCGCACCACGGTGTCGCCATCGAGCTCGAGGACGGCACCGTGCTGTCCACGATCGGCACCCCGGACGCCCGGACCGGTGTCCGCGTGCTCGACGACTCGCGCACCGAGATCGCCCGCAACGAGCAGTGCCCGTCGGTGCACGGTGAAGGCACCGTCAAGGACGAGGTCGTCGTGTTCGGCTGCAGCGACGGCGTGCTCGTCTACGACAGCGGCGTCTTCACGAAGATCCAGGCGCCGGACGCCTACGGGCGCACGGGCAACCAGTACGTCAGCGAGACGTCCTCCATCGCGGTCGGCGACTACAACAGCGACCCGGACGCCGAGGGCTACGACCTCCGCCAGCTCGCGTTCACCGACACGGTCGCGAAGACGACGAAGATCGTCGACCTGCCTGAGGGCGTCGGCTACACCTGGCGCGACGTCGCCCGAGGGCCGAACGACGAGGTCATCGTGCTCGGCAACGACGGTTCGCTGCACATCCTCGACGAGCAGACGGGTGCCGTCACCGACACCATCGAGGTCATCGACGCCTGGGAGCCGCCGGCCGAGTGGCAGGACGCCCACCCGGCGCTCGTCGTTCAGGACGGTGTCGCCTACGTGACCGACCCGGCGACGAAGTCGATCCACGCCGTGGATCTCGCGTCCGGCGACATCACGACGGGTGAGCTGCCCGGCGTCCCGAACGAGATCGCGGTCGTCACGGGCTGACCCGACCTCACCGAGGGCGCCCGTTCCGTCCTCCCCGCTTCATGCAGGGGACGGAACGGGCGCTCTCGTCGTGCGGGCCGGGCGGTCAGACGCGCTCGGGCGCTCGGAGCACCCCGGAGACGACCGGACGGGTCGCGCGAAGGGCCGCCCACACGAGCCCGATGCCACCGGCGAAGCACCCGACGATGACGAGGACCGACAGCGGGGCGAGGATGACACTGATGCTGGCCATCGGCAGGACGAGCAGGACGCCCAGTCCGGCCGAGCCCAGCGCGACCACCCGCAGGGGCAGCATGACCGCGCGACCGCGAGCCCGTTCCATGACGTCCCGCGGCACCCCCAGGCGGTCGAGGCTGACGTAGAGGTCGCGGCGGTCGAGGACCGCCGAGGCCTGGTTCACCCCGACGGAGCACGCGACCATGAGGAACGACGCGACGAGCGTGATGATCACGCCGGTGCGGATGTCGTCGATGAGGATGGCGCTCTCGCGGTCGAGGTCGGAACCGCCGGCGGCATCCATGAGCGCCACACCGGTCCCGGCGACGACGGCGACGAAACTCGTCATCGCCACGCCGCTGACCTGACGCCACGCCGCCTTCGGCGACTCCAGGATCGTGCGTGCACCGAGGAGCCGCTCAGGTGTCTTGGCACGCTTGGCCGACCCACGGCCGATCATCCCGACCACCCAGGGGCCGATCAATCCGAGCACGCCCACACCGGCGGCGAACCCGACGCCCAGCACGGCGATGATGGCGGCTACCTCCTGCAACCCCGTCACGACGGAGAGCATGCCGTAGGCGACGATCACGACGACGACCCCGACGACGATGCGCAGCCAGTGCACGGTCGGCGCCTGCTGCTTCGTGCGGACGCCGAGCGGACTCACGTTCACGGCGCGGAGACCGATGGCGGCGCTCGCTGCTGCGAGCAGCACGACCCCGAGGACCACCGCGGCGATGATCGGGACACCGACCCAGACGCCCTCGACCCCGATCGGGGAACCACCGAACGGAATGAGCCCGACGAGCGGCAGCATGCCGAGGTACAGCAGGATCCCGGCGAACGCACCGAGCAGGGCGACCCCGGCCGACTCGAGGACGGTCATCGCCGTGACCGTGCCGGGTGTCGCGCCGAGGAGTCGGAGGGTGGCGAGTCGGTCGTCGCGGCGCCGTGCGGAGAGCCGCGCGGCGGCCCCGCCGAGCGAGCCGAGCGGGACGAGCAGCAGGGCCAGCGCAAGCACACTGAGCACCTGGTAGACGAAGGCCGTCTCACCGGTCCACCGCCAGAACATCATCGCGCCGCCGAGCACCGTGAGGACGAGTGCGGTGGTAACGGCGAACGCGACCGCCGGGAGCACGATCGTCGCAGGGCTCTGCGCGCCGGGGCGGGCGAGCATCCAGGTGAGACGGACGACGGGACTGCGACCGCTGCCGGCGGGGACCGGGATCCGGGTCGGTGCGACCCCGAGTGCGGCGGTCACGGTCGGGCTCCGTTCGGGACGACACCGGTCGCCTGACCCGGGTAGGTCTGCGGCGGGTACGGCTGCGCAGCGGGCTGGGGGTATGGCTGCTGCGGGAACGGCTGCCCGGCGGGCTGCTGCTGGTACGGGGGCTGCTGCGGCGGGTACGGCTGCTGCGCCTGCTGCGGCACGGGTGCCTGCCCGCTCGCGAACTGCTGCGCCGGGGTCGGTCCGCCGACCCCGCCCGGCTGCCCGATGATCCGACCGTCGGCGAGGCGGATGATCCGAGAGCACCGCGCGGCGACCGTCTCGTCGTGCGTCACGAGGACGAGCGTGCGTCCCTGCCCGGTGGTCGCGTGGAGCAGCGCCCCCATGACGTCGGCGGAGGTCCGGGAGTCGAGCGCGCCGGTCGGCTCGTCGGCGAAGACGATCGGCGCACCGGTCACCTGAGCGCGGGCGATCGCGACGCGCTGCGCCTGACCACCGCTCAGTTCGCCGATCCGGCGGGTCTCCATGCCGGCCAGTCCCAAAGCGGCGAGCCACGCTGCCGCACTCGACTCGGCGGCGATCCGCGGTGTCCCGCCGAGCATCAGGGCGATCGCGACGTTCTCGACGGCGGTCAGCTCGGGGATGAGCAGGCCCTGCTGGAAGACGAAGCCGAAGGACTCGCGCCGCAGTTGCGAGCGGTGGCGTTCGTCGAGCTGATCGACGCGGACGACGCCCGTCGGGGTGCTGAAGGCGATCGAGCCGGTATCGGGGGTGACGATCCCCGCGAGCGCATGCATGAGCGTCGTCTTGCCGGAGCCGGAGGCACCCATGATGGCGACCGACTCACCGGGGAGGATGTCGAGATCGACGCCGGCGAGGGCGACGGTCGGCCCGTACTGTTTCGTGAGTCCGCGAGCGGAGAGGATCGAAGTGTTCATGCTCCCATCGTCGGCGGCGGGTGTCCCGCAGCGCGTCGGCCGGGCGATGCAAGCTCCCCCGCCCGGGTCATCCGCGAGGTGGACCCGGCGTGGACCTCGCGGTCAGTTGCCGCGGCGGCGGTACTGGGCGAAGACCGCCGCGTCGGCTGCCCAGCCCGCGCCGAGGAAGCGGAGACCTGTTCCGGCGTCGGTCCCGCCGGCTGCGGCCGCGGGCGTCTGGGTCGGCTCGACCGAGGCGGTGAGATCGACCCCGGCAGCGCCCGCGGCGACGTGCGCAGTAGCGCTGACGCGCTCGGCGACCACTCCCTGCTCCGCGGCCTCGTCGCGCCGGCCCGGCATCGGCTCCGTGAGCGGGACCGCCCGCAGCGGTGCGGTGACCCGGGTATGGACGGCGTGCGAGCGGGTGATCGATGACATGTTCCCATCGTCCTGAACGCGAACACCCGACACATCCCGCAGCCGGGTGATCCTGCGGGACCCGGTCTCATCCTCCGGTACCACGACAGCTGTCGGGCAAACGGGCGGTGGGCAATACGCTTGCGGCATGACGAGTACGCCCCATCGCCACCAGCAGCTGCGTCCGGCGGCACGTCAGCAGCGTGTCCGGTTCCGCGCCCACCGCCCGGCCGAGTTGACGACCACCGTCAGGACGACCCTCCAGCGCCCCTTCGCGATCGGCTTCGTCGGAGCACTCGGTGCCCTCGCGGCCATCCTGCTCGTCCTCACCCTCGGCTCGCTGTCGACCATCCTCGTCTCCATCGCGGTCGGACTCTTCATCGCCCTCGGCCTCGACCCGGTCGTCGTCCGACTCGAGGCACGAGGCATCAAGCGCCCGTTCGCCATCGCGATCGTCTTCGCCGCCTTCGCCGTCCTGCTCGCGATCCTCCTGGCCCTCGTCATCCCCGTCGTCACCCGGCAGGCCGTCGAGCTGGTGAGCAACGCCCCCGCCTTCCTCACCGGCATCCAGGACCAGGAGTGGTTCCGGTCCCTGAGCGACTACCTCGGTCCGGGCGTCGATCTCCAGGGCGCGCTCGATTGGCTCTACGGGGTGGCCGCCGACCCGAAGACGTGGGTCGTCCTGGCCGGCGGCGCCCTCAACCTCGGCGTCGGCATCGCGAACGGCTTCTTCGGCGGCTTCATCGCCCTCGTCCTCGCGCTCTACTTCCTCGCGTCCATGCAGGCGATGAAGAACGCGTTCACCTCCCTCGTGCCCCGTCGCTCCCGGCCGCGCGTCGTGTCGATCACCGACCAGATCACCGCCTCCATCGGCGGGTACGTGAGCGGCATGGTGGTGCTGGCCGGGATCAACGCCGTCCTCGGGCTCATCATGATGCTCATCGTCGGGGTGCCGTACGCCGGGATCCTCGCCGTCGTCATCTTCTTCGTGACGCTCATCCCTCTCGTCGGCTCGATCATCGCGACCGTCATCGTCGCGACCGTCGGGCTGTTCGACTCACCGACGACGGCACTCGTCGTCATCGTCTACTACCTGGTCTACATGCAGATCGAGTCGTACGTGCTGACGCCGCGGGTCATGAACAAGGCGGTCTCGGTGCCCGGCGCCCTCGTCGTCATCGGCGCGATGGTCGGCGGTTCGCTCATCGGGCTGCTCGGCGCCCTCGTCTCCATCCCGGTGACGGCGTCGATCCTGCTGATCATCAAGCAGGTCGTCGTGCCACGACAGAACGCGAAGGCGTAGCCGCTCCCCGCCGGTGAGGGGCCTCAGGCCGTCTGCACCGGGACGGGACGACCGGCGAAGCGGATGCGGACGGACTCCCCCGCCTCCAGTCGTTCCGTCGCGCCGTGCTGCACCGCGACCAGCGTGCCGTCCGGCAGCTCGACGGTCGTGCGACGCACCGGGCCGAGGAAGCTCGAGGTGAGCACGACCGCAGCAGACCCGACCGTGGGCTCCGTCGCGTCGGCGAACACGACGTCCTCAGGCCGGACGAGCGCGACGACGGCACCATCCCCCGGCTGCTCGCCGATCACCGGGAGCACCTGCCCGAGCACCTCGACCCCACCGGGCACGAGCACACCCGGGATCCGGTTGCTCAGGCCGATGAACTCCGCGACGAACGGCGACGACGGCCGCGAGTAGAGCTCCTCCGGCGTCCCGATCTGCTCGATGACGCCGGCACGCATGACGGCGACCCGGTCGGCGACGGCGAGCGCCTCCTCCTGGTCGTGCGTGACGAAGAGGGTCGTGATCTGCAGCTCCGACTGGATCCGACGGATCTCGTCGCGCAGCTGGACGCGCACCTTGGCGTCGAGTGCGCTGAGCGGCTCGTCGAGGAGGAGGACCCGAGGACGCGTGACCAACGCCCGGGCGAGGGCGACGCGCTGCTGCTGCCCGCCCGAGAGCTGGTGGGCGTAGCGGGCGGCGAGGTGGCCGAGGCCGACGAGGTCGAGACTCTCGGCGGCACGCGTCCGTCGCTCGGCCGCCGGCACCTTCCGCATGCGCAGGCCGAACTCGACGTTCTCGAGCACCGTGAGGTGTGGGAACAGCGAGTACGACTGGAACACCATGCCGAGGTCGCGCTTGTTCGTCGGCACGGACACGACGTCGACCCCGTCGATGAGCACGCTCCCCGAGGTGATGTCTTCGAGCCCCGCCAGGCTGCGGAGCGCGGTCGTCTTCCCGCACCCCGACGGCCCCAGCAACGCGACGAACTCACCGGGCGCGAGGTCGAGGCTCACGCCGTCGAGGGCACGGGCACCCGAGCCGTAGTCCTTCACGACGCGATCGAACCACACCGCCGCGCCGGCCGGGCGTCCGTCTCCGGGCGTCGCTGCGGGTGCCGACTGGTCGATGGTGGTCATGGTGTCTCCCTGATGCGGCGGATCGATCCGACGCGGCCGATGATGAACAGCAGGACGAAGGCGAAGGCGAGCGCCAGCAGGGCGAAGGCCACCGCGACGAAGGGGTCGCTCTTCGACACCTGCACGAGCGAGGTCTGCAGCGTGTTGCGTCCGAGGAGCGAGGCGATCGTGTACTCACCGAGGACGACGGCGACCGAGATGACCGACGCCGTCAGCACGCCGCGACGCAGGTTGGGCAGCAGGACGCGGACGAGGACGGTCCCCCAGCCGGCGCCGAGCGTGCGCGCGGCCTCGGCGAGGGTGCCGACGTCGACCGACTGCAGGTTCGCGGCGATCGCCCGGTAGGCGTACGGCAGCACCGTGATCCCGTACGCGAACGCGAGCGTCCACGGCGCACTGCCGAGCAGCCTGGCCACGACCGAGTAGACCGGCGCGAGTCCGACGACGAGCACGATGGCCGGCACGGTGATCGGGATGATGCAGACGAACTCGAGGACCCGCTGCAGCTTCGGGAAGCGGAGCTTGACGAGGATCATCGTCGGCAGCAGGAGCACCACGACGATCAGCACGGTCACCGCGGCGAGCACGACGGAGTTGCCGATGCCCTGGAAGAGCACCCGGTACTTCCGCGAGTTCTCCGGGTCGAGGATCGCAGCCCAGTGGCCGAGGTCGTGGCCGCCGTCGATCCCGGCGCGCAGGGTGAACTCGACCATCGACAGGATCGGGACGGCGAACACCACCGCGACGACGATGAGGATGACCCGGCTCGTGAGCTTCGACGGCGTGGCCGAGTCGCGGACGGCGCTCATCGCTGCCACCGTTCCGTCCGCGCCTGGAGGGCGGAGTAGGCCGTCATCATGACGACCATCACGACGATCATCCCGATCGCGAGCGAACCGGCGAGGTTCTCCCGGCCGAGGACGGTTTCGCTGATGAGGGCACCGCGGATCTGGAGTGGCACGATCTGCGCCCCCTGGCTGATGAGCGCGGCGGCGGTCGCATAGCTCGAGAACGCGTTCGCGAACAACAGCAGGAGCGACCCGAGGAAGGAGGGGGCGAGGATCGGCATCGCGATCCGGGTCCAGTAGGTGAAGCGGGTGCCGCCGAGGGTCGCGTTCGCCTCGGACCAGGTCCGCTTCAACCCCTCCATCGCCGGCATGAAGGTGATGACCATGAGCGGCACCTGGAAGTACAGGTACGGCAGGAGGAGGCCCGGGACCTGGTAGAGCCACACGCCGTCGGCGAAGAGGTCGACCCCGAGGCGGTCCTTGAGGAACACGGTGACGAGGCCCTTGATGCCGATGGTCGCGATGAAGGCGAAGGCGAGCATGACGCCACCGAACTGGGCGAGGACGCTCGAAGCCGCATCGACGAAGGTGCGGATGAGTCCGTCGGGCCGGACCGCGAGGAGCGCGTAGCAGACGAGGGCTCCGACGACGGCTCCGGCGACCGCGGTGACGGCGGAGACCCAGAAGGAGCTGGCGAAGGCCCCGAGGACCGCCGGTTCGGCGAGCGCCGTGAGGTTGTCGAGCGTGAACGCGCCGTCGCCGTCGAAGAAACCGGTGGCGAGGGCGAGGAACGTCGGGACCGCGAGGAAGAGCAGGGCGTACAGCGCGAACGGCGTCAGGCCGAGGAGCGCCCAGCGCGGACGGCGGCGGGGGCGCGCCGCAGCGGGTTCGGCCGAGGCGTCCGATGCGTCGGTGGGCGGGAGCGAGACGGCGGGGCCGGCGTGTGCCGACCCCGCCTCACTCCGCCGGGTGGCGGAGGTGGTCATCAGGAGATCGCTGCCGCCCACTTCTCGGCGAGCAGCGAGGTGGCCTGCTCGGTCTGCTCGGGCGTGAACTGCACGAGGTCGGCGGGCATCTCGCCCACGGCGTCGAGCGCCTTCTGGTCGACGGTGTCGGCCTCGACCATCGCGGCGAGGGTCGAGGGGTACGCGCCGGCGGCGAGGTACAGGTTCTGCGCCTCGGGGCTGAAGATGAACTCCTGCCAGAGTCGCGCGGCCGCGGGGTGCGGCGCGTCCACGTTGATGGCCTGGTTGTAGTAGCTGCCGACGGCCGAACCCGGGAGGACGGTGGTCTTCCAGTTGCGCTGGCCCTCGTTCTCAGTCGCGGCGGCGAGGTTGTTGTAGCTCCAGTCGATCACGACGGGGGTCTCACCCGAGGCGATCGTCGCCGGGGTCGGGTCGAGCGGCAGGAAGTTGCCCGCCTGGTTGAGCTTCTGGAAGAAGTCGACACCGGGCTGGATGTCGTCGGCCGAACCACCGGACTGCAGGGCGGCGAGGTAGACGCCGGCCGCGGCGGCACCGGCCTGGGTCGGGTCGCCGTTCAGCGCGACCTTGCCCGCGAACTCGGAGCCGAGGAGGTCGTCGAGCGACTTCGGCGCGGGGACGGCGTCCGCGTCGTAGCCGATGGAGACGAGGCCGGTGTAGTCGTACACCCACAGGCCGGTCTTCTCCTTCGAGCCCTCCGGGATGTCGTCCCAGTTGGCGACCTGGTACGGCGCGAACTGCTTGAGGTTGTCGAGGGCGACGGCGGAGCCGAGGTCGAAGACGTCGGGAGCGGTGTCCTGGCCCTGCTGGTTCTTCGCGGCCGTGATCTCCTCGGCACTCGAGACGTCGGGGTCGGCCGAGTTGACCGTGATGTCGTACTTGTCCTCGAACGCGGAGATGATCTTCCCGTAGTTCGCCCAGGTGTCGGGGAGGGCGATGACGTTCAGCTGGCCCTCGGCCTTCGCCGCTTCGACGAGCGCGTCCATCCCGCCGAAGTCCTCGGCGGAGGTCGCCGTCTTGGCGTCGACGTCGGAGCCGGCTCCGGTGTCCGCTCCGGCGGAGCATGCGGTGAGCGCGGTCGCGGCGAGTGCGACGATGGCGAGGGCGGTCATACGCCTGGTGTTCACGGTTCCTCCAGTGACGTCGGCGGCCGCCCGTGCTGTCGGGCCGTCGGATACCGCGTCCGTCGTCTGGAGGACAAGCTAGGGTCGCGACGTAGCGCGATCGGGGCCTGCCGGTGTCGCGCAGGTGAACAGTGCCCGTCGCCAAGCTCAGGGACCGGGC
>NZ_LWCT01000032.1:0-15697 GCF_001650455.1 Plantibacter sp. H53
CGTCGAACGTGCTGTCCGGCGCGTGCATCCCGCCCCACGGCACCCCCAACACCCCAGCCCGAGGAGTCCTGTGACCACCGTCGCCGCCATCATCAAGCCCACCGCAGACGCGCCGTTCGAGGTCGGCACCATCGAACGCCGTGCGCCGCGCGCCAACGACGTCGTCATCGACGTCCACTACGCCGGCATCTGCCACAGCGACATCCACCAGGCCCGCGAGGAATGGGGCAAGGCCATCTTCCCGATGGTCCCCGGTCACGAGATCGCCGGCATCGTCACCGAGGTCGGCGATGCGGTCACCAAGCACCAGGTCGGCGACCGCGTCGGCATCGGCTGTTTCGTCGACTCCTGCCGCGAGTGCGAGAACTGCCTCGCCGGCGAGGAGCAGTTCTGCCTGAAGGGCAACGTCGCCACCTACAACGGCCGCGAGTACGACGGCGAGCCCACCTACGGCGGCTACAGCAAGCAGATCGTCGCCGACGAGAACTACGTGCTGAGCATCCCCGAGGGCATCGAGCTCGACGTCGCGGCACCCCTGCTGTGCGCCGGCATCACCACCTACTCGCCGTTGAAGCACTGGGGCGCCGGTCCCGGCAAGCAGGTCGCCATCGTCGGGATGGGTGGTCTCGGCCACATGGGCGTCAAGATCGCCCACGCCCTCGGCGCAGAGGTGACCGTGCTCAGCCAGACGACCTCGAAGGAGGAGGACGGCAAGCGCTTCGGGGCCGACCACTACTACGCGACCGGCGAAGAGGGCACCCTGAAGTCGCTCCGCGGACGCTTCGACCTCATCATCAACACGGTCTCCGCCGACCTCGACATCGACGCCTACCTGTCGACCCTCAAGCTCAACGGCTCGATGGTCTTCGTCGGACTGCCCGAGAACACGCAGCAGTTCCGGGTGTTCTCGCTCGTCGGTGGCCGCCGCTCGCTCGCCGGCTCGAACATCGGCGGCATCCGCGAGACGCAGGAGATGCTCGACTTCTGCGCTGAGCACGGCATCGGTTCGCAGATCGAGCTCATCGGTGCCGACGAGGTCGAGGGCGCCTACGACCGCGTGGTCCGCAGCGACGTCCGCTACCGCTTCGTCATCGACACGGCGACGATCGGCTGATCGCACCGATACCCTGAGAGCATGATCCGGCTCCCGTTCCGTCGTCCAGGCGGAGCGGGAGCCGTTCCTCGTGAACCCCTCGGCCGCGAGGTCCTCGTCCTCGGCGGTGTCGCGTTCTTCGTGATGCTCGGGTTCGGTGTCGTGATCCCGGTCCTGCCCGTGTACGTGCGCAGCTTCGGCGTCGGCTACCTCGAGGTCGGCGCGGTCGTCTCGGTCTTCGCGCTCATGCGGCTCATCGCGAACCCGTTCGTGGGTGCGCTCGTCGATCGGATCGGCGAGCGGGTGGTGCTGGCGTCCGGCATCGGGATCGTCGCGGTGTCGAGCGCGCTCGTCGGGCTCGCGGCGGACTATCCGCAGCTGCTCCTGCTCCGCGGGGTCGGAGGGATCGGGTCGGCGATGTTCTCCGTCGCCGCGATGACGCTGCTGCTGCGCACCACCCCACCGCACCGTCGCGGGCGGGCGGTCGGGTTCTACCAGGGCGGGTTCCTCGTCGGCGGCATGGCCGGACCGGCCGTCGGTGGCCTGCTCGCGACCATCTCGCTCACGGCACCGTTCTTCTTCTACGCCGGGACCCTCGCGGTCGCCGGCGTCCTCGGACTCGTGATGCTGCGCGGCAGTCGGATCGCCGCGCCGGTCGAGACCGCCACGCAGGCCGAGCCCTTCCGCACGGTCCTCGCCGATCGCCGGTACCAGGCGGCGCTCCTCGCGAACTTCGCGAACGGCTGGGCGTCGATGGGCGTCCGGGGCGCACTCGTTCCGGTCCTCGTCGTGGAGGCGCTCCATGAGGAAGCAGCCTGGACCGGGATCGCCTTCGCGATCGCCGCTGTCGCGCAGACGCTCGCGCTCGGTCCCGCCGGCCGCTTCGTCGACACCGTCGGACGACGACCCGCGATGCTCGTCGCGTTCCCGGTCGCGGCGGCGGCGCTCCTCGCCATGCCGTTCGTCGGCGAGCTCTGGCTGCTGGTCGTCGCCCTCTGCGTCTACGGTGTCGCGGCGGCCTTCCTCGGGACCGCTCCGGCGGCGGCCGTCGGAGACGCCGCGGGTGGTCGGGGTGGTCGGGCCGTCGCGGTCTTCCAGGCGACGTCCGACCTCGGCGCCATCGTCGGCCCGCTGGTCGCCGGCGCACTGCTCGACGCCTTCTCGTTCCCCGCGGCGTTCGGCTCCGCGGTCGTGCTCATGCTGCTCGTCCCCGTGCTCGCGTCCCGCATGCCGCGGGAGCACCGGAACCAGCCGACGACCGCCTAGCGGGACTGGAGTCGCAGGCCCACCGAGGTGGTGATGTCCTCACGCTGACCGCCGGAGTGGACGAGCTGCTCGCCGTCGACCGTCAATTGGCTGGCGTGTTCCGCGAGTGCCGCGGCGACGATCGGGAGGCGGTGCCCGAGTGGGAACCACACGGCGTCGTCGCCCAGCGGTTCCAGGTCGGTGCGGTGGTGCACGAGTTCCGCGAAGGGCACCCCGCTCCTCCGCGCGGCGACGATCGCGGCCTCGTGCATCCGGAGGTGGTCCGGGTGCCCGTACCCGCCACCGTGGTCGTAGCTGACGACCAGGTCCGGCGAGACGTGTCCGATGACCGCGACGAGGTCGTCGGCGACGTCGTCGAGCGGAGCGAGCGAGAACGCACCGGGGGAGACGTCGTCAGCGGGGCCGGCGAGTCCCTCGCGCACCCACCGCATGCCCGAGTCCACGTATCGCGTCGACGTCCCCGGTCGGGCCGCCGGACCCGTCCCCAGCCAGAACTGCTCGGCCACGCCGAGCGTGCGGCAGGCGGCGGCGAGCTCCGACTCGCGGTGGGACGCGAGAGCAGCGGTTCCGGCGAGGGACCGGAGCGGGCCGTCGACGACCTCGCCGCGCTCGCCTCGCGTGGCCGTCACGAGGACGACGCGAGCACCGTGGTCCACGAGTTCGGCGATGAGCGCGCCCGAAGCGAGGGTCTCGTCGTCGGGATGCGCGTGCGCGAACAGGACGGTGCGCCCGCTGTCGATGAGCGGGAGGAGTCCGTGGTTCACGAGGTCGAGGTCGCCGGGGCGGTGGCGACGGCGGGAGCGTTCTCGACCAGGGTCCGGTAGACGTCGACGAGGGCGTCTCCCGAGCGCTGCCAGTCGAACCGCTCCGCCCGACGTCGCGCTGCCGAACCGAGCTGCGCGAGCCGCTTCGGGTCGCCCAGGATGGACGAGACCGCAGCACCCCAGATGTGCGGGTCGCGGGAGTCGATGACGATGCCCGTCTCTCCGTCGACGACGGCCTCCCGCAATCCGCCTGAGGCGGCCACGACGGTCGGCACGCCGCTCGCCGCGGCTTCGAGCGCGACGAGACCGTACGTCTCCGAGTGCGAGGGGACGAGCACGAGCGTGCTCTCGCGGAACAGCGTGGCGAGTCCGATGCGCGACTGCGGCCCGACGAAGCGGACGTCGTCGGCGACACCGAGGTCGCGGGCGAGGGCGGCGAGTTCCTCGGCGTAGCGGTCGTAGTCGACGGAGACGTCCCCGGCGATGACGAGTTCGGGGCGGAGCTCGGGCGCGACCGCGGCGATGGTCTCGATGGCGAGGTCGAAGCCCTTCAGCGGGTGGAGGCGACCGGCGACCACCGCGGTCGGGCGACCGGAACGAGGACCGTCGAGCGGGTGGAACAGCGTCCCGTCGACACCGGGTGGCACGATCGACACCCGGTCGGGGCGGGCTCCGAGCCGCGCGATCGCGGTGTCGGCCTCGGCCGCGCTGATCGCGACGACCGCGTCCGACTCCGCGGCGAGCCGTGCCTCGCCGGCCAGGCGCCCGGGGGACTCGGCGCGCTCGCCGTGCGAGAGCGGGGTGGTGGACTCGGCGGCGATGCTGTGGAAGCTCTGGACATGCGGGATCCCCAGTTCCCGCGCGAGGGGGAGTGCGGCCATGCCGGAGAACCAGTGGTGGGCGTGCAGGACGTCGTATCGCGGCAGTCGGGCGAGTTCCGAGCGGAAGTCGTCGACGAACTCTTCGTGCCGACCCTTCGCGACCGGTTCGGCGGGACCGGCGTCGAGGAAGCGCAGGGTCACGCCGGGGGCGAGGGATGCGGCGGACGGCTGGTCGGCAGATGACCGCCGGGTGATGACGTCGACCTCATGGCCCGCTGCGCCCATCGCGACGGCCTGATGACGGACCACGACGTTCATCCCGCCGGCGTCACCGGAACCCGGCTCGTCACCGGGACTGGTGTGGAGCGAGATCATCGCGATGCGGAGGGGCTGGGGTTGCGAGGGCACCAGACGAGCCTAGTAGCCGTGGGCGTCCCAGCCCCTCGTGACGGAGACACCAGAACGTGCTCGCACATCCGACGCCGGAGCGTGAGAATGATCGCGAGACGAGCGCGACGATGCGCCCGTCCAGGCGAAAGGGACGATCATGACGACGCTCAACCCGTACCTCGGCTTCCGCGGGACAGCCCGTGAGGCGATGGAGTTCTACCAGGGGGTCTTCGGCGGCGAACTGACGGTGTCGACGTTCGGCGACTTCGGTGCCGCGGTCGAGCCGGACGAGGTCGATCTGGTGATGCACTCCCAGCTGACCGGCGACGCCGGGGTCGTCTTCATGGGGTCGGACACGCCGAAGCACATGCACTACCGCGAGGGCAACAACTTCTCGATGTCGCTGAGTGGGTCGGGCACCGACGATACCCAATTGCGCGAGTACTTCGAGCGGCTCTCCGATGGCGGCACCGTCCAGCAGCCGCTGACCGTGGCGCCCTGGGGCGACTCCTTCGGCATGGTGCAGGACCGCTTCGGGATCACCTGGCTGGTGAACATCGCCGCCCCTGCGGAGGGGTGACGTGAGTGTGACTGCAGTGGTGTCGGGACGACATCGGCTTCCCGAGGAGCAGCGATGACTGAAGCGTGGAACGATTTCTTCGTGGCGACAGCGGGCGCTGCGGCGGCGCTCGCCGGACTCATCATCGTCGCGATGTCCGTGAACATCGCCAAGATCATCGAGATCCCGTCCATGCCGGCGCGGGCGGCGGCGACGATCAGCTCCCTGGTGTTGATCGTCGTCGTCGCTGCCGCAGGACTCATCCCGGGTCAGGCCGACGCCTTGTACGGTGTCGAGGTCCTGCTCCTGACCGCCCTCGCTCTGTGGTTCGCGATCGACGCCGCGGTCCGGATCCTCCGCCACCAGGATGCCGAGCATGGACCGCGCGCCCTCAAGGCTGCGGTCCCGGTGTTGCAGATGATCCCGTTCGTGATCGGCGGTGTATTGCTCCTCCTCGGTTCGTCGGTCGGTCTCGGCTGGCTGGCTGCCGGCTTCATCCTTGTGTTCATCGGCTCCGTGGTCGGTGCTTGGGTGCTGCTCGTCGAGATCCTCCGGTAGTCTCCTCCGACCCTGAGCGCCTCAGCGACTCCGAGCAACCCCGCCCGGCCGTCGAGCACAGCGCGATCCGCGCGAGCGACGACTGCGCCGCGCGCCTCGCGGAGTTCTCGGACGAGTGGGCGGAACTCCACCGCCAGCAGGCTGTCCTGGACGCACGCAAGGCGCGCCTCCTCGCCCGCTCCGCCGCCTGTGCCGATGCCTTCGCGGACGCCACGGTCCCGGCGGTCTTCCCGCCGGCCGAGCGCCAGGCACTGTCTCGTCGGTCGACGTGTGCGGCCCTCGCGATGGCGACCCGGATCCCGGAGCGGACGATCCAGCGTGCGACGAACGACGCCGAGCGCCTCGTGAACGACGCACCGGCGGTGCTGGCGTCACTTAAGGCGGGGCGCATCTCGGCGCGGCACGCGCAGACGATCCTCGACCAACTCAGTGACGTGCCGGTCGAGGGGCAGGCGGTGTTCCTCGCCGAGGTCCTGCCGGTCGCCGGACAATCCACCAATGCGTACCTCCGGAAGCGCGCCCGAGTCCTCCGCGAACGCCTCCACCCCGAATCCATCACCGCCCGAGCCGTCCGCTCCGAGGCCGACCGCCGGGTGGAGTTCGAGCCCGCGGCCGACGGGATGGCGTGGGTGCACCTCTTCACGACGGCACCGATCGCGCAGGGCGTCTCCGAGCGGATCGAAGCGGCGGCAGCGGAGTCACGCGCCGTGGGCGACACTCGCACGTGCGCACAACTGCAGGCCGACGCCCTGGCGGCGCTCGCCCTGACCGGTGTGACGCCTGAAGACGTCCTGTCGAGCCCGGTCCTCCCGCACCCGATCGAGGTGCAGGAACACATCAAGCCGACCGTGCAGATCACCGTCCGAGCGCTCAGCATGGCCGGCGTCTCCGAGGCCCCGGCTACCCTCGACGGCTACGGCCCGATCGACCCCGAGACCGCGGCACGGATCGCGGTGAACGCGCCCAGCTTCACCCGGATCCTCGTCCAGGCGGAAACCGGTGCGGTCCTCTCCGTCGGCCGGAACCAGTATCGCGTTCCGGCCGATCTCCAACGGGCGGTGCGCCTCCGGGACGGCACCTGTCGCGCACCAGGCTGCGGCAGGCGGGCCAGAGCGTGCGATCTCGATCATTCGGTCGCGTGGGAGGACGGCGGCGCAACGGATGTCGGAAACCTCGCCTGCCTGTGTCGACATCACCACCGGATGAAGCACCTTCCGGGGTGGAACCTCGACCACGGACCGGGTGGGGTCCTTGAGTGGACGACACCCGACGGGAAACACCATCGGACGGAACCGGATCCCGCACCCTTCTGACCTGCGCCGGTCCTGAGTCTGTCGAAGGGCACTCGGGTCGCGCTGCCTCGGCTCGGGGGAGAGAGGTGTGCCCGGATGGACCTGGAGGAGGGACCCACTCGAAGCCGACAGGTGCTGTCTCGGACAGCTGTCCGAGAAGTCGTGGTACACTGGTGGGAATGCCTCGCACATCAGGAGTTCCCGCCCTCGGTGCCGAGCAGTCCACCACAGAACGTCCCGCTCCGCCGTCGCGCGTCGAGCGCTTCACTCCCGTCCTCCGAGCGACGGGCGACCCACGTGCCGAGCGCACCAGGCAGACGATCTTCGACGCCGTCGCCACCATTCTGGCGGGTCGGCCGGAACGCGTGTCCGTCGGCGACATCGTCCGGGTCGCCGGGATCAGCCGCAGCTCGTTCTATGCGCACTTCGCCAGCCTCGACGACCTCACCGCGGCCTACCTGCGGGTGCAGTTCGCCGGCCTTGCCGCGTCCGGTGTCTCGGTGCGGCCCGCGGGGGAGTCGCTGGGTAGCGCCGAGCGCGCCCGCGAAGCCTACCGACGCCTCGTCGCCCAGCTCCTCGAAGACGCACCGCTGTACTCGAGCGTGCTCGAGCTCCCCGTCGCCCGCAGCGCATTCGACGACCTCGTCGGCGAGCACGCCGACCACCTCATCGGCTCGCTGCTCGAGCGCACCGAGGTCCCGGTCGGTATCCCGGCGGGCCTGGTCTCCGCCTATGTCGCCGGTGGCACGCTCTCCCTCGTCGACGGCTGGCGCCGCGGACGCATCGACGTCTCGGACGACGAACTGGTCGAAGCCCTGGTCGCCCTGCTGCCCGCCTGGCTGCTCGACGAACGATCCGTCGGCGCGTCACCGCCACCACCGACCCCCGAACCATCCGGCCGCTGAACCGCCGGAACACGACGACGCCGGTGCGCGAGTACCGGTGACGACCTGAGAAGAGAAGAGGAACCATGCAGTTCATCGTTGGAGAGACCCTGGTCTACCCGCACCACGGAGCGGTCACCATCACCGAGTTGTCGAAGGTGACGATCAAGGGTGTCGAGCAGGACGTCATGACGCTTCGCGTGCACACGTCCGAGCTCACCATCAAGCTGCCGATCGCGAACGCCGACCTCGTCGGTGTGCGCGACGTCATCGACCACGACGGCGTCCAGGCCGTCTACGGCGTGCTCCGTGAGCCGTTCGTCGAGGAGCCCGGCAACTGGTCGCGTCGGTACAAGGCCAACCAGGAGAAGATGGCCAGTGGCAACGTCCACCGCGTCGGCGAGGTCGTCCGCGACCTGTGGCGTCGCGACCAGGACAGCGGCGTGTCGGCCGGCGAGAAGCGCATGCTCCAGAAGGCGCGCCAGGTGCTCGTCTCCGAACTCGCGCTCGCGCAGTCGATGACCGACGAAGAGGCGTCCGCGGGCCTCGACGAGGTGCTCGCCTCGTCGATCGCGACCCCCGAGGCCGTCGCAGCCAAGTAGGACCCATGCAGATGAAGAGCGCCCCGCCGGTTCGGCGGGGCGCTCTTCGTCGTCGTGGAGGGTGCCTCAGCTCCCGGTGTTGCCGCTGACGATCGCCAGCACGCCGACGACCGCGATGGCGACGATCGGCCCGAAGGACAGGGCGGCCTTGGTGATCGTCCAGGCACGGCTCTCGCGTTCCGGGGCCGGCAGTTCGGCGGGCGACACGTAGACCGGAGCCTGCCCGCCGTCAGCGGACGCGCCGCCGCTGAGCTGCAACACCCGCGTGTCCGTCCATGCTCGTCCGTCGAAGTGGACCTGGCGTTCCTCGTCGGTCGGGTGCGGGTACCAGCCCGCGGCGTCGGCCTGCGACGGCTTGTCCCGCTGGAACCGCAGCACCCTCGAGTCGCCCCAGGTCTCGCCGTCGAAGTGGAGTTCCTTCGTCGGGTCGTCGGGGTGCGGGTACCAGCCTGCGGTCGTAGCCATCCCTCAAGTATGACAGCGGGATCGGGGATGCCGAGACCGTCCGATGGGCGGCAGAATGGAGACAATCATGACGACGACACCGCGACCTCGAGCCCCACGTCCACAGATCATCCTCGAGGTGGTCCGCAGTTCCTGGGTCACACCGCACCTCGTGCGCCTCACCCTCGGCGGTCCAGGCTTCGCCGACTTCCAGCCCAAGGACGCCACCGACAGCTACGTGAAGATCTCCTTCGCCAAGCCCGAACTCGGCCTCGAGCCACCGTATGACCTCGCGGCGCTCCGTGAGACGCTGGCACCCGCCGACCTCCCGGTCACCCGCACCTACACGGTGCGACGCGTGGACCAGGCGGCAGGCACCATCGACATCGACTTCGTGGTGCACGGCGACGAGGGCATCGCCGGCCCGTGGGCCGCTGCCGCTCAGCCGGGAGACCGCGTCGTGCTCGCCGGCCCCGGCGGTGCCTACCGGCCCGACCCGACCGCCGACTGGCACCTCTTCGCGGGCGACGAGTCGGCGATCCCCGCGATCGCCGCCGCCCTCGAGGCGCTCCCGGCGGACGCGAAGGGGCTCGCGTTCCTCGAGATCGGTGGGCGCGACGACCTCGTCGAGCTCGACCACCCGGCCGGGGTGCAGCTCATCTGGGTCGGCCGTGCGGCCCGCGACGAATCGACGGCCGCGCTCCTCGCGACCGCCATCGCCGGACACCCGTGGCCCGACGGACGCGTGCAGGTCTTCGCCCACGGCGAGCGGGAGTCGATGAAAGCACTTCGTGAGGTGTTCCTCACCCAGCGCGGGCTCGACCGCTCCCAACTCTCACTGTCCGGGTACTGGGCCTACGGACGCACCGAAGACCGCTTCCAGGCGGAGAAGCGCGAACCGATCGGGGTCGTCCTGCCGGCCTCGTGACGCCCGCCCCGGCGCCGCGCTGCGGGCGGGCGCCTGACTCAATGTGAGGGGTCGGCCGGCTTGCTGCGCGTCCGGCGGACCCGCGACGGACGCTCGACGCGTGCCCGGATGTCCGGTGGAACGAGGTCGAGCAGCTGATCGCGACGCAACGGGAGGTCGAGCAGGCTGAGTTTCATCCGGCCCTTGCGCGAGTGCCGGCTCGGGTCGAGTCGCACGACGTTGGCTGCGTCGCGCACGAGCCGGACGGTCACGACCGCGCCACTTGCGACATCGGACAGGACCTGGCCGTCGATCTCGACGGCGGCCTGCTTCGTCGCCGTGCCGATCGAGAACTGCAGGCGCTCCGCCGGCCCGAGGATGAACGAGCGGTCGATGCCCGACATGGGCGCGACCGGCGTGACGACGGTGGCGGCGACGGCGGGGGAGAGCACCGGCCCGCCGGCCGCGTAGTTGTAGGCCGTCGATCCGGTCGGGGTGGCGATCACGATCGCATCGGCTTTGAAGTACCCGTAGGCGGTGCCGTCCACGGCGAGGTCGGCCATGACCACGCCGGTTCCCGGGCGCCGGGCGATGGAGACGTCGTTGAAGGCGAGGAGATGGGCGACCTGCTCGCCGGTGGTGATCGTCACCTCGAGGCCGTGGTGCGGTTCGAGGGAGAACTCGTTGTCGCTGACCCGTTGGAGTGCCTCAGCGAGCGCGGCCGGCTCGACCTCGACGAGGAAGCCGACGTTGCCGTAGTTGACGCCGAGCACCGGTGCGGATCGGCCGGCGAGCAGCCGCATCGCGCCGAGCATCGTGCCGTCGCCGCCCATCGCCACGGCGACGTCGACCGACGACGCGAAGGCGTCCTCGTCGAGCAGTTCGACGTCGTCGCCGAGCCGGTTGGCCTCCGCGCGGAGTCCGACGAGGCGCGCGCCGTGTTCGAGCTGCCATGAGCGGAGGATGCGGACGGAGTCGTCGATGTTCTTCGTCGGGTGCGTGATGAGGCCGATCGTCATCGACGGCCCGGTGGGGTGCTTCGTGCGAGTGGTGGTCACCCGTCGAGCATAGGCCGATCGCCTGACAGCACGACCGGGACGCGGGCTCCCGGCGGGCAGTGGCGTGCCTCGCGACCGACGCGCCCTGGGCCGCGTTTGGGATACTGGAGGGAGCCGGTCCGCCGTGATCCTCGCGGGGCGCCGAGCGTGGAGGAACGACATGAGCGATGTGACCGAGCACCCTGGCCGACCGCGGCGGGCGGGGCGGCTGACGTCGATCCTCATCGGAATCCTCTGCGCGGTGCTCGTCGTCGTCCTCGGGTTCGTCGTCTGGACCCAGATCGTCATGCAGGGCACCCGTCCCGCCGCACTCGCGGTGTGGGAGGACCCTGCGGTGTCCGTCACCGACGTCGGCGACGCCGTGGTCCTCGCCCCGACCGCGGACGCCGAGCGTCCGGCCTCCGGTACCGGTCTCGTCTTCATCCCCGGGGCGAAGGTCGACCCCTACGCCTACCTGTACAAGCTGTCCGGCGTCGTCGAGGAGGCCGGCGTGACCGTGGTCATCACGAAGCCGACGCTCAACCTGGCGTTCTTCGACCAACGGCCGCTGGAGACGTTCACCGCCGCCGCCCCGGACGTCGACACCTGGTTCGTCGGCGGCCACTCGCTCGGCGGGGTGCGCGCCTGCCAGCTCGCAGAGGATCCCGCGGTGACGGGTCTCGTCCTGTTTGGGAGTTACTGCGCGAACGACCTCTCCGGCTCGGCTCTCGAGGTGCTGAGCCTCGCGGGGAGCGATGACGGACTGAGTACCCCGGAGAAGGTCGCCGACGCGCGCGTCCGGCTGCCCGCCTACGCGACGATGGTCGAGATCGGCGGGGCGAACCACGCGAGCTTCGGTGACTACGGGGTGCAGCCCGGTGACGGTTCGGCGACGATCTCCAGTGATGAGGCCCGCTCCGAGATCACGCGGAATCTGGTCGAGCTGCTCGGCTGAGCGGACGGGGTGGGCCCCGGCGGTCCGCAGGGACCCTGACGATCAGCCCTTCGGGACCGGCGGCCCGACGACGAGCAGGGCCGTGAAGACGGCGACGACCACGAGGCCGCCGACGACCACGAGCAGGACCGGGTGTCGGACGAGCCAGCGGGTCAGGCGGTCGAGCACGCGCTGGTCGCGCGGGTCGGCACCCGCCTCACGGCGCCATGTCCCGTCGAGTCGGCCGGTGCGGTCCGCCCAGAGGTCGAAGGGGATGGTCGCGTACGGGACGACGGCGCTCACGAGGCCCACGAGGATCGTGCCGATGGGCCAGCGCTGGTTGATCCCGATGAGCAGGACCGTCGCGCCGTAGACGAGGAACACGAAGCCGTGCAGCGCGCCACCGATGCTCACGCCGAGGTCGGTCGTCTTCGTGACGTACTTGAGGATCATCCCGATGATGAGCAGGGTCCAGGTGATCGCCTCGGCGATCGCGATCAGGCGGAAGAGGCGGCGCGGCGACACAGGGGCTCCAAGGCTCGGGGTGCAGGTCTTCCAGCTTGCCAGGCACTGCTGAGAGGGTGCTCCCAGCGGGCGCCCGGTTCTGCCACCCTGGGTGGATCGGGAATACGCGTCGGAGCGACGCGGTTCACCGAGATGTATGCAAACACATACAATCGCCGTGACAGCTCGCGGCGAGCCACACGACGTTGGAGAACCCCATGACCACACCCCTCGAGTTCGGCATCGACACCTTCGGTGACGTCACGGTCGACGCCGACGGCGCACCACTGTCCCAGGCGCAGGTCCTGCGCAACGTCGTGGAGCAGGGTGTCCACGCCGAGGCGGTCGGCCTCGACTTCATCGGGGTGGGGGAGCACCACCGTGAGGACTTCGCGGTCTCGTCGCCCGAGGTCGTGCTGGCGGCGATCGCGGCCCGCACCGAGCGCATCCGTCTCGGATCCGCCGTCACGGTGCTGAGTTCCGACGACCCGGTGCGCGTCTACCAGCGGTTCGCGACGCTCGACGGCATCTCGGGAGGGCGGGCCGAAGCCATCCTGGGCCGCGGATCCTTCACCGAGTCGTTCCCGCTCTTCGGGTACGAGCTGTCGCAGTACGAGGAGCTCTTCGAGGAGAAGCTCGAGCTGTTCGTCGCCCTCCTCGAGCAGGGACCGGTCACCTGGTCGGGCAAGACGCGCGCGCCGCTCCGGGAGCAGTCGGTCTACCCGCGGGTGGAACACGGGAAGCTGAAGACGTGGGTCGGTGTGGGTGGAAGCCCCGAGTCGGTCGTGCGGACCGCTCGATACGGCCTGCCGATGATGCTGGCCGTTATCGGTGGTGGGCCGCTGCGGTTCGCCCCCTTCGTCGACCTCTACCACCGCGCACTCGCGCAGTTCCAGCTGCCGACCCAGCCCGTGGGCATGCACTCTCCGGCGCACATCGCCGAGACCGATGAGCTCGCGCAGGAGCAGCTCTGGCCGCACTACCGGGCGATGATGGACCGGATCGGCCGCGAGCGGGGCTGGAGCCCGATGACCCGTGGGCACTTCGAGCAGGAGGCCGGCCCGGAGGGTGCCCTGTTCGTCGGTTCGCCGGAGACGGTCGCACGGAAGGTCGCGACCGCGGTCGACGGCTTGGGGCTGTCCCGCGTGGATCTGAAGATCAGCAACGGTTCGCTGTCGCACGAGCACCTCATGGACAGCATCGGTCTGTACGGCTCCGCGGTCGTCCCGCGCGTCCGCGAACTGCTGACCGAGGCCTCGACCGCCTGATCCGGTTCAGCGGATCGCCGGCGGGCGGTAGGGCATCGTCAGCGTCAGGACGGTGCCGCCGGTCTCGTCGTCGGCTGCCGGGCCGACCCTGAGGGACCCGCCGAAGGCGCCGGCCCGTCGATCCAGTTGCAGCAGGCCGCCGGACGGTTCGGTGCCCTCGCGGAGACCGGAGCCGTTGTCGACGACGCGCAGCTCGACGGCGCCCGCAATCGTCCCTCGCCGCTCGGTGGCTGGCGACGAGACCCGGAGGTCCACGACGAGTCGATCGGCCGCCCCGTGGGTCAGCGCGTTCGTGACGCCCTCCTCGAGCGTGCGGACGACGACCGCGCGCTCCGCCGTCGTGAAGACGTTGTCGATCGGGTCGTCGAGGAGCCGGAAGTCCGGCGAGACGTCGAGACTGGTGGTGATCGACGGGGGGAGCCGTTGCAGGATCGCGCGGATGCTCGGTGCGATCCCGACCTCGAGCAGCGGCGGTGACAGGAGCCGGCTGAGCTCGCGCACGTCGCGCTCGCGCACGGTCCGGAGTTCCTCGCCGAGGGACCGAAGGGTCCTGGCCGCATCCGACCCGACGTCCGGGCCGCCCTCCTCGAGTGCTGTCGTGACGGACGCGAGCTGGGCGCTGATCAGGACGAGGTGCTGCTGCAACGTGCCGTGCAGCCCTTCCGCGACCTCCCGCTTCACCCGCAGCTCCTCACCCTGCAGGGATTGGAGGGCGAGGTCGGCCCGGTGTCGCTGATCGGCGTGCGCGCGCTCCTGCTCGCGGGCGCGTCGCCGGGCGGCACTGAGGCTGAACCCGAACGTCGCGCAGACCGCCAGGGCGAGCGTCGTCGTCCCGGCCTCGACGAGGACCGTCTGCAAGCTCGGGTCGCGGTACACGCCCAGCAGGAGCTGGAGGCCGCTCCGCAGCAGCCCCGTCAGCACCGCCACGAGGAGGACACCCCCGAGCACCTTCGGGCGCCACCACTCGTGGAGCGACGGCCCCCACCTCGACCACAGCAGGAGTGCGAGTACGAGGATCGCCGCGCTCAACGAGACGAGGTTGGCGGTGACCCGTTCGGCGAGCATGCCACGCGTCCCACCCGGGGCGACCCAGGTGTAGATGTAGACGCTCTGGAAGGACACCGCGAGTCCGAAGACCGCTGCCATGGCACCACTGGCCGTGATGAACGCCCGGCTGTCGCTCCAGCGCTCAGCGCGAGCGGTCCGGGCCTCCTGGGTCATGGCTCCATTCTGACCTGCCGTGCGCGCCACCGCCGACATCGACGTGCGGTCGCTCGGGAGCTTCCCCCTCGGTCGTTCCCATCTCGATCCGGGATACTCGGAACATGCACCACCAGTCGCACTCCGACCCCTCGCCCGCCGCGCTGTCCACGGTCGACGATGCGACGACGGACGCCGCGACCACCAGGCCGCTGCGTGTCGGGGTGATCGAGGACCAGCCGCTGCTCGGCGGCATGCTCGCCGAGCTGCTCGACGGGGCGCCAGGCGTGACGTTCGTCGGGCGTGCGGGTACGGTCGCCGAGGCCCGCAGGCTGTTCCTCCCGGGGACGGTGGACGTGCTGACCATGGACATCGAGCTGCCCGACGGCAACGGGGTGAGCCTCGGCGTCTCCCTCCGCCGGGCGCAACCCGGCCTCGGTGTCGTCCTGCTGTCCGCCTACGACCTCATGGACATGCTGCTCGAGATGCCGGCCGACGTCCGCGAAGGGTGGAGCTACCTGTCGAAGACCTCGTCACTCACGCGCGAGATCCTCCTCGAGGCCATCCGTGTCTCCGCACGCGGCGAGACGATGCTCGATCCCGAACTCATCGACCGGACCAGGCCCAGGGCGGGGTCGAGTCTCGAGTCGCTCACCGACCGGCAGTACGCCGTGCTGCAGCTGCTCGCGACCGGTCGCTCGAACACGGGAATCGCGACCAGGCTCGGGATCGCGGAGAAGTCCGTTCAGAACCACCTCACGGCGATCTACGCCGCACTCGGGATCGAGCATGACACCTCGAGCAACCCACGGGTGTCGGCCGTTCTCGCCCTCCTCTCCGAATCCGGCCGCTTGTCCTGACCCGACGTCCGCGGTCGGTGCGCGGGCTCAGCGTCCGCGGTCCGGCGCTTCGAGGTCGTCCACCGTCCGATCAGGGCGCCATCCGCGCCAGACCGGATGCCTGAACCGTCCATCCGGTGTCCACTCGCTGAAGCGGACCTCCCCGATGAGGACCGGTTCCACCCAGTTGGCGTCGGCCGCGTCGGCCGGCGGGACACCCACGAGAGCCGTCGACGCCCGACCCAACCGTTCGAAGCGCAGCGCGGTCGCCGCCAACTCCCGATCGCTGAAGCCGCTCCCGACCCGCCCCGCGTAGTGCAGCAGCCCATCCGCGC
>NZ_LWCT01000033.1:0-15593 GCF_001650455.1 Plantibacter sp. H53
GGACCGGGGTGGGGGTCAGCGGGAGCGGAAGAGACCGGCGCGCTGGGCCGCGGCGATCGCCGCCGAGCGGTTCGACACGTCGAGCTTCGTGTAGATGTGCGCGAGGTGGGACTTCACCGTCGTCTCCCCGACATGCAGTCGCCCGGCGATCTCGAGGTTGGTGAGCCCCTCGGCCGCCCGCGCGAGCACCTCGATCTCCCGCGCGCTCAGCGCCTGTTGTGGTGCGCTCACCCGGGCGACCAGCCGGGTCGCCACGGCCGGCCCGAGCACCGAGTTCCCGCCGGCCGCCGAGCGGATGCCGTCGATGAGGTCCTCCGGGGCGGCGTCCTTCAACAGGTACCCCGCGGCTCCGGCTTCGATCGCGCCGAGGATGTCGGCGTCGGAGTCGTAGTTCGTCAGCACGAGGACCGACGGGCCGTCCGGCAGCGACGCGATCTCCCTCGTCGCATCGATCCCCGTCGGACCGTCGCCGAAGCTCAGGTCCATGAGGACGAGGTCGGCGCCGGGTGCGGCGGCCACAGCCTCGGCTGCGGTCGATGCGGTCCCGACCACCTCGATGTCGGCGATCGGCGCGAGCACCGCGATGAGTCCGGCTCGGACGATCGGGTGGTCGTCCGCCACCACGACCCGGATGACCGGCGGCTCGCCGGCATCGGTCGCATCGTCACGCATGGGCGTCCCCTTCCGCTCCTGGTGCCGCGAACCGCACGGTGATGGTCGTGCCGGCGCCCGGCGCACTGCGCACCTCGACCTCGCCACCCAGTTCGGTGATGCGACGGCGCATGGACATCATGCCGAACGGACCGCCCGCAGTGCGCTCGGCGACCCTTGCCGGATCGAACCCCACCCCGTCGTCGTCGATGTCGAGGATGACCTCCTCGTCGAGGTAGGTGAGGGTGACGTCCGCCCGGCTCGCTCCGGCATGCCGGACGACGTTCGCGAGACTGCTCTGCGCAGCCCGGAGGAGCGCGGTCGTCACCGGCGTGCCGAGGACGAACGCATCGCCGGTGACCGTCGTGGAGACCGGTGTGCCGCTCTGGGCGGTCGTCGTCTCGGCGAGGCGACCGAGCGCGTCCGCGATCGTCGCACCCACCAAAGCCGGCGGGCTCAGCTCGTCGATGAGGCTGCGCGTCTCGGCGAGGGCCGTCGCCGCGGCGTCCCGGGCCAGCCCGATGTGCGAACGCAGCTGCTCCGTGCCCGGCCGCTCGGCGGCGGAGCGTTCGGCCGCGTGCAGGAGCAGTTGGATGCTCGACAGGGCCTGGGCGACCGTGTCGTGGAGGTCTGCGGCGAGGCGCTCACGCTCCGCCAGCTTGCCCGCCTGCCGCCCCCGCTCGGCGAGTTCCTCGCGTGCCGCGACGAGCTCGGCGATGAGTCGTTCCCGCTCCGCCGCCTCCCGGGCCAGCGCCTCGTAGCCGAGTCCGATCGCGACGGCCACGGCCGCACCGACGAGCGGGCCGACGACTCCCCCGACGCTGAAGCCGGCGTGCAGGCCGATCGCGACGACCGCGGCGATGGTGGCGATCACCACGGCGGGCACCGCGACGGCCCTGGGGAGGAGGTGCAGATAGAGGAAGAACAACGGGAAGACGAGGTAGGCGGCATCCGGGCTGAGGAGGACGAGGACCACCCACTCGACGCTGAGCAGCACCAGCCAGGCGAGGACGGACACCCGACCTCGACGCACACCGACAGGAGCAGCGTCGCGATCGGTGGTGCCGCTGGCGGCCACCGCACGGCGGACACGACCGCCGAGGATCGCGCCGGCGGCGTAGGTGAGCAGCATGACGACGGCGAGGACGATCGCCGTGAGCGCCGCCTGGCCACCGACCGAGACGGATCGCGCGATCACGAGCACGATGAGTGCGGTGACGAGGCCGTGGAGGCCGAGCTGCAGGCCGGTGAACACGGGGCTGAGTGCCGAGTGCTTCATCCGCCCAGCGTACGGCGAGGATCGTCTTCGCGAATCATCAGAAAGGTGGAACGTCGCCTCCACCCGACAGCGCCGGAGGACCGTCCCGTCCGACGATGCCCTGGCTCGGCGACGCGACGAGGCTGGAACCACGCCGCACCACGGAGACGCCGTCGGGCGGCTGACAAGGAGTCCCCATGTTCGTCGCCTGGCGCGACATGCGCTTCGCCACCGGTCGCTTCGTGCTGATCGGGGCGGTCGTCGCCCTCATCACCCTGCTCATCGGATTCCTCAGCGGCCTCACCGCGGGACTGGCGAACCAGAACATCTCGGCGATCACCGGGCTGGGTGCGTCGAGCATCGTCCTTACGGCCCCGTCCGACGGCGAGCAGGCGACGTTCGCGGACTCCGCGATCGACGCGGACGCGGCCATGACGTGGGCTGCGGTCCCCGGGGTGGACGGTGTCCAGGAGCTCGGCATCAGCCAGACGCGGATGACCACGGACGATGCGCGCACCTCCGTGGCGCTGTTCGGGATCAGTGGTGACGCCGTCGCGGGTCGCACCGTCGACGTGCCCGCCGACGGGACCGCCCGCCTGAGTCGGACCGCCGCGGAGGCCCTCCACGTCTCCCGAGGCGACACCGTCTCGATCGGTGGCAGCGAACTCGAGGTCGGTTCGGTCGTCGACGACCAGTGGTACAGCCACACGCCGGTCGTCTGGACGAGCCTGGCCGAGTGGCGGTCGCTGCAGGCTGCGCAAGGGTCCCCCGGCGACGGAGCGACCGCGCTCGCCATCACCGGGAACCCGAGCGCCGAAGCGGTGACGGGCGTGGAGCAGGCCACCGGCACGGTGTCGAAGGACGTCCTGTCGTCCTTGCTCGCGATCGGCTCGTTCCGCTCCGAGATCGGATCGCTCCTCCTCATGGTCGCCATGCTGTTTGGGATCTCCGCGCTCGTCATCGGAGCCTTCTTCACGGTGTGGACCATGCAGCGCGCGGGTGACGTGGCGATCCTCAAAGCGCTGGGCGCGACGACCCGTCGGCTGTCGCTCGATGCGCTCGGCCAGGCGCTCGTCCTCCTCGTCATCGGTGTCGGGTTCGGCATCGGCATCACCGCCGCACTCGGTTCCGCGGCGGGCACGGCACTGCCCTTCGTGCTCAGCCCATTGACGACGCTCGTGCCCGGGGTGATCATGATCGTCCTCGGTCTGATCGGAGCGGCGTTCGCCCTGCGGTCCATCCTCTCGGCCGACCCGCTGACCGCGCTCGGCGGCAACCGGTGAACGCGCCCGACCTCCCTGTCTCCTTCCTCGCACCCACCCTCGTCACCATCGGAGTCTCCGCATGATCTCGCTCACCGACGTCACCCTCACCTTCCCCGACGGCGACCACCGCGTCACCGCCGTCGACCACGCGACCCTCACCGTCCCGGCCGGGACCGTCACCGCGCTCACCGGGCCGTCGGGCTCCGGGAAGTCGAGTGTGCTCGCCGTCGCAGCCGGCCTCATCCGGCCCGACAGCGGCCTGGTGGAGGTGGCGGGGGTCGACGTCACCTCCCTCGACCGCCGTGCGGCCACCGACTTCCGCCGCACGAGGCTCGGCATCGTGTTCCAGCAGGCCAACCTGCTGCCGTCGCTCACGGCCCTCGAGCAGTTGTGCGTCCTCGGGGCGCTCGGCGGCCGCACGTCGCGGACCGACCGGACGCGCACCCGCGAGCGGGCCGCGATGCTGCTCGCCGCCGTCGGGCTCGGCGACCAGGCAGGCAAGCGGCCGCATCAGCTCTCGGGTGGTCAGCGGCAGCGGGTCAACATCGCGCGCGCCCTCATGAACGAGCCCGACGCCCTCGTCGTGGATGAGCCGACCAGTGCGCTCGACCACGAGCGGGGATCCGCGATCATCGAGCTCATCCTCGAACTCACCGCGACCTCGGGCGCCGCGACGCTGCTGGTCACCCACGATCGGAGTCACCTCGACCGCATGGACCAGGTGCTCGTCATGGAGGACGGTCGACTCAGCGCCGCCGCCGACGCGCTGGCCCTGCGGTCCTGAGGTCCTCCGTCGCCCGGCGGTAGGGTGAGGTCACGTCGAGAGAGGACCGCCATGCGCCGTGCCACCCGTGGGCTGACCGTGATCGCGATCGTCGGAGCGGTGCTCGGCACGAGTGCCTGCACCGGTGGCGCGGACTCACCCTCCGGTCAGAGCTCCGCGAGCGAGGCCGGCGTGATCGCACCCGTCATCGTGCAGCTCGTCGATCAGGACGGCCGCACCGTCACCGTCGGCCTCGACAACGTGGTGGACCTCGTCGCCGTCGATCCGACCGTGTGGTCCGCGGAGATCGAGGATCCGTCGATCGCGGAGTACGTGCCGGGCGGCTCCCGCGGCGGCGCGTCCTTCAACCCCGGTCTGCAGCCGCTCGAGGTCGGGAGCACGACGGTGACACTGACGAACAGCTCGGACGATTCGACCGTCGTCCTCACGCTCGAGGTCGTCGACCGATCCTGAGCCGGGCACTCGGACGAACCGAACCGGCCCCTGAGCCGTTCGGAGGGCGCACCCCAACCGGTCCCTGAGCTGCGCCGCACTGAGCCTGTCGAAGTGTCGAAGGGCGTTCAGATGTTGAGGTAACGGCAGAGGTACGCCGTGGTGACCTCGACCTCGACCTGGAAGCTGCTGCTCCCCGGGACGCTGAACTGCGCGTCGGGCCCGAAGTCCTGCCACGCACTCGTGTTCGGCAGCAGCACGCGGAGCTTGCCGGAGATCACGGACATCTCCTCGGCCTTGCCCGTGGTGAAGGTGTACTCCCCCGGCTCCATCACTCCGACGCTGGCCGACTCCGCACCGGGCTCGTTCGTGGTGAAGCCGATCGACTTCACGTTGCCGTCGAAGTACTCGTTGCTCGTCAGCATCAGGGGCCTCTCGTCGTGGTCCGGGACCGCGGCGGCGGATCCGGCCTTCATCGTATCGGCTCGGCGAAGAAGGCCTCCTCGTGAGCGGCCGAGGCGAGGAACGCCCGTCGCATCGTGTCGCGGCCGGTCTCGTCCGCGCGAGCTGCCGCCCCGGCGACGATCTCGATCGCCCGGGTGTTCGCGGTCGCGAAGGCGGGGTCGGCGTAGGTGTCGAGCCACGCGGCGAACGGGTGCTCCGCGTGTGATGCGCCCACGAGCCGTTCACCGAGATCCTGGTAGATCCAATAGCAGGGCAACACGGCGGCGACCACCCGCCCGTAGTCGCCGTCGACCGTCGCCGCGTGCAGGTGGTCGAGGTACGCCGTGGTCGTCGCCGACGGTTCCACATCCATACCGCTGACGGCATACGCGCTGAGCCAGGTGCGGTGCAGCTCCATCTCGGCCTCGATCGAGCCCGCCGCGCCGGTCGCCCAGAACACCTGCTCCTCGGCCGTCGGTGCCAAGGCACTCGCTCGTGCGAGGACCCGCGAGTAGGCCCGTAGATAGATCGCGTCCTGCTGCAGGTACCAGGCGAACCGGGCCGGATCGAGGGTCCCGTCGGCGAGCGTCGTCACGAACGGCAGGTGGTCGATCCGGTACCGCAGCTCGGCGATGTCCTCCCACCAGTCGGCGACGATGTCGGCACCGTCCTGCCGCCGTGAGGTCGTCCCGCCCGCTGCCCACAGTTCGGCGAAGTGGCTGATCGGGCCGTTGCCCGAGCCGACCTCGAGCGCGTCCGCGTGGCGGAGACTCGTCGTGAGCCACGCCTTCGCCTCGCCGAGCGCCGCGGTCCAGGACCCCGACCGGGCGACGAGGGTGGCCATCGCGCTCGACAGGGAGCACCCGGTCCCATGGGTGTTCCGTGTGTCGACTCGGAGACCGTCGAACTCGACGAGTGATCGGTCGTCACCCAGACCACCGGTGGCGTCGACGAGCGCATCCGGGCATGCGGTCGTCCCCGTCAGGTGCCCGCCCTTCACGAGCACGATCACGCCCGCCTGCACCGAGACCCGTTCCGCCTGCGCGAGTGCGTCGGCCCAACTCGTCGCCACCGGTTCGTCCGCGAGGACGGCGAGCTCCGGCAGGTTCGGGGTCACGAGGTCGACGTGCGGCAGGAGCGCACGCATGGCCGCTTCGGCGTCGCGGTGGAGGAGACGGTCGCCGCTCGTCGCCACCATCACCGGGTCGAGGACGACGGGTCCGGTCTCGGTCTCCTGCAGCCAGGTCGACACGGTGTCGATGATCGCGACATCGCCCAGCATCCCGATCTTGACCGCGTCGATCACCACGTCGTCCGCGACCGCGTCCAACTGCTCGCGGAGGAACCCGACGGGCGGAGTGTGCACGGACCGGACGCCCCGGGTGTTCTGCGCGACGAGCGCGGTGACGACCGCCATGCCGTATCCGCCGTTCGCGGCGATGCTCTTGAGATCGGCCTGGATCCCGGCACCACCGGTCGGGTCGGTCCCGGCGATGCTCAGCACCCGGGGTGCCTCGCGGATCGTGACGGGTCGTCGACCGTGCACCCGGTTCGAGTTCGACGACACCGGCGTCGTCGACGGTTCCACGGCGCTCATGCCGAGACCTCGGTCCAGGCGCTGCGGAACGCTCTGGCGGCGGCCGCCGGATCGTCGACGGCGCAGATGGCGGAGACGACGGCGAGACCCGCGGCACCGGCGGCGTGGAGCTCGACCGTGTCGTCCAGTGACACCCCACCGATGGCGACGCACGGGAGCGGGGTCGCGGCGGCGATCGCGGCGAACCCCTCCACGCCGAGCGGCGCCGGGTGGTCCGGCTTCGTCGTCGTCGGGCGGATGACGCCGACGCCCAGGTAGTCGACCGTCCCGGGTGACAGCGCTGCGACCGCGTCGAGGTGCGCCGGGGTGTTCGCCGTCAGTCCCACGACGGCGGCCTGCCCCACGATACGACGCACGGCGTCGACCGGGAGATCGCTCTGACCCACGTGGACGCCGTGGACGACGGCACCGGCGGAACGGGCCGCGAGGAAGACGTCCACCCGGTCGTCGACGAGGAGCAGCGCCCGACCGGCGACGACCTCCGCCGCACGCACGGTCAGGTCGAACAGCGCTCGCGCCGACGCGGTCTTCTCCCGCAGCTGGACCGCGGTCACCCCGCCGTCGACGGCTCGGCGCACGACGTCGAGGACACCGCGATCCCCGCTGGCCGAGGCGTCCGTGACGAGGTAGGTGGCGATGCCGCGGCGCACGAGCTCGGCGTGCGAACGGGCCGCGAGGACCCGGTCCGCGGTGGTCGAGGCGCTCACGCGATCACCGCCAGGCTGCGGACGGTGTCGGCGTCGAGGAGGTGGAGGCGGTCGAGGAAGGCGGGAGCGAAGGAGCCGGGGCCGCGGCTCTCCGCAGCCGCAAGCTGCGCGGCGACCGTGTACGCGGTGGTCGCCGCGACCGTCGTCAGCAACCGGTCGTCGTCGAGTGAGGCGAAGGCGGCGAGTACGGCACCGAGGGCACAGCCACCGCCCGTCACGAGGGTGAGCCAGGCGTGCCCGTTCGAGCAGCGGACGATGCGCTCACCGTCGGTGATGACGTCCGTCGGGCCGGAGATCGCGACGACGGCGCCCGAGGTGCGGGCGATCGCGGTGGCCGCCTCGATCGCGCTGTCGACCGAGTCGGTGCTGTCGACCCCGCGACCGCCGGCGCCCAGTCCGGCGAGGGCGATGATCTCGCTGGCGTTGCCGCGGACGATCGTCGGCCGGAGGTCGAGGAGGTCGGCGGCGAGCGCCGTGCGCACCGGTAGGAAGCCGACGGCCACGGGGTCGAGCACCCACGGTGTGCCGGCGTCGTTCGCGGCGGAGGCGGCCTCGACCATCGCCTCGCGCTGCTCCGCCTGCGGCGTCCCGAGATTGAGGAGCACCCCGGAGGCGATGCGGGCGAACGGCCCGGCCTCGGTGGGGATGTCGGTCATCGCCGGGGCGGCGCCGATGGCGAGCAGGACGTTCGCGGTGAAGTTCGTCACCACGGCGTTCGTGATCGATTGGACGAGCGGCGTGTGCTCGCGCAGGCGCTCGAGGAGGTCCCCGGACGCGCTCGCGAACTCGCCGACGGACGAGTCGTCGGTGGACGGGTGGGCGGACTGCTGCGGTGTGCGAACGCTCATTCGCGACATCCCTTCGCTCGGACTAACGAGATCAGGTTCGACGGGTGTGTTCTCAGCCGATCGTCGTGGGATCGGCACCCCGTGTCACTCGCGACCACCCTAGCGGGTCGGCCCGGCTTCCCGTCCAGCGGGCGGGCGAGGATGATGGAGGGATGGACTTCTTCGAGCTGGTCACCATCGTCTTCGAGGTCGCCGGTGTCGGGGCGATGGTCGTGGGCTTCGTGATCGCCGTCACCCTCTCGGCCCGTCTGTGGTGGAGCACGCGCGACGGCGCTCGGGCCTTCCGGATGCTGCGGGAGACGATCGGCTCGGTCATCCTGCTCGGGCTGGAGATCCTCGTGGCCGCAGACCTCGTGAAGACGGTCACGTCGACGCCGTCGCTGACCGACGCGCTCGTCCTCGCGATCATCGTCGTCATCCGCACCCTGCTGAGCTTCTCCCTGCAGATCGAGATCGAGGGCACCCTCCCCTGGAGGCGCCTGGCGACGACCGGCCCGCAGTTGTTCGACCGCGCGGTCAAGCGCGGTGGCGAACGCACCCGACGTCGCGCCGAGCAGCAGGACGCCTCAGCCCAGGATCTCGAACCGTCCGATGCGACGTCGGCACCGGCGGTCGCGGCGCAGCCGATCCCCGACGACGAGGACGGCTTCCCGGAGCTCCGCAGTCGCAGCTAGCGCGGCACGGCTAGCGTGCCGCGGAGGTCGCCCAGGTGTCGCGGATGAGGTCGGGCAGCAGGCGCATGTCGTCGAAGACGTGGGTGCCGTCGCCGATGAGCCGCTCGGCGGGCGTCATGCCACCGGCGTAGGCGTAGACCGTCATGCCGGCCGCACGGGCAGCCAGGACGCCGACGACGCTGTCCTCGACGACCGCGCACCGTTCGGGGGCCGTGTCGAAGTCGGCGGCGGCGTGCAGGAACAGGTCGGGTGCGGGCTTGCCGACGGCGACGTCGGTCGCGCTGAAGATGCGCCCGTCGAAGCGGTCGTGGATGCCCACCTGCCCGAGGTTGCGGACGACGTCGTGCAGCATCCCGTTCGAGGCGACGCACAGCGGCACCCCGGTCGCAGCGATACCGTCGAGGGCAACGACGACCCCGTCGACGGCCTCGAGCTCACGTTCGCAGATGCCGCGGAACATGTCGCTCCAGCGCTGGATCCAGTCGGCCTCGAGCGGCTTCCCGAGGCGCTGCTCGACCAGCGTCGCGTACGTCTCGAGTGAGGCGCCGACGAAGAGCTCCCGCACCTCCGCCTCGGTGTAGTCGCCGCCGACCTCGTTGAGGAGCTGCAGGTTCACCCGGACGGAGATGCGTTCCGTGTCGACGAGCGTGCCGTCGCAGTCGAAGATGACGAGGTCCGGATAGTCGACTGGCATGCTCCGAGCCTAAACGACGCCGCCTGCGCTGTGGCCGTGTGCCATCCGTTGGGGGCCTCCGACGATGGTCGGCGCGGCGCTCAGCGGGCCGCGCGGACGCCCTGTCGCTGCCAGGTGACGACCATGCGTCGCGCATACTGGGTCGCCGCGACGAAGTGGCCGAGGAGTCCGAGCAGGATCGCCACGAAGCCGACCCCGCCGAAGACCCGGTGGAGCGCCGACGCCGGATCCCCGCCGCCGAGCGCGAGGCCCGTGAGCAGCGCGAAGAAGCCGACGAAGAGGAACACCGTCCGGATCTTGCCGGCGATGCTCACCGGCACCTCCGGCGTCCCGCGGAACGCGACGACGGCGACGAACGCGAGCAGGAGGTCGGGGACGATCATGACCACGAACACCTGCCATGGGATGATCTGCGCGATGGCGAACGACGCGGCGACCACGACCACGGTCAGGCGGTCGGCGACCCCGTCGAGCCAGGTGCCGAGCGCGGAGACCGTGCCCATGCGGCGCGCGATCTGTCCGTCGGCGACGTCGCTCAGGAACACGACCGCACCGACGACGAGCGCGGCCCAGTAGGAGCCGGTGATCACGAGGGCGGCGAAGACCGGCAGGAGGACGATACGTCCCGCCGTGATCGCGTTCGGCAGGTTCTTCCAGTCGTCGTCGGAGAACAGCTGCGTCCGGAGGCGCGCGAGCGGCGTCTTCTCGTGCAGCGTCACCGGGATCATCGCCTCGTCACCGGGGATCGCGGCACCGCGGCGGAATCGGGCGATCGCGACGATCGTCACCACGACGACGAGCGCGAACAGCAGCACCCAGCCGGTGGCACCGAGGTACTGGCGGACCGTGTCGAGCGTGGCACGGACGAGGGAGCCGACGCCGACGTAGACGGCGGACCAGAGGAGGGAGCCCAGCAGTGATGCCGCGAGGAACGACCGGTAGGGCACGCGGGCGACCCCCGCGGCGGTCGGTGTCAGGCATCGGAGCACGGGCACGAGCCGGGTGAGGAAGACGGCCTGGGCCCCGCGTCGCTCGAGCGCCTCGACCGCGCGGTCCCAGCCGTCGACACCGAGGCGCCGGATGACGGCCGAGTCACGGAGACGACCACCGGAACGACGACCGACGAGGTAGCCGAGCTGGTCCCCGAGCGACCCGCCGAGGGCGACCGCGAGGAACAGCACGAGGGCGCCGGGGGCGGAGTCGAGCATGGCCGAGAGGAGGAGCACCACCGGTTCACCGGGGACGACGAGGCCGAGCCAGAGGCCGGATTCGGCGGTCGTGAACAGGAGCCCGAGGAGCCAGATCAGCGGATCGGGCAGCGCCGTCGCGGCGTCGTTCACCCACCCGATGATGTCCACGGATCCCCGTTCAGCAGTGCGATCCGCACTCCTGGGTGGGGCGCGGCTCGCCCAAGTCTACGGACGAGCCGCGCCCTCCCATCCCCGAGAGGTCGTTCAAACGGTCATTCGCCGGACAGTTCGTCCCGATTCGCGCGTCGACGACGCAGGACGGCCGCGGTGACGACACCGGCGGCGCCGAGCACGAAGAGCGCTCCGGCAGCGACGATCCACGGCATCGCGTCCGCACCGGTCGAGGGCAGGCGACCCGAGTTGCCCGGAACGGCGGGGTCGCTCGGATTCGCCGACGGCACGGGCACGACGGCGTCGGGAACGAGGACGAAGGCCGGCACCGAGACCTCGGAACCGTCTGCGGCGACGACCGCGGTCGCCGTGGTGGCCCCCTCGGCGGTGTAGCCCGCCGGGACCGCCACGGACACCTCGTAGGAACCGGGCGCGAGTCCGTCGAGGCCGTAGGCGCCGTCGGCGTCAGTCGTGATGTCGACCGGGCCGGCCGAGGTCTCGACGGTCAGGGTCACGTCCGCGATCGGAGCACCCGCGTCCGTCTCGACCGTTCCAGCGAGGCCGCCGAGCACGGCGTCGGCGACGAGCACGAAGGTGGGCACCGTCTGGACAGCGCCGTCGGTGCCGACGACGACGGTGGCGGTCGTGGCGCCACCCGCGGGCACGGAGTACCCGACCGGGACGGTCAGCGTGACCTCGTAGCTGCCCGGCGCCAGGTCGGCGAGCCCGTAGGACCCCTCGGCCGTCGTCGTCAGGGCGACCGGGCCGCCCGGCGTCGTCACCGTGACCGTCGCGGCGGGCACCGGGGCGTCGGTGTCCGTCCGGACGTCGCCGATGACGGTGCCGAGCCGAGCGAGCTCGAAGTCGACCGCGTCCAGATCGGCGCCGGCGAGCTCCTCCGCCCGGCTTGCGGTTCCGGAGACGACGTACCCCTCGGGGGCGACGACCGAGACCTCGTAGGACCCCGCGGGCAGGAGCGGGAAACGGTAGGAACCGTCGGCGGCCGTGACGGCGCGCTCGACACCGTTCGGACCGTCGACGCTCACGGTGACGCCGGCCACACCGACCCCGCCGGAGCTGACCACGCCGCCGAGGCTGGGGTTCGCGACGAGCACGAAGTGCTGCTCGGTGATGGGCGTCCCGCTGCCGACCGGCACGGTGAACGACGCCGGTGCGGTCTGGACCGCGTACCCGGACGGTGGCGTGATGACCACCGAGTGGTCGCCGACCGGCACGGTGTCGAAGAGGTAGTTCCCGTCGGTGTCGGTGGTGACGCTGCCGACACCGTCGATGGTGACGGTGGCACCGACGATCGGGACGCCGTCCGTGTCGAGCGCGGTCCCCGACACGGCGACGGGCACGATGTCGCGGACGGTGAAGTCCGCGACGGCGTCCGTGTCCGTGAGGTCAACTGCGGCACGTGCAGGACCGACGGCGATCTTGCCGGTCGGCGGGACGAGCTGCACCGTGTAGCCGTCGGTCGCGAAGTAGCCGGTGAAGAAGTACGTGCCGCCACCCGCGGTCGTGGTCGACGCCACCACCCGGCCGTCGCGGTCGATGAGCCGGACGCCGACGCCGTCCAGCGGGCCCGCGGTCTGGTCGGTCACCGTGCCGGTCACGTCACGCGCGATCGACGCGAACCACGCCTGGTAGACGGGCGCGCCCGACCGCTGCCGGAACGAGAAGGTGAGGCTGGAGATCGGGGCGGAGGGTTCGAACCACCCTGCCGCGCCGGCGGTGTCCGCAGCGGCGTCGTTGCCGCGGAGCACCTGCGTCGTCGGGTCCCAGGTGGGGACGTCCGTTGCGGATCCGGTGCAGGACGGCTTGCCGACCAGGCCGGGAGCGCAGTAGTTGAAGCCGCCGTTGAACCCGAGCTCGTCAGGGGTGAGCGCCGCGCCGTCGGGACCGATCGCCGTCACGGTGACCTGGTCGGCGTCGATGTCGCCGAGGACGAAGGTCCAGCCGGACGGCGGCGTCGGCGTCGCGAAGGAGTAGGTCGTGGTCGAGGGCGACGCCGCGTTGTTCGCCTTCGGGCGGAGGTTGAGGTAGGGCTGATCCCGGCTGCTGCCGTACTTGGCACCGACGGGGGTCGAGGCCGCCAGCCAGGTCGAGGCGCCGGAGATGACGCCGACGCCACCGCCACCGCCACCGACCGAGTCACTCGTCAACGCCGCGGTGAGGGCGGGCTGACCGGCCAGGGTCATGGTGCCCTGGTACGACCCCGATGCACCGGAGAACGTGGGCCACGTCGCCCAGCTCGACGTGGTCGCGGCGGAGGCCGCCGGGACGGCTGCGCTGAGGGCGAGCGCGGAGGCTCCGAGCAGGGCGAGCACAGCGGCTCCGATGCGGCGGGTCATGGGCGCCAGGATAAACGGACACCCGTCGCCTGCGAAACCCCTCTGTCCCGTTTACGGGGGGTCGGCTCGAGCCGTGGTAGTCGCCGTGTGTGGCACCAGCGGCCCACGGACGGGCCGCGCAGGATACCTCCGTAGGAGGACGGGGGATCAGGCGCGCGGGCGATTCGGAACGGAGGCGGTCCGAGCAGGCTGGAACCATCAACCGATCAGCTCCGCACACCGCGGAGACAGCTCCGCACACCGCGGAGACAGCTCCGCACACCGCGGAGGAAGGAACCAGTTCATGTCCGCCTCAGCCACAACCGAGTCCACCACGATCTCGCCCGCCGAGGACGTGACCCTGGCAGACGCCCCGACCGAAGCGTTCGGCCCCGAGCCCCTCACCCAGGCCACGCCCGTGCAGGAGGTCGCGCCGACCCAGCCGACGACGCCCATGCCCCTCGCACCCGTACCCGCCCCGACGGCCGTCGACCGCGAGAGCTCGACCCAGACACTGTCGATCATCGCGTTCGCCCTGTCGATCGCCGCGGTCGTCGCGCCGTCGTTCGTGCTCCTGCCGATCGCCTCGCTCGTGCTCGGCATCATCGCGCTCGCCCGCAAGCCGAAGTCGAAGGGCTTCGCCCTCACCGCCGTCATCATCTCCGGCACCATGCTGGCGCTCGCCCTGATCGTCGCCGCCGGCGCAGCCCTCCTGCTCGGGGTGTCGGTGATCAGCGGCGGTTACGCCGGCTGACCCGTTCTCCCTCCCGACGCCCGTCCGCTCCTCGAGCGGGTGGGCGTCGTGACGTATGTACCGGACATCCCATGCAGCCGTTTATTGTTACACAATCTTGCGGCAAGCTGTCCCCATGACCCGTTCGCCGATGGCGACCCCGACGACCGGCAGCAGCACCGCCGCGGGGCGCCTCCCCGTCGCCGCCGCGATCCTCGCCGCCGTGTGCTTCGGGACGACGGGGACGACTCACGCGCTCCTGCCGATCGAGGTGGGCTCGGTCGCCTTCGGCGCCGCACGCATCGTCTTCGGCGGAGCGTTCCTCGTCCTCGTGTGGGCGACGTTCGCCCATCGGTCCGGGTCCACGAGGCCACCTCGCCCCCGCGCCGTGGAACTCGGGAGGCCCGTCCTGATCATCGCCGTCATCGTCGGCACGGTCGGTGTCACCGCATACCAGCCGTTCTTCTTCCTCGGAGTGGAACGCAACGGTGTCGCGATCGGGACCCTCACGGCGCTCGGCTCCGCACCCGCCATCACCGGCCTCCTCGAATGGGCGATCCACCGCCGGCGCCCGAGCGGTCGCTGGTTCCTGGCCACGATCGTCGCCGCGACCGGTGTCGCCGTCCTGTCCGGAGTGACGGGCGGCGGGATCGGGACCGTCTCGGTGGACGGGCTGCTCGCGTCAGTCGGCGCCGGAGCCTCCTACGCCCTGTACACGCTCTGCAGCAAGGCGCTCATCGAGCACGGGTGGACACCGCTCGGCACCATGGCGGCGCTCTTCGGCGGAGCGGCGCTCGTCTCGGTGCCGATCCTCCTCGCCACCGAGACCGCCTGGATCCTCACCGTGCCCGGCGCACTCGCGGTCGCATGGCTCGCGCTCGTGAACACGGTGGCGGGGTACCTGCTGTTCGGCTACGCGCTCGGCGGGTTGCCCGCGTCACGGGTCGCGACGCTCACGCTCTTCGAACCGTTGACGGCGACGCTCCTCGGCATCCTGCTCCTCGGAGAGTCCTTCGGGCCGTCGACCGTCTTCGGCGGCGCGCTGCTCGTGATCGGACTCGCGATCCTCGTCGTGCCCACGCGCACCGATCGTCGCGAGGTCGCCCGATGACCGCGGTCGACGCCGTCGCAGATGCACTGCGGGAGGACATCCTCGACGGACGACTCGGCGCGGACGAGCCGTTACGGGAGACCGCCCTCACCGCCCGGTTCGGCGTCAACCGGCACACCGTCCGGGCGGCGCTGCGGGCGCTCGCGGCGGAGCGCCTCGTCACGTTCGAGGCCTACCGCGGCGCACGGGTGCGGTCGTTCAGCGACGCCGATGTGCTCGCCCTCATGGAGTACCGGACGGCGATCGAGGCCGAGGCGGTCCGGCTGCTGCGAACACGCGCGGAGCCGTCGTCGCGCCCACCGGCCTCGATCATCGCGGCGAACGACAACCTCCGACGCATCTGCATCGACCGACCCGGCGATCACCGCGCCATCGAGGTCGCGCACGCCGAACTGCACCACGCGATCGTCGCCGCGGCCCGCAGCCCTCGACTGAGCGAGGCGCACGCTGGCCTGCTCGCCGAGCTCGGCCTGTTCATGGTGCAGCTCCGGAGCGTCCTCCCGCCGGAGGAACTCATCGACCAGCACGACCGACTCGTCGACGCCCTCAGCGGCGACCACGGCGAGGAGGAGCTCCGCGCGCACCTCGCGCACTCGGCGGAACAGCTCATCGCGCTCCGCCGATCGGCCCCCGAGGGTATCCGCTCCGGCCCCTGAGCCGTCTCTCCCGGCCCGGCCCCTGCTCCACCCCTCCCGGTC
>NZ_LWCT01000034.1:0-13382 GCF_001650455.1 Plantibacter sp. H53
CCGCCCGCCGAACCGACGGACCCGACGCCGCCCGCCGAACCGACGGACCCGACCACGCCCACGGACCCGACGACGCCTACGGACCCGACCGCACCCGCCGACCCGGCACCGCTCGTCTCCGACGACTTCGCCCGCGAAGTGACCGGTGGCTGGGGGGATGCGCTCCTCGGCGGCGCCTGGACGCTCGCCGGCGGCCGGACCGGCTTCGCCGTCACGTCGAACCGGGGTACCATCACCGCTGCTCCGGGCGCGACTCGCACCGCCGTGCTGGCGGCGACGCAGGTCGGAGCGGCCGAGACCTCGGTGACGTTCTCGCTCGACCAGGCGCCGAGCGGCGGCGGTCAGTTCGTCTCACTCATCGTGCGGCAGGTCGGTTCCGAGCGATACGTCACGCGCGCTTGGATCCAGGCGTCCGGTGTCGTCCAGCTGCAGGTGCAGCGCAACGGCAACACCATCAGCGCACTGAACCTCGCCGGGACGTCGGTCGGAGCCGGCAGCGAGGTCCACCTCGTGACGCGGACGACCGGCGTCAGCGGCACCACGATCGAGGCCAAGGCGTGGACCGGAGACGTCGAACCGACGACGTTCCAGCTGTCCGTCGTCGACGACACCCCAGGACTGCAGGGTGTCGGAGCAGTGGGTCTGGGCCTGTACCTCTCGGGGTCCGCCACGGCGTCGACGACCGTGTCGTTCCGAGACTTCCGGGTGCTGCCCCTCGGATGACCAGGTCCGGCGCCTGGCATCCCGGAGCATTCCGACACCTCGGTCAGGCCCGCACCCAGCGCCCGATGAGTTCGAGCAGGGCGGGTTCGGCGGCGGCCGCCGCTTCGATGGTCGAGAAGGTGACGACTCCGCGGTCCGGCGCCGCCCACGCCACGAGACCGGAGGGGTCGTCGAACCGGAAGGCGTCGGTGTCGTCCCGCTGATGCACCCCGCGGTGCAGGATGATCCGGATACGGTTCGCCGGGTGCAGCGCGAAGGTGACGCGGTCCTCACCGTCGTAGACGAAGCTCGGCGCCTTCCACTTCAGGTGCTCCGAGAACCCCGTGTCCGAGGCCATGATCGCCTCGCGCAGACGGACGACCGCCGGTTTCAGCTGGTGCGTGAGGGACGCGAGGTAGGCGTCGACCTCGGCGGAGCTCATGGGATCAACCCGTCGGGCGACCGACGTAGGGTGCGACGTCGCCGGAGCCCCAGATGCCGCCGACACGGGTACCGGCCCGCTCGTTGGCCGCCTCGACGATCTGGCCGTTCCCCAGGTAGATGGCGACGTGGTAGTAGTCGTAGCCGCTCGACCAGAAGATGAGGTCGCCACGCTGCTTCTGGCTGTAGGGCACGAGGCGTCCCTGCGACTGCATCGTGTAGTACTGGTTCGTCGCCGAATGCGTCCCGATGCCGCTGCCGTAGGCCGCGCGGGTGAGCCCCGAGCAGTCCCAGACGTTCGGGCCGGAACCGCCGAGCTGGTAGCCCTTGCCGACCTGGGCGAGCGCGAAGGCGATCGCGGACTCGACGCCGGCGGAGTTCGGAGGTGCGACCGAGCCGCCGCCACCGCCACCGCCGCTGGACGCACCGCCGCCGCCGCCGCTCGATCCGCCGCCGCCGGATGAACCGCCGCCCGAGGCGGGAGGGGTGTTGGCCGCGGCGGCAGCCGCAGCGGCTGCCGCCTCCTCCGCCGCCTGACGAGCGGACTCGCCGGCCGCGTACCCGCGCTCGGTCTCGGCGGTGGTGTTCTTCAGGGAGGCGAGCTGCGCGTAGAGCTGGTCGGCCTGCTGCTCCTGGGCCGCCACGGCTGCGGATGCCGCCGCCGAGGCGCTCTCCGCCTCGTCGTACTTCGTCTGCGCTTCGCCCTCGAGGCGTTCGCGTTCGGTCTTCGCGACCTCCGCCTGGTCGGTCAGCCCGCTCGCCGCGTTGCGGTCGGTCACCGCCTCGGCGTAGCTCGCGGCGTTCCGCTCGCCCAGCTTGTCCATGACGGACAGTCGGGACAACAGGTCGTCGGACTTCCCCGCGCCGAGGACGAGGTCGAGCGAGACGTCGCCGCCGCCGCCGCGCGACAGCTGTGCGATGAGCGCACCGGCGCGCTGCTTCGAGACCTTGGCAGCGGCCGCAGCGGCTTCGGCCTGCTCGCGCAGGGCCGACTCGCGGGCGGTCGCCTCGGTCACGGCGTCCTGCGCCTGACGATAGGCCTCGGCGGCGATCTGTGCCGTGCGGAACGCGGCGTCGGACTGCTCCTGTAGCGAGGTGATGAGTGCGGTGATGTTCGTGATCTCGGCGGCCTTCGCTGACTCACTCGACTTGGCCGCTTCGACGTCGGCCCAGCTCGGGTAGTCGTCCGCATGGGCCGGTAGTGCACCGACGGTGAGTGACGCGGTGACGACGCCGACGGAGAGGGCCATCGCCAGCCAGGGACGGCGGCGGCCGTGCTGCGCACCGGGCGTTCGTGCGGGGGTCATCATTCTCCAGTCCGACGACACGATCACGGCGACCTCGGCGGGTCGCGGCCGTCATCCTGTCACAACAGTCACAATAGAAACTTTGATCACACTAGCCACTCTCGTCCCGGAGCACCAGCTCGAATCCCCCCGGACGGGGTACGGCTGTGCCTGGGTGTGCCTCTGAGCGGACACCCGAAGGGCCGCCCCGACTGGACACCCGCATCACGCAGGTTCCCCGTGGGCACTTCGACAAGCTCAGTGACCGGGGTGGGCGCGTCGGGCCACGGGTCAGGCGGGTTCGACGTCCTCGGGCGACCAACGGGCGGACTCGCCCGAACGGATGATCGCGAGCAGCTGGGACCGCAACGCCGACTCGTCGGGGAGTTCCGGGAAGACGTCGGCCTCCAGCCGGTGTGCGGCGAGCCAGGCCTCATCGCCCGCAGTCGTCCGGCTCACCACGTGACGGCGACGGTCGTCGACCGCGGCGATGCGCTCGATGTGGCCGGCCCGCTCCAGTCGGTCGAGCGTGCGCGACATCGTCTGGTTCTGCACGCGGGCCCGTCGGGCGAGCTCCTTCTGACTGGCGGGCCCGCTGTCGAGCAGGTGCAGCACGATGAGCCCGGCGTGGGTCACCCCGATGCCGTCGAGGGCCTGCTGCCAGGTGTGCTCGATCAGTCGCGACGCCGTGGAGAGGAGGCGCCCGGTCGGCCAATCGGCCATGGGATCGCGGGCGGCGTCGGCGATCGCGCCATCGGTCGCGCGCGCTCCATCCATGGCACCAATGTAGTCGCTGAGCATGCGGTCGATCCGCCATCCGGGATGGGCGCAGCCGGGTCGGGCGGTGCTGTCCCCCACCGGGCCCCGACGGACGCGATCGACGAAGTCCGTGGCCGGATCTGCGAATGACGACGGAATCACGCGTCCGAGGGCACGCTCACCCCCAGAATTGGGGGCCGTCACCCCCCTGGAGTGGGGGATCCGCCGATGACCCCCGCTTCCTAGAGTTGAGGGATATCCAAGGGGGACGCTCATCTCGACCGGTATCACCGGTCGGTCGTGGGTACACGAGCGACGTCGCGTTCTCCGCGGGCGGCCCGAACCGCCCGTGCGCACCGCGCACCAGCACCACACCCGAACCCACCAGTGGATAGCAGCCCTCATGACGACGTACCCGAACCGCCGTCGGACCCTCCGACGCCCATGTCCGTGCACCCGAACCGCGGCCACCCTTCCGCACCGCACCGAACGGTGGGCCACCGCGTGAGCACCGACGTCAAAGAACACCCGTTCCCGATCACCGGCCCGATCGCGAGCCCCATCGGGTTGCGCCGACGTCGAGCCGTCGCGCTCGGCGCGGCCTCCTCCCCCGCCGCGGTCGCCTCACTGACGCGACGCGAATGGTCGAAGCGATACCGTCGTCGAGTCGTCCTCACGGACAGTGCGATCGCACTCTTCGCGGTCTCCGCCGCGTTCGTCGTGCGGTTCGGCGACGCCCCGGTCGGTCCGGAGGGCCAACAGCTCTACGTCATGCTCTCAGCGGTCATCGTCCTCGTATGGCTGGGCTTCCTCGGATTCACGAGGACACGTGACAGCCGCATCATCGGCTCCGGTGTCACCGAGTACAAGCGCGTGGTCAACGCCAGCGCATTCGCCTTCGGCATCCTCGCGATCGCCTTCCTGATCCTGAAGATCGACATCGCGCGCGGGTACTTCATCCTCGCGCTCCCCGCAGGGACGCTCGCCCTCCTCGCCTCGCGCTGGATGTGGCGCAAGTGGCTGCTCAGCCGCCGTCGCGTCGGAGAGTACACGGCACGGACGGTGGTCGTCGGTCGGCGTGACGACGTCGACTACGTCCTCGAACAGGTCGCGAAGCAGCACAGCATGAGCTACACCGTCGTCGGTGCGGCGATCGTCGACGAGGAGACCGCCGAGCCGTTCTCGAGCCGGGGCCGATCCGTCCCGGTCATCGCCCACGTCGACGGCGTGGCGCAAGCCGCTTCGAACCTCACCGCCGACGCGGTCATCATCGCCGGACCCGTCGACGGCGGCAGCGACTACATCCGTCGCCTCGGCTGGGACCTCGAGGGGACCGCCACTGAACTCGTGCTCGCCGCGCGGCTGACGGACGTGGCCGGACCTCGGATCCACTTCCGACCGGTCGAAGAGCTGCCGCTGATCCATGTCGAGATCCCCCAGTTCGAAGGCGGTCGCCACATCATGAAGCGCGCGCTCGACATCGGTCTCACGGGCTTCGGGATCCTGCTCATCTCGCCGCTGTTGGCCCTCATAGCACTCGCGGTCAAGCTCGACAGCCCGGGTCCGGTGCTGTTCCGGCAGGAACGCGTCGGTCGGAACGGCGAACGGTTCACCATGTTCAAGTTCCGGTCGATGATCACCGACGCCGAAGCCGCCCTCCCAGCCCTCATGGCGCAGAGCGAGGGCAACGGCGTGCTCTTCAAGATGAAGAACGACCCGCGGGTCACGCGCGTCGGCCGCATCCTGCGCAAGTACTCCCTCGACGAGTTCCCACAGCTGTGGAACATCCTGACCGGCGACATGAGCATCGTCGGGCCCCGGCCGCCACTGGCGAGCGAGGTCGCCGAGTACGAGAAGGACGTGCACCGACGTCTGCACATCAAGCCTGGCCTCACCGGCATGTGGCAGGTCTCCGGGCGTTCCGACCTGACCTGGGAGGAGAGCGTCCGCCTGGACCTCTACTACGTGGAGAACTGGTCCATCACGGGCGACCTGATGATCATGTGGCAGACCGTCAAGGTCGTACTCAAACCGGTCGGCGCGTACTGATGCGCGGGCCGCTGTCGGTGATGCCCCCAAAGCGAGGGGTGTCCTGCGAAAAGAGGACAAATCCCCTTCCAGAGGGGACAACACTTCGATACAGTCGTCTCCATCACCGCGAACCGGTGAGCCGCTCGACACCCGAAACACCCGAATCCGTCGAGTCGGTCCACCTGGTCAATGACGCCGCTCGCGCGCACGAACCCGATCGTGCATCGATATCCGTGACGCTTACCCGAGCGAATCGACCTTCGACGCCGTCCGCACCCGAAAGCGGACGTACCGGGCGAACGCGCACGCGCTGCACCATCGTCGTCGTGCAGGGACACCCGACCCGGTACGCGACGCCCACCATCCGAGCAACGACGCTTGCAGCGTCGACATCCCGCCCCGCCACGCAGACCCGGACACACTGCCGCGGAAGCGAACCCATGAGAAACCCGAACTCACCCATGACCTCCATTCAGCAGCGCTCGACGACCGGCGAAACGGCGACGATCCGATGACTGGCCACTCTCGCAGGGGCGTCGCCCACGGACGTCAGCCCGACGGCACCCTTCGCATCGCGATGGTCGGCACGCGAGGAGTCCCTGCGGCGTACGGCGGGTTCGAGACCGCGGTCGAGGAGATCGGCAGCAGGCTCGCCGCGCGCGGCCACGAGGTCACGGTCTACTGCCGCCGCACCGCGGCTGAGCAACCGGCCGAGCATCTCGGTATGCGACTCGTGCACCTGCCTGCCGTCCGCAAGAAGGTCCTCGAGACCCTCAGCCACACCGCTCTGTCCGTTCTCCACATGGCGGTCACCCGACGCCACGATGTCGCCTTCGTCTTCAACGCGGCGAACGCACCTTTCGTCCCCGTCATCCGCGCCAAGGGCATACCGACCGCCGTGCACGTCGACGGCCTCGAATGGAAGCGGGCGAAGTGGAGCGGTTCAGGCAAGCGCTACTACCGCTGGGCCGAGGAACGTTCCGTTCGCACAGCCGACGCCCTCATCGCCGACGCGGCCGGGATCGCCGACTACTACGAGCAGCAGTTCAGCGTGCCGACCGAACTCCTCACCTATGGCGCGAAGATCCTCGAACACCCGAGGACGGATCTGCTCGGCTCCGGCGCCGGTGTCGAGGCCGGCGCGTTCCACCTCGTGGTCGCCCGCTTCGAACCGGAGAACCACGTCGACCTGATCGTCGAAGGCTTCATCCGCAGCGCCGCGCGGCACCCGCTGGTCGTCGTCGGTTCGGCACCGTACGGCGCCGAACACAGCGAGCGCATCGCCGCCCTCGCCGCGAGCGATCCCCGCGTGCACCTGCTGGGCGGCGTCTGGGACCAGGAGCTCCTCGACCAGCTGTACGCCGGCGCGCTCACCTACGTCCACGGCCACTCGGTCGGCGGCACCAACCCCTCGCTCCTCCGCGCCATGGGCGCCGGTACGGCCGTGATCGGTTTCGACTCCGTGTTCAATCACGAGGTGGTCGGTGACTCCGGTTCCTTCTTCGCGGCGAGCGACGAGGTCGCCCGCCTCATCGAACAGGCCGAACTGGACGAGGCGGGCACCGCCGCCCTCGGAGCGGCCCTCCAGGTGCGCGCCGCGGAGGTCTACCGCTGGGACAGCATCGCCGACGGCTACGAAGCACTCGCCCTCCGCCTGGCGGACGGCGCGACGATCCACCGCACCGGACGATTCACCCGCCTGCCCATCGACTGGAACCCGAAACCGGTCAGCAGCATCAACCCGACACACGTCACCGAGAGCACCGGAGGATTGGCATGACCCGAATCACTGCCGACACCCGTTCGACCACCGAGTCCTACACCGAGATCGTCGCCCGCCTGGCCGGTGCGCAGAAGAAGCGGGCTGCCGGAGCGCCGGCCTACTCGATCTACGTGAACCGCAAGGCCGGCCGATACCTGGCCGCCGGCGCCTACAAGGTCGGACTCACGCCGAACATCGTCACGGCGATCAGCGCGGTGTTCACCTTCTCCGGCATCGCGATGCTGGCCATCCTCCCGCCGGCGTGGTGGGTCGGCGTCGCCGTCTGGCTCGCGCTGGCGATCGGATACGCTTTCGACTCGGCCGACGGTCAAGTCGCACGTCTGCGCGGCGGCGGCTCCGCCAGCGGTGAGTGGCTCGACCACGTCGTCGACGCCACGAAGATCTCGACCCTGCACCTCGCCGTGCTCATCATGGTGTTCCGCCACTTCGAGTTCACCGACCCGGCGCTCTACCTCATCCCCATGGGGTACACGGTGGTCGCGGCGGTGTCGTTCTTCGCGATGATCCTGAACGACCAGTTGAAGGCCGCCTACGGGTTCAAGCCCGCTGCGGACGCGCGGAAGAGCTCGCCGCTCCGCTCGCTCCTCGTGATCCCGACGGACTACGGCTTCCTCTGCCTGGTGTTCCTGCTGCTCGGCGCGCCCGTCCTCTTCTTCGCCGTGTACACGCTGATGTTCGTCGCGAACGCCGGCCACCTGCTCCTCGCCTCCGTGAAGTGGTTCCGCGACATGGACCGCCTGGGTGCAGACCCCGTCTCCGAGCTGCTGAGTTGATCGGACGATGAACGACCTTGGGGGGTCTGGACGGCCCGAGCCGATCAGACGGAGGACGCTGCTGCTCGCTCATCCGAGTGCAGACCTGTACGGATCCGACCGCGTGTTCCTGGAGACGGTGGAGGCGTTCGTCCGCGACGGGTCCGACGTCGTGGTCACCATGCCCGCGGACGGACCACTCAGCCCGCTGCTCGTCGAACGGGGTGCGCGGGTCCACATCGTGCCGACCCTCGTGCTGCGGAAGCGTCTGCTCACCCCACGCGGGTTCGGCGAGCTCGTGTCGCAGACCGTCCGAGGTCTGCGGGCGGGTGGTCGTCTCATGCGCGAGGTGCAGCCCGATCTCGTCTGGACCAACACCATCACGATCCCCTTGTGGACGGCGCTCGCGCGGCTGCGCCGTCTCCCCTCCGTCGTGCACGTGCACGAGGCGGAAGGATCGGCGAAGCCGATCGTGATGCGCGCCCTCGCATTCCCCCTGCTGTTCGCCGATCGGCTGATCGCCAACAGCTCGTACAGCGCCAAGACACTCGAGCGTTCCTACGCCCGCCTCGTCGACCGGACGACCGTCGTCCTCAACGGGGTCCCCGGGCCGTCCGAGGTCACGGCTCCTCGGACGGACGTCCTCGACGAACTTCGCGTGCTCTTCGTCGGACGCCTGTCACCGCGGAAGGGGCCGGACCTCGTCATCGAGGCCGTCGACGAACTCAACCGCCGTGGGATCGACGCGCGCGCCGACATCGTCGGCGCGGTCTACCCCGGCTACGAGTGGTTCGAGGACGAGCTGCGCGCCTCGATCGCCGCGCGGGACCTGGCGGACCGTGTCACGCTCCTCGGCTTCCAGCCGACCCCGTGGCCTGCACTCGCCGCCAGCGACGTGCTGGTCGTGCCCTCCCGGCTCGACGAGCCGTTCGGGAACACCGCCGTCGAGAGCATCCTCGCCGCACGACCGGTCGTGGTGAGCGACACCTCCGGGCTCCGCGAGGCCGCCGCCGGCTACCGCGCAGCAAGTTTCGTGACCCCCGCAGACGCCGTCGCGATCGCCGACGCGCTCGCCGAGATCCGGTCCGACTGGGCTGCTCGGTCCGCGGCAGCGCTCGACGACGAGCGCATCGCGGCCGACCGCCATTCGGTCAGGGCCTATCAGGACCGCATCATCGACTCGGTGGACGGGCTTCCGCTCCGGCCTCGTGGGGCGGAGCGGGTCGATGCGTAGCGTCCTGCTTCCAGCGCAGGGACTCCTGGCAGCGGCGGGTGGTCAGGCCACGTCGCGCGGTGCCGTCCTCGGCACCGCGTCGGCGAGCAGCCCGGCGACCTCACCGACCTGCGCGATGGTGCGGTCATGGGCGGCCGACCCCGAGAGGTGGCCGTCGGCGATGTCGAACGGGTCCGTCGGCGCCGCAGTCCGTCCGAACCGTCGGAGGCCCTTCGGTCGCCGGCTCGGCGCGACGAACCCGCGGCGCCCGTGGATGACTGCCGCGAAGCGGTCGAGCACACCCTCCAGCTCGATCCCGTCCTCGTCTGCGAATCCGGGCACGACGGCCAGAGCCGCCGCCTCCCGCAGGGTGAACGTCCGGGACCGGGCGGCGGGTGCGAGCGTGGCGATCGCCGATCGCTCGGCCGTCGACGCGGTGAGGATCAACGATGCGTGGTCGATGATCGCCTCGGTGATCGGCCGTGACCGGTGGGCATCGGCGAACGCCGCGAAGCCGGTGCCGCGCTCGAGCCGCCTCACCCGCTCACAGATCTCCGAGCCGGTCCGCGCCGTCACCCCGGCGCTCTCGACGACGACCTGGTCGAATTCGGCGAGTCCGCTCAACCGGCGTTCCAACTGGAACGCCGCAAGTGGCGACCGGCAGACGTTCGCCGCGCACACCACCAGCAGTGTCTGGTCACGTTGCTCGTCCAGATCCCCGCTCCCCTCGTCCTCCCCACATGATAGTGGGACCACCAGGGCGGCCGTTCCGCGCCGCCCACAGCACAGCACCGGCCCGGTGCCGGCAGAAGGGCAGTGACGTGACCGTTCACGACTACCTCGGCGCGATCCGCAAGCAGTGGGCCGTCATCCTTCTCCTGGCGCTCCTCGGAGCGGCGGGAGGTTATGTCTACGCTCAGTCCATGCCGAGCATGTACCGCTCGACGAGCAGCGCCTACGCCTCCGCCGCGTACGGCGAGTCGACGAGCGAACTCGTCCAGGGTTCGACCTACGTGCAGAACCTCGTGCAGTCCTACGCCCTCATCGCGAAGTCCCCGTACGTGCTGCAGCCGGTCATCAACGACCTGGGTCTCGATCTGACGGTCGCGCAGCTCGCTCGGACCGTCACGGCGGACACCCCCCTCAACACCGTGGTGGTCGACATCTCCGTCGTGAACTCCGACCCGGAGCTGGCCAGGGCGATCGCCGACGGCATCGCGAAGTCGTTGTCAGACGCCGTCGCGAACATCTCCCCGAAGGATGCGGCGCAGGCCGCCTCGGTGCAGCTCACCATCATCTCGCCGGCGTCGGCACCGGTGAACCCGGTCTCGCCGGATGTCCGGCTGATCACCGGTCTCGGCGCCGCGGTCGGTGTCCTGCTCGGCCTGGCATGGGCGGTCCTCCGCGAGCTCGTGGACACCCGGATCCGGAGCAACACCGACATCGACCTCGTCACCGACCTGCCCCTCCTCGCGGAGATCGGCCGCACCTCACGCGAGCGACGCATCGCCCAAGTGGTCCGCTCCAGCCCGAACGGCGTCACGGCCGAGGCGTTCCGGTCACTGTGCATGAGCCTCGCCTTCGCCGACGTCGACAAGCCGGTCGCCTCCGTGGTGGTCACCTCCGCGCTGCCTGGCGAGGGGAAGAGCTCCGTGTCGGTCGGGCTCGCGATGTCACTCGCGGAATCGAGCGGGAGCGTCATCCTGGTCGACGGCGACCTCCGGAACCCTTCGATCGCCGACTACACCGGCCTCGAGGGATCGGTCGGTCTCACCAGTGTCCTCCTGGGCGACTCCTCGCTCGACGACGCGGTCCAGCCCTGGGGGGTCCCCGGCCTGGACATCCTCGTCGCGGGCGCCGTCCCGCCGAACCCGAACCAGCTCCTCGCCTCGGACACGATGCGCGGCACCCTCGAGGCGTTGAAGGCACAGTACGACTTCGTGGTCATCGACACGTCCCCGGTCATCCCGGTGACGGACCCCCTCTGGCTCGTCCACGAGACCGACGGTGCGATCGTCGTCGTCCGGGAGCGTCGGACGAAGCGACAGCAGCTCCAGAAGGCGCTGTCCAACCTCGACTCCGTCGGCGCGCGTGTGCTCGGTGTCGTGGCGAACGACGTCCGGCACCATGAGCGGACCACGTACTACACCGATGACGAGAACGCCCGACCCCGCCAGAGCGGCCGTGCGCTCCGCCCGCGCCGGCGAGCGCTCGCGACCGGGGCCTCGGAGCCGACCCCCGAGACCGCCGGAGACCGGTAACCCCATGTCCGCGACCGCCCGACACGCGCGGCCGGGTTCGGCTGAGGACACCGGTTCCCGAGAAACCTGGATCGATTCCGCGCGCGGTATCGCGATCATCCTGGTGGTCCTGTTCCACGCAGTCATGTACCTCGGCGTCGCCGGGATCGCCGGTCCATGGGCGCTCGCGAGCACTCCGCTCGACACCTTCCGGATGCCGCTGTTCTTCTTCGTCTCCGGGCTGCTGGCGCCCTCGGCGCTCGCTCGATCCTTCGGGGATCTGTTCCGCAAGCGTCTGGTCTTGCTGCTGTACCTCTACGTGGTGTGGAGCACCGTGCAGACCGCGTACGGCGCAGTGATGCCCCCCTTGGACGACGCACCGGACCCGGTGGGTTGGTGGTCCTTCGCCTCGATCCTCGTCCAGCCGCACCCCAACCTCTGGTTCATCTACGCACTGCCGATCTATTTCATGATCGCCTGGCTCATGCGCAGCTGGCCGAGGCTACTGCAGCTGGCGATCGCCGCGATCGTCTCCGGTGCGTTCGGCACCGGGATCTTCTCCTCGCTCGGTGTCCCGTGGGAGAAGGCGGGGCGCTATTTCTGCTTCTTCCTCCTCGCCGCGCACGCGGCACCGATCATCCGGCGGCTCGCTCCGCGGCTCCGGCTCGGACATCTGTTCGTGCTCGTCGTGATCTACGGAGGCATCGTCGCCTTCGTCCTCCGCACCGAGTGGCGATTCGCCCCCTTCGTGCTGCTCGGAGCCGGACTCGTGGCCACCGCCACCGGCATCGCGCTCGCGGTGGTGTTGTCCCGCGTGCGCGCGGGTGCCTTCCTGGGCTACCTCGGCACCAGGACCCTCCCGATCTACCTCGTACATACGTTTCCTATGATTGCCGTTGCTGGAGCTCTGCATCCAGTAGCGGACGAGGTCGCGTCCTGGCAGCGAGTGGCTCTCCCCCCTGCCCTCGCCGCGCTGTCGATCCTCGTATCACTAGGCATCCACCGACTTCTCCGCTCGGTACCCGGCGTCTTCTCCGTCCCGGTCCAGAGGTGGACGACCACCTCGGATCTTCGCCTCCGAAACGTGGACCCGTCACAGATCCCTGCTGTAGCATCCCTCAACAACACTCCAGCGCCACCCGACCGAAACGGCCTCCCGAAGGCCGAGTCCGCCCCGCACGACGCGACCGCACCATCCCCGCCCCTGCTCCGCGTCGAGGGATCGGACGTTCCCGATCCCTGTGAGGAACCCTGTTTTGACTTCCGCTCCGCACGCAGCCGGTCCCCCCGCCGACCGCCGACACCCGAACCAGACGACGACCAGCACCCCCGCGACGCCTGAGCGGCGCGGTCGGGCCCGGCGTCTCGGCTCACTGCTGGCCGCCGGTGCCGCAGCCGGCGCACTGATCCTCAGCTCGTTCACGGTCGCGACGCCGGTGAGCGCCGCGACGGAGACCTGGAAGGTCGGCTCCCCCGTCGTCAACGACACCTTCGCCAGGACCGTGGCGAGCGGATTCGGCACCGCAGAGCTCGGGGGCGCCTACACCTCCCCGGTCACCACCGGCCTGGCCGTGGCGACCGGTGGCAGCATCTCCTTCGCCACCCCGGGCACGGCCCGCCAGGCCGTGCTCTCCGGAGTCCAGATCGCCGACGTGCAGGCGACCGCGACGATCACCGTCCCGACCCTCCCGACCGCTGGTAGCGGACTGTACTTCGGGCTGCAGACGCGCTCCGACGGCAAGCGGTACTACCAGAGCACCCTGCGTGTCACACCCACCGGCTCGGTCTACCTCGGCACCGCCCGCGTCGACGGCTCGACCGCCGACCAGACGAGGCTCTCCAAAGAGGCGCTCATCGCCTCAGACCTCCAGCCCGGTCAGTCGCTCCAGATGGACCTCCGCACCCGCTCCTCCAACAGCGTCACGATCGCCAGTCGCGCCTGGGTCGTCGGCGGTGCGAAGCCCTCCTGGCAGCGAATCGCCACGGACGCGAGCGCTCAGCGGCTGCTGTCCGGCGGAATCGGGGTCTGGGGCTACCTCTCCAGCGCCGCGGCACCGCAGGGCCTCGGGATCAGCGCGTTGAGCGCCGCCCCCGTCACCTCGACGACGTCGAACCCGGAACCGGAACCGACGACGCCGGTCCCCACGCCGACGGAACCCACCGACCCCGTCGAGA
>NZ_LWCT01000035.1:0-220625 GCF_001650455.1 Plantibacter sp. H53
GCGGGGACCGTGGTCCGGGCGGGGCGCTGCGACTTCGGAACGCGGTTGGGTAAGGCTAACCTTATCCGACGTCGACCATAGCGCCTGACACCGAGGGTGTCCAGATACAATCGGCGGATGACCGATCCGGCCCCCGACCCCAGCCTCCCAGACGGCCGCACGGTCGGCGACGACCGCTGGTTCCCGCCGACACCGCCGCAGCCGGACGCACCGCACGAGCCGTCCACGGCGTCGCGGGTGATCGGGATCGTCCTCGCGTTCCTCGTCGGTCTGGCGTACGGCGCCATCGGCACGGTCGCGCACGCCTGGGCGCCCTCCGTCCTCGGCGTCGCTCTCCCGGTCGGGCTGGTGCTCGGCATCCTCGGTGTGGCCATGCTCCTGGTCGGACTCCGGATCGTCCTGGGAGACCGGCTCGCAGCGTCGGCAGCGGCACTCGGGGTCATCCTCATGATCGGGATCCTGCTGCTCGAGAGCACCGGTGGCTCCGTCCTCATCCCGCAGAGCGTCTCGGGCCTCGTCTGGACCATCGCCCCCGGCCTCATCGCCGTCCTTGTCGTGGCGTGGCCGAAGCTCCCGGAGCGCGCCCGCAAGCGCGACGACCGTCCCGCGGGACCGACGCCCGAACCGCTCCCCGTCTCGCCGCAGGCGTAGACTGGACAACTCAGTGCTCGTGAAGGGAGCCACCCGCCCGTGACCTACGTGATCGCCCTGCCGTGCGTCGATGTCAAGGACCGCGCCTGCATCGACGAATGCCCCGTCGACTGCATCTACGAGGGTGAACGGTCGCTCTACATCCACCCCGACGAATGCGTCGACTGCGGTGCGTGCGAGCCGGTCTGCCCGGTGGAGGCCATCTACTACGAGGACGACCTTCCCGAGGAGTGGGCGGACTACTACAAGGCCAATGTCGAGTTCTTCGACGAGGTCGGTTCCCCGGGCGGGGCCGCGAAGGTCGGCGTGATCCCCTCGGACCACCCGCTCATCGCCGCCCTGCCGCCCCAAGCCCACGAGTAGTCGCGTGGCACTGCAGCCGCTGCCCGACTACCCCTGGGACCTCATGGTCCCGTATGCGGAGCAGGCCCGTCGGCACCCCGACGGCATCGTCGACCTCTCGATCGGTTCGCCGGTCGATCCGACTCCCGGCCTCATCCGGGATGCGCTCCGGGCGGCCACGGACGCGCACGCGTACCCGACCACGATCGGCACGACCGAACTCCGGCAGGCGATCGTCGACTGGTTCGCGCGCCGTCGTGGCGTCGACGGGCTCACCCTCGACGCCGTCCTCCCGACGATCGGCTCGAAGGAACTCGTCGCGCTGCTCGCCTTTCTCCTCGGCCTGGGCGCCGGCGACACCGTGGTCCACCCCGTGGCCGCCTACCCGAGCTACGCGGTCGGCGCGGCGATCGCCGGAGCCGAGGCGTTCGCGTCCGACGACCCCGCCGAATGGCCGGAGAGCACCCGGCTGGTCTGGCTGAATTCCCCCGGCAACCCCGACGGTCGTGTCCTGTCGGTCGACGAGCTGCGGGCAGCCCGAGCCAGAGCCCGCGAACTGGGCGCCGTCCTCGTGGGCGACGAATGCTACGCGGAACTCGGCTGGGAGGGGGAGTGGTCCGACACGCCGACCCCGTCCGTGCTCGATCCGCGCGTGACCGACGGCGACACCGAGGGCGTCCTCGCGATCTACTCCCTGAGCAAGCAGTCCAACCTCGCCGGCTACCGTGCCGCGTTCCTCGCGGGCGACGAGCGCCTGGTGCGTCGGCTGGTCACCGTCCGGAAGCACGCGGGTCTCATGCTGCCGGCCCCGCTGCAGGCCGCCATGGTCGCGGCGCTCGGCGACGACGCCCACGTCGCGGAGCAGAAGGCCCGGTACCGCGCCCGACGTGAGGTGCTGCTCCCGGCCGTCCGCGAGGCCGGGTTCCGGGTCGACCGCAGCGAGGCGGGACTGTACCTGTGGATCACCGAGGGCCAGGACGCCTGGGTGAGTATCGACCGCTTGGCGTCGATCGGTGTCCTTGCTGGCCCGGGGGTGTTCTACGGCGAGGCCGGGCCGCAGCACGTGCGGCTCTCCCTGACCGCCACCGACGAGCGCATCGCGGCCGCCGCGGCCAGACTTCGAGGCCTCCGCCCGATTTCGGGGTGAACTCCAAGGAAGTCGCCGGATCACTGTGGGAAACAACAGTTGGGTCCGAAGCCGATTAGGCTGTATGTGACACGCCGTCGTATCGGAGGGCGATGTCGAGTCCCTATCGCACGAAGATATGAGGAGGCGCCGTGGGCGACGTCGAGAAACAGGCTTCCACCGAGACGCATCAGGTCACCCTGAACTACCCCGGCGGAACGGCCGAATTCCCGATCCACCAGTCAGCCCAGGGCGCGTCGAGTATCGACATCTCCTCGCTCACGCGGCAGACCGGCCTGACCACGCTCGACTACGGGTTCGTCAACACCGCGGCGACCAAGTCGGCGATCACGTACATCGACGGCGACCAGGGCATCCTGCGCTACCGCGGCTACCCGATCGAGCAGCTCGCCAAGCAGTCGACCTTCCTCGAGGTCGCCTGGCTGCTCATCCACGGGGAACTCCCGACGGCCGATGAACTCGGCGGATTCGACGAGAAGATCCGACGCCACACGCTCCTCCACGAGGACCTCAAGCGGTTCTTCTCCGCGCTCCCGCACACGGCCCACCCGATGGCCGTCCTGTCGAGCGCCCTGCAGGCCATGTCGACCTACTACGAGTCGGACGCCAATCCGCACGATCCCGACCACGTCGAGCTCACGACCGTCCGCATGCTCGCGAAGCTGCCGGTGATCGCGGCCTACGCGCACAAGAAGTCGGTCGGGCAGGCGTTCCTCTACCCCGACAACTCGCTGAGCTTCGTCGACAACTTCCTCAAGCTGAACTTCGGCAACCTCGCCGAGCCCTACGAGATCGATCCCGTCCTGTCGAAGGCGCTCGACCTCCTGCTCATCCTGCACGAGGACCACGAGCAGAACGCCTCGACCTCCACGGTCCGCCTCGTCGGCTCGACCGGAGCGAACCTCTACGCCTCGGTGTCCGCCGGTATCAACGCCCTGTCGGGTCCGCTGCACGGTGGCGCGAACGAGGCTGTCCTGCAGATGCTCGGCCGGATCCAGGAGTCCGGCGAGGGCGTGCAGCGCTTCGTCGACCGCGTGAAGAACAAGGAAGACGGCGTGAAGCTCATGGGCTTCGGGCACCGCGTCTACAAGAACTACGACCCGCGCGCCAAGCTCGTCAAGGAGAGCGCCGGCGAGGTGCTCCGTGCCCTCGGTATCAACGACCCGCTGCTCGACCTCGCTCAGGAGCTCGAGCAGATCGCCCTCGAGGACGACTACTTCAAGGAGCGCAAGCTCTACCCGAACGTCGACTTCTACACCGGTGTCATCTACAAGGCGATGGGCTTCCCGACGCGGATGTTCACGGTGCTCTTCGCCATCGGACGCCTGCCCGGGTGGATCGCCCACTGGCGTGAGATGAACCTCGACCCCCAGACGAAGATCGGTCGCCCGCAGCAGCTGTACACGGGCTCGCCCGAGCGGCCCTTCCCGACGCGCTAGTCCCGTCCGGTTCGGTCCCTGAGCCTGTCGAAGGGCGGCCCCGCATCCACCTCGGATGCGGGGCCGTTCTGCGTACCGGGAGGCTGGGGTCAGGCGTGCAGTGCCGCGTTCAGCTCGACGCCCGAGCCCGAGCGGGGGAGCACCTCGACGGCACCGGTGAGCGAGTTCCGACGGAACAGGAGGTTCGGGACACCCGACAGCTCGACCGCCTTGACCGTACGCGGCGCGCCTTCGGCCGTGGCCGCAGCACCCGCGAGGACGACCTTGGTGCCCGCGGTCACGTAGAGACCCGCCTCGACCACCGAGTCGTCGCCGATCGAGATGCCGATGCCGGAGTTGGCGCCGAGGAGGGCGCGCTGACCGATCGCCACCCGCTGCGTCCCGCCGCCCGAGAGCGTCCCCATGATCGACGCACCACCCCCGATGTCGCTGCCGTCGCCGACGACGACGCCCTGCGAGATGCGTCCTTCGACCATCGACGCACCGAGGGTCCCGGCGTTGAAGTTGACGAAGCCCTCGTGCATGACGGTGGTGCCCGGTGCCAGGTGGGCGCCGAGCCGGACGCGCGAGGCGTCGGCGATCCGGACCTTGTCGGGCGTCACGTAGTCGAGGAGTCTCGGGAACTTGTCGATGCCGGTCGCGTGGATGCCGGCGCGGAGGAGCGACGGTCGGAGGCGGTCGAAGTCCGCGGGGTGGACGGGGCCGGCGTTGGTCCAGACGACGATGGGGAGGTGCGCGAAGACGCCGTCGAGCGAGATCGAGTTCGGCTGGACGAGCAGGTGGCTGAGCAGGTGCAGCCGCAGGTAGGCGTCCGGGGTGCTCTGCGGAGCGGCCTGCAGCTCGATCTCGACCGTGACGATGTCGATGCGAACGGCCCGGCGCTCGTCGTCGGTCGCGAGGGCCTCGAGGTCTGCGGGGGCGATCCAGCGGTCGCGGCCCTCGGGGATCCGTCCGAGCGAGGGCTCGGGGAACCAGGTGTCGAGCACGGTGCCGTCGGCGGCGATGGTCGCGAGGCCGGAGCCCCAAGCGTGAGTCGGAACAGGGGTCTCGGCAGGCACAGCGGTCATGGCTCCAGGGTACCGGCCAACACTCAGGTCGACGGCCAATACACTGGTGCCATGCCAGCCGAAGTCCCCGTACTCGACCTGTCCGTCTCCTCGGTGGAACTCACCCAGCAGCTGTGCGACATCGCCTCCGTCTCGGGGGATGAAGCCCGCATCGCCGACGCGATCGAGGCGTCGCTCGAGGGTCTCGAGCACCTGACGATCGTGCGCGACGGCGACACGGTGGTCGCTTCCACCTCGCTCGGACGTGCACAGCGGGTCATCATCGCCGGCCACATCGACACCGTCCCGATCAACGGAAACGTCCCGACCCGGTTCGAGGAGCGCGACGGCGAGGCGGTGCTCTGGGGTCGGGGGACGGTCGACATGAAGGGCGGCGTCGCGGTCCAGCTGAAGCTCGCGGCCGAGCTCACCGATCCCATCGTCGACATCACCTGGATGTGGTACGACAACGAGGAGGTCGCATCCGACCTCAACGGCCTCGGGCGTCTCGCGCGGAACCGTCTCGACCTCTTCGTCGGGGACTTCGCGATCCTCGGCGAGCCGAGCAACGCCGGCATCGAGGGCGGCTGCAACGGAACGCTCCGCGTCCACGTGAGCGCCCACGGCAAGCGCTCGCATGCGGCCAGGAGCTGGGTCGGCGTCAACGCGATCCACGCGATCTCACCGGTCCTCGCGACGCTCGCCTCGTACACGCCACGGGAGGTCGAGGTCGACGGGCTCGTCTACCGGGAGGGCGTCAACGCGGTCGGGATCACCGGCGGCGTCGCCGGGAACGTGATCCCCGACCTCGTCACCGTCGAGGTGAACTACCGCTTCGCTCCGAGCCGGACGGGTGCCGAGGCGCTCGCCCACCTCGAGGAGCTCTTCTCCGGCTTCGAGGTCGTGCAGACGGACGTCGCGGAGGGTGCTCGTCCCGGGCTCGACGCGCCGATCGCCCAGGACTTCCTGGCCGCGGTCGGCGGCACACCGGCCCCGAAGTACGGCTGGACGGACGTCGCACGCTTCTCCGCACTCGGCGTCCCCGCCGTCAACTACGGACCGGGTGACCCGCTCCTCGCCCATGCCGACGACGAGCGCGTCCCGCTCGCGCACATCGAGGACTGTGAGCGCGGGCTCCGCGCCTGGCTGACCGGGCCCGATGGTCGCTGACGCGGCCCACTCGACCGAGGTCGAGGAGCGGCCGTCGATGCTCCGGCGCTGGGCCCGCCTGCCCTGGTGGGGGCGGATCGTCATCGTGTACGTGTTGTCCCGCCTGGTGACGACCGTGATGTTCGCGGTCGCGAGTCTGCTGCAGGCGCCGGACTCCCGGTTCGGCGCGTTCCCCTCGCTGGGGACGCTCGCCGCCGGCTGGGACGGACAGTGGTACTGGTGGATCGCGACGTACGGCTACCCGACCCAGCTGCCGCTCGACGACGCCGGCCGGGTCGCGGAGAACGCGTGGGCGTTCATGCCGGTGTATCCAGGGGTCGTCAAGGCGCTCTCGGTCGTCACCTTCCTGCCGTGGCCGGTCATGGCCGTGATCGTCTCGCTGTGCTGTGGCTTGGGGGCGGCCCTGCTGTTCCACCGGCTCCTGCGCATCCGCCTCGGCGATGAACGGGCGATGTTCGCCGTCGTGCTGTTCTGCATCGCCCCGCTCAGCGCCCTGTTCCAGGTCGCCTACGCCGAATCGATGTTCCTGCTGCTGCTGACGCTCGCGCTGCTCCTGCTCGTGACGCGCCGGTACGGCTGGCTCCTCGCGGTCATCCCGGTCATGGCGTTCACCCGCCCCGGAGTCCTGGCCTTCTCGCTCCTGCTGGGCCTCCATCTCATCGTGCGGATCGTCACGCGACACCGCGACCCGCTCGCGCGCCGGGAGGTCGTCCTCATCCTCGCGGGCGGGGCACTCGCCGCCGTCGCCGGATTCGCGTGGATGGTCATCGCCGGCCTCGTCACCGGGACGCCGGAGGCCTACCTCGAGACGGAGCTGGCGTGGCGGGCCGCCTTCATCGGGGAGCAACCCCTCGTCCCGTTCTCCGCCTGGATCCAAGGCGGCCAGTTCTGGTTCGGGGATGGCCCGGGGATCGCCGTCGTCGTAGCGGTCTTCGTCGGCTCCGTCGTGCTCCTGTTCCTCCCGCCGGTGCGTCGGCTCGGAGCCGACCTCCGGTTGTGGGTGGGGTCGTACCTCCTCTACCTCTTCGCGGTGTTCTTCCCGCAGACGAGTGTCTTCCGGCTGCTCATCCCGGTCTTCCCGCTCCTCGGTGCGGTCGCCGTCCCACGGAACCGCTGGTACCGCGGCGGCGTCGTCATCGTCTCGCTGGCGCTGCAGTGGTGTTGGATCTTCGTCATGTACGGCCTCGCGAACGCGTATTGGACCATTCCCTGAGCGCGGATCGGGCGTCATCCTGCGCCTCGCCGCGCTCAGGATTATCACGAGCCCCCGTGATACGAGATAATAGGGGTCAGTCGAACAACGAGAGGGGACTCGCATGGCCGCAATGAAGCCACGCACCGGAGACGGGCCAATGGAGGCCGTGAAGGAGGGTCGGCTCATCATCGTGCGAGTGCCTCTTGAAGGGGGAGGGCGTCTCGTCGTGTCGGTCAACGACGCAGAGGCTCAAGAACTGCATGATGCACTCGCGGGTGTGGTGAGCGCGGGCTGATCCCCGTCACCGACGCCGCATGAGTCGAGAACCGGCCGTCATCACTGCTCTCAGAGTCAGGATGGCGGCCGGTTCGTCGTCGTGCGGAGGAGGGCTCAGAGGTTCGGTTTGGTGATCTGCAGGAGGCCGTCGCCGGCGGGGGACAGGGCGCTGACAACCGCGTCGGACGCGGAGATCTCCTGGACGAGCGAACGGAAGAGTCCTGTGGTCTCGTCCCGCTGAGCCGGATCGGCCACGCGACCTCGCCAGAGCGCATGCGGGACGAGCACGGTGCCGCCGGGACGCACCAGTCGGAGTCCGTGCTCGACGTACTCGATGACCGATCCTGGGTCGCCGTCGACGAGGACGAGGTCGTAGGAGTTCTCGTTCATCCGCGGCAGGACGTCGAGCGCGCTGCCGGTGATGAGGCGGATGCGGTTGGTCGTGATGCCGGCCTCCGTGAACGCCGCGCGTGCTTGCTGCTGGTGCACGATCTCGGTGTCGATGGACGTCAGCACCGCGCTCGTGGCACCGCGGAGCAGCCAGAGCCCGGAGACGCCGGTGCCGGTCCCCACCTCGACGATGGACTCCGCGCGGGTGGCCGCGGCCACCACCGCGATCTGCGCGCCGATCGCCGGGGAGATCGGTTCGACACCCAGTTCGTGCGCGTGAGCGCGGGCCGTGAGCATCGCCGCGCTCTCGACGACCACGTCGCCCGCGTACTTCCAGTTGAGATTGTGTTCTGACACCTTGCCTCCAGATCCCAGCGTATGGCCTGGAACTGCTCCGACAGCTGAGGCTCGCGCGGTAGTCTGATGTCGTGTTCGGTCTGACCTTCGACAAACTCCTCATCATCGGGGTCATCGCCGTGTTCCTGCTGGGTCCGGAACGGCTGCCGTACTACGCCTCGCAACTGGCGCGACTCGTCCGCACCCTCCGCGACCTCGCCTCCGGTGCCAAGGACCGGATGCGCGAGGAGATGGGGCCGGAGTTCGACGAGGTCGACTGGAAGAAGCTCGACCCACGTCAGTACGATCCGAGGCGCATCATCCGCGAGGCGCTCCTCGACGACGAGCCCCCGGTGACGCCGACGGTCGCGACGACCGCTCCGCTCGACGCGGCTCCCGCGGCCGCCGCTGCAGCCGTTCCGTCGCTCGAGAAACCGAAGTCGATCCAGGCGGCGACCGACGAGCGCCTGCGCCGACTCGCAGCCGGGGAGACCGCCGCGCCCCCGTTCGACCTCGAAGCCACCTGAGTCCGCTTCGGTCGCACGCGTCCGACCCGGACGGCTCAGTTCGTGCTGACGCCGAGACGGCGACCGGCGAGGCCACGCGGTCTGGCAGCGAGCTGTCCGGCCAGCCGGAGGATCTCGGCGGCCGCGGGATCCGTCGGATCCGAGAGCACGATCGGCAGCCCGGCGTCTCCACCTTCCCGAAGCGGGACGCTGAGCGGGACCGAGGCGAGGAGCGGTACCGGTGCGTCCTGGCCGATCGACAACCGCGCTGCGAGCGCCTCGCCACCCCCTGAGCCGAACAGCTGCAGGATGCTGCCGTCGGGCTGGGGGAGACCCGCCATGTTCTCGATGACGCCGTGGACGCGCTGCCCGGTCTGGCGCGCAACCACGCCGCTGCGCTCGGCCACCTCGGCGGCGGCCGGCTGCGGTGTCGTGACGACGAGCACCTCGGCGTGGGGGAGCAGCTGGCCGATGGAGATGGCGACGTCCCCGGTGCCGGGCGGGAGGTCGAGGAGCAGGACGTCGAGGTCGCCGAAGAACACGTCGGTCAGGAACTGCTGGATGGTGCGGTGGAGCATCGGTCCGCGCCAGGCGACGGCGACGGCGGTGGTGCCGTCCGTCGGTGCGTCGATGAACATGCCGATCGAGACGACCTTCACGCCGTGGGCGACCGGTGGCAGGATCATGTCGCCGACCTGCGTCGGTTTGACGGCCACGCCGTCCTCGACCAGGCCGAGGAGCCCCGGGATGGAGAACCCGTGGACGTCCGCGTCGACCAGGCCGACCCGCAGACCACTGGCGGCGAGTGCGACGGCCAGGTTCGCGGTCACCGTCGACTTCCCGACACCGCCTTTGCCGCTCGTCACGGCGTACACACGGGTCAGTGAGTCCGGGCCGAACGGGATGCCGCGGGCGCTGCGGCCGCCTCGCAGGCGCTCCGTGAGCGCTTGACGCTCCGCCGTCGACATCACCTGGACGTCGACCGCGACGCTCGTGACCCCGAGGGTCGCCGCGGTGGCCTCACGCACGTCGCGCTCGATGCTCGCCGCTGCCGGGCAGCCGACGATCGTGAGCTTGATCGTGACGTCGGCCGCGCCGTCATCGTCCACCGTGATCGGGCCGACCATGTCGAGTTCGGTGATCGGTTTGCGGATCTCGGGGTCGATGACGCGGGCGAGAGCAGTCCTGATCCGCTCGGCGAGGCCGGTGTCAGCGGCGTCGGCGTCAGCCACGCCGACGCTCGGGCCCGTCGTGTTCGGGCTGGTCGGCGCGATCCCGATCGAGTTCCTCGAGCAGGGAGCGCAGTTCGGCGCGGATGAAGTCCTTCGACGCCATGTCCTTCAGGGCCAGGCGCAACGCGACGACCTCACGGGCGAGGTACTCGGTGTCGGCGAGGTTCCGTTCGGACCGCTGCCGGTCCTGCTCGATCTGCACGCGGTCGCGGTCGTCCTGGCGGTTCTGGGCGAGCAGGATGAGCGGCGCCGCGTAGGAGGCCTGGAGGGAGAGCACGAGCGTCAGGGCGACGAAACCGATGTCGACGGAGTCGAACCGGAGGGCGAGCGGTCCGTAGGTGTTCCAGCCGATCCAGAGGATGACGAAGAGCGTGAGGCCGAGCAGGAACCACGGGGTGCCCATCGCCCGCGCGATCCACTCCGTGAAGCGGCCGAAGCGGTCGCGCGAGGCCGGCGCGCGGCGGATGGACCGCACGGAACTGCGAAGTCCCTTCGGAGCGTCGAGCCTGATCTCATTGCGGGGAGCTCGTGCCACGACCTGCCCTCCTTCCGTTCGATCCGAGCCGCTGTTCCGACGGCGGGAGTTCGTCGTTCTCGTCGATGCTGCGCCAGTCGTCGGGGAGCAGGTAGTCGAGCACGTCGTCGATCGTCACGACCCCGAGCAGGCGGTGCTGTTCGTCGACGACGGGCACCTGGACGAGGTTGTAGCTGGCGAGGATCCGCGAGACCTCGGCGGCGGAGGTACGGACGCCCACCGGGTCGAGGCTCTGATCGAGCAGCGTGCCGAGGCGCTCGTGCGGCGGGTAACGGAGCATCCGCTGGAAGTGCACCATCCCGAGGAAGCGTCCGGTGGGCGACTCGTACGGCGGCAGGGTGATGCACACGCCTGCGGCCAGCGCGGGAGCCAGCTCGGAGCGGCGGATCGACGCGAGGGCCTCCGCGACGGTGGCGTCGGCGGAGAGGATGATCGGCTCGGTCGTCATGAGACCACCCGCGGTCTCCGGGTCGAACCGGAGCAGCATGCGGACGTCCTCCGCCTCCTCCGGTTCCATGAGCTCGAGGAGGTGCTCTCCGCGATCCTCGGGGAGCTGGGCGATGAGGTCGGCGGCGTCGTCGGGCTGCATCTGGTCGAGGACGTCAGCCGCGCGGTCGTCGTCGAGCTGGCCGAGGATCTGCACCTGGTCGGTCTCGGGCATCTCCTCGAGCACGTCCGCGAGTCGGTCGTCGGACAGCTCCTCAGCGACCTCGATCATCCGGTCGCGCGGGAGGTCGAGGAGCGTGTTCGCGAGGTCGGCCGGTTTCAGGTCGGCGTAGGTCGCGATGAGCTGCTCGGCGGACTGCGCCTCGCCGAGTTCCTGCTCCTCGCGCAGCTCGTTCCAGGTGGCGAAGGTCGTCGGGCCCTTCACGAAGGGGGAGGCGGTGGTCTTCGGGCGGCGGACGAACAGCTGCGACACCTGCCACTCGCCGGGCCCCTGCTCCTCGATGGCGACATCCTCGATCGTCGCCTCCTCGCCGGTGGTCCGGAAGACGACACGTCGGCCGAAGAGTTCGGCGATCACGCGTACCTCGCCACCGCGCTGCTCGAACCGGCGGACGTTGATGAGTCCCGTGGTGATGATCTGCCCGGCACCGATGCTCGTCACGCGGCCGATCGAGACGAACACGCGGCGCTTGCCGGGGATCTCGACGATGAGGCCGACGACCCGCGGTGGTTTGCCGGTGCGGTAGACGACGAGCACGTCCCTGACCTTGCCGACACGATCGCCCGCGGGGTCGAAGACGGTGCACCCGGCGAGCCTGGCGACGAACACTCTGGTTGCACTCACGACTACTAACCTACCCGCCGGTGGTCGGCCTGGAGTGCCCGCTCCGGGCGGGGTGAGAGGATGGAGGTATGAGTGATCCGCGACAGTTCGGCCGGAAGGGCGCCCCGGCGCTCGGCGTCATCCCGCGAGGCGAGACGGTGGCCAGCTACGAGAGCTACGAGTCCGCGCAGGCCGCGATCTCGTCGCTCGCCCACACCGATTTCCCGGTCAAAGAGATCTCGATCGTCGGCAGCGATCTCAAGAGCGTCGAACGCGTCACCGGTCGCCTCAGCTACGGCCGTGCTGCGGGAGCCGGTGCGGTCAGCGGTGCCTGGCTCGGACTGTTCCTCGGGCTCGTCCTCGTCATCTTCAACCCCGAGACGAACCTCATGCTGCTCGGTGCCGCGGTGCTCATGGGTGCTGCGTTCGGCATGCTGTTCGGCATCGTGTCGTACTCGGTGACCCGCAAGCGGCAGGAGTACACCTCGGCCACGCTCGTCGTCGCGACGCGCTACGACCTCATCGTCGGCGGTGAGCTCGCGAACCGTGCACGCAACCTCATGGAGCGCGGCCCGGAGTCCGACGCGGGCTGATCCAGCCGCGTCAGGCTCCGAGCCGTCGCCCGACGGACGGGCTCAGCGCGCGAGCCAGGCCTCGACCTCGTCCGCGGTGCGCGGGATGCCGGCGGAGAGGTTCTCCGCGCCGTCCTCGGTGACGAGGATGTCGTCCTCGATCCGGACGCCGATGCCGCGGTACTCCTCGGGGACCGTGAGGTCGTCGACCTGGAAGTAGAGGCCGGGCTCGATGGTGAAGACCATGCCTGGCTCGATCACGGCGTCGGCGTACATCTCGCGACGTGCCTGGGCGCAGTCGTGCACGTCGGTGCCGAGGTGGTGGCTCGTCCCGTGCACCATGTACCGCCGGTGCTGCTCGTTCTCCTTCAGGAGGGCTTCCTCAGCGGTGACGGGGAGCAGGCCCCACTCGGCGGTCTTGCGTGCGATGACCGCCATCGCGGCCGCGTGCACCTCGCGGAACCGGATGCCGGGGCGGACGATGGCGAAGGCCTCGTCGGCCGCCTCGCGGACGGCCTCGTAGACCCGGCGCTGGACCTCGGTGAACGTGCCGGACACCGGGAGCGTGCGGGTGATGTCGGCGGTGTAGTAGCTGTCGAGCTCGACGCCGGCGTCGATGAGGATGAGGTCGCCCGGGACGACCCGTCCGTCGTTGCGTGTCCAGTGGAGGATGCAGGCGTGCGGTCCTGCGGCGGCGATGGTCTCGTAACCGACGCCGTTCCCATCGGCGCGAGCCCGCCCGGCGAAGACGCCCTCGACGATGCGCTCGCCGCGCTCGTGAGCGAGGATCTTCGGGAGTTCGGCGATGACGTCGTCGAAGCCGCGCGCGGTCGCGTCGACGGCGAGACGCATCTGCGCGATCTCGTAGGCGTCCTTCACGAGGCGCATCTCCGACACGGCGCGCGTCAGCTCGTCGTCGACGTCGACCGTGAGATCGGCGGCGTCGGCCGTGAACGCCGAGAGGTCGGCGGTCGTGACCGCGAGGTCGGCCGCCACCTGGGCGAGCGACGGACGTGCACCGATCCAGAACTCGCCGATCGCGGCGTTCGTGTAGAACTCGTCGGTGTCGCGGCCCGCTCGCTCTCGGAAGTACAGGGTCGCGGTGTGGCCGGACCCCTCGGGATCGAGCACGAGGACGCTGTCTGGTTCGGTGTCGGCCGCCCAGCCGGTGTAGTACGAGAAGGCGGAGTGCGCCCGGTACAGGTAGTCGGTGTCGTTCGACCGCTGCTTCATCCCGCCCGCGGGGAGGACGAGACGCTGACCGGGGAACTGAGCGGACAGGCGTTCACGACGAGCCGCTGCCAGGCCGGCGGTCTCCCGCGGCTCCGGCAGGACCTCGGGGCGGTCCGCCCACCCGGTGCCGATGAAGGCACGGAAGCCCTCGGACCAGGCGGCCGCCCGGTTGGAGGTCGCCTCGGTCTGGACGGTGTTCGAACTGGATGTGTCTGCGGAAGTCGCCATGCCTCCATTGTCGCACTGCGGTGGCGACAGGTGCCCGTCGCTCAGCCCGCCGTGCGGGGGAGCAGCGTCGCGACCACGGGCCGGTGATCGCTGCCGGTGCCGTCGACGTCGGTGAGGACGCGAGCCGACACGGTGACCCATCCCGGTGACGCCATGACATGGTCGATCGGCGCGCCGAGGACCGCCGGGAGCTCGGTCGGCCAGGTACCGAGCCCGGCTGCCGCGTCGGCCGCGGCGGCGTCGTGGCATGCGCCCAGGTCGCCGACGCCGCGCAATCCGGCGAGGTGGTCGAGCGTCGCGTTGAAGTCACCGGCCATGATCATGTCCGCGTCGTCGGTGCAGCGGTCGGCGAGATCGGCGAGTTCCGAACGCCAGTCGTCGAGCCGACTCGGTAGTGGGGCCGTGGTGTGGACGGCGACGAGGGTCGGTCCGCGACCGAGGACCGGATCGGCGATGAGGGTCTCTGAGCGTTCGATGGCGGTCGGCCCGGTCGCCGTCGGTGCACGGACCGCGTACTCGCCGAGTCCGGTGCTGATGAGGAGGCTCGTCCCTTCTGCGTCGGCGGCGGTCGAATGCGCCACCATCGGCCGTCCGGCGGCGGTCATCGTGGCGGCGACGACCGCCGCGGTGTCGGACGAGGTCTCCGGGAGGGCGACGACGTCGGCGCCCTCACGCACCGCGATCGCCGCGATCGTCCCGGGGTCGACGGCGTCGCCGAGGGTGTTCCAGGCGAGGACCGTGACCTGATCCGCGAGATCGGTCGCCTCACCGGCGACCATCTGATCGTCGACCCCGCGGTTGGCGGTGACGACGGCGCCGGTGACCGAGACCGCGGCGAGGACGACCGCCAGGATGGCGGGGAGCACGCGGCGGGATCCCCGGACCATGATCGTCGTCACGAGGCAGAGGAGGGCGCCGCCGGCGGCGGCGATCGCCACGACGAGGCGGAACGCGCTCAGTTGGACGACGACCTGGGCCTGTTCGAGACCGAACAGGCCGGGGAGGACGGCCACGACCAGCAGGGCCGTGGTCGCGATCGCGAGCACGGCCGCGATGACGCCACCGACGGTCTTCAGCACCCGCGTCAGCGTAGGCGAGCGGTCTGGGAGTCCTCGGGGCGGGACCTGCGACTAGGGTGGAAGCGTGGTGAGCGCTCGAGACATGCACGGCCCCGCCGATCTGCACACGCACTCGAGCGTCTCGGACGGCACGGAGACGCCGACGCAGCTGATGCGCGCTGCCGGTGCCGCAGGGCTCGGCACGATCGCCCTCACCGACCACGACTCCACCGCCGGCTGGGCCGAGGCGGCCGTCGAGTCGCGTCGCCAGGGCATCACGCTACTCCCCGGAATGGAACTGAGCACCCGCTACGAGTGGCGGAGTGTGCACCTGCTCGCGTACCTCATCGATCCGCTGAACGGCGACCTGCTCCAGGAGACCGCGAAGATCCGGGAGTCCCGGCTCCGGCGGGCCGAAGGCATCGTGGCACGCATCGGTGACGACTACCCGCTGTCCTGGTCGGACGTCCTCGCGCAGACCCGCGAAGGCGCGACTGTCGGCCGGCCCCACATCGCCGACGCCCTCGTCGCCCTCGGGATCGTGGCCGACCGTGGTGAAGCCTTCGACGGCATCCTGCATCCGCGCACCGGGTACTACGCGCCGCACTACGCGCCCGACCCGCTCACGGCGGTCAAGCTCGTCCGCGCCGCCGGTGGTGTCCCGGTGATCGCCCACCCGGTCCCGGCCGGTCGCGACCGGATGCTGCCCGAGCCGTACTTCCGCGAGCTCGCCGATGCGGGTCTGTTCGGGCTCGAGATCGAGCACCGCGAGAACACCGAGGAGGGCAAGGTCGTCGTGCGCCGGATCGCCTCAGAGCTGGGCCTCGTCGCTACCGGCTCGAGCGACTATCACGGCACCGGTAAGCCGAACCGCCTCGGCGAGAACACCACGGACATCGACGTGGTCCGGCGCATCGTGGGCGAGGCCACCGGCTCGGCGCCCGTCCTGCCCGACTGACCCGCGGCGCGTCGGGAGTTCCCGTCGAACCTCTTCCGGTCACTGAGCCTGTCGAAGTGCCCACGGGGCGTCCGGCTCCGAGCGCAGCGCTCGCGACATGCGGAACGCCCGCATCCGGAAGGGTGCGGGCGTTCTGCGTGGTGGATCTACGCCGTCGGTGCCGGGGGTGCGGTGCGGCGCGTCCGGCTCCGACGGCGGGGAGCGCTGTTGCCGTCGCGGTGCTCCGGACCGTGGCCGTCGTGCGTGCCTGCTGCGGGCGCGCTGCGGTCGACGGTGTCGGTCGAGGCGGCGTCGTGCGTCCGCGAGTGGGCGCGGGTGCTCGGCTGGGACTCGAGCCGGGTGCTGGTCGGCTGGGTGCGGTCGCCTCCGCGTCCGCCGCGCTCACCACCGCGACCGCCGCTGGTCCGCGAACCGTCGCGTCCGCCGCCGGTCCGGGAACCGTCGCGTCCGCCTGCGCTCCGCGAACCCTCGCGTCGCGGAGCGGGCTCGACGGCCTTGGCGGGCTTCAGTCGGCCCTTCGTGCCTTCGGCGATCCCGAGGTCGGTGAACAGGTGCGGGCTCGAGGAGTAGGTCTCCGTCGGCTCCGGCTGGCCGAACTCGAGGGCGCGGTTGATGAGCGCCCACTTGTGGAGGTCGTCCCAGTCGACGAACGTGACGGCGATACCCGTCTTCCCGGCACGACCGGTACGGCCGACGCGGTGGAGGTACGTCTTCTCGTCCTCGGGGATCGTGTGGTTGATGACGTGGGTGACGTCATCGACGTCGATGCCACGGGCGGCGACGTCGGTGGCGATCAGGACGTCGCGTTTGCCGGCCTTGAACGACGCCATCGCCCGCTCGCGCTGCTCCTGGTTCAGGTCGCCGTGTACCGCCGCCGCGTTGAACCCGCGGTCGGTCAGCTCCTCGACGAGCTTCGCGGCGGCACGCTTGGTCCGCGTGAAGATCACGGTCTTGCCGCGACCCTCGGCCTGCAGGATGCGCGAGATCACCTCGTCCTTGTCGAGCGAGTGCGCGCGGTAGATGAGGTGCTTGATGTTGGCCTGCGTGAGCCCCTCGTCGGGGTCGCTCGCCCGGATGTGGATCGGCTTGCTCATGAAGCGGCGGGCCAGGGCCACGATCGGACCGGGCATGGTCGCCGAGAACAGCATCGTGTGACGCGCGGCGGGGGTCTTGGAGAAGAGCTTCTCGATGTCGGCGAGGAAGCCGAGGTCGAGCATCTTGTCGGCCTCGTCGAGCACCATCTCGGTGATGCCCGAGAGGTCGAGGAGACGCTGGTTGTTGAGGTCGATGAGACGGCCGGGCGTGCCGACGACGATCTGGGCGCCGGCCTTCAGCTGCTCGATCTGCCCCTCGTAGGCCTTGCCGCCGTAGATGGAGACGAGCGTCGTGGACCGGTTCGAGATGAGGATCTCGATGTCCTCGGACACCTGGACGGCGAGTTCGCGGGTCGGGACGACGACGAGGGTCTTGACGCCGGGAGCCGGGTCGAGGCCGAGGCGCTGGACGATCGGGATGCCGAACCCGAAGGTCTTGCCCGTGCCCGTCTTGGCCTGGCCGATGATGTCCTGGCCGGCGAGCCCGAGCGGGATCGTCTGCTCCTGGATGGGGAATGGTTCGATGATGCCCTTGGACGTGAGGGCGTCGACGATGTCCTGGTCGACACCGAGATCAGAGAAAGTCACGGAGATACCTGTCAGTGCAGTCATGGTCTACACCTTCGATTGCACACAGGTGTAGGGCCCCGATCCGACGCCGGGGCACGGCTATTCTACCCGGGAGGTCCCGAGAGGCCGCTGGGCGCGCGGAACACGGCGATCGGCGTGCTGCGGATAGGGTGGTCGCATGGCTCGTTGGTTTGCACGACGTCGGCGTCCCGGCACGCAGACGCCTCGTCTGCGCTCGCGGGAGGACGCCGTCCAGGCGACCCGCGTCGACCTCCACGAGCTCGCGCCCAGCACCGCGGACTACCTCGGTCAGGTGGCGCAGCTGCAGCTCGGGTTCTTCATGACGCTGTCGTTCGCCGTCGAGCACGCTCCGAACGACGCCGATCGGGAGACGCTCGCAGAGGCCGCCGCCACGGCGCTGCGCAAGCACCAGGCGCTGCTCGCGTGGCTCCGGAGGACGAGCGACGACCCCGTCGCCGTGCTCGAACCCTACGCACGCACGCGGGACGAGTTCCAGGCGATCCTGCGAACCGGTACCTGGGACGAACTCCTGCTGGGCGTCCTCGTGGCGCGGGGCTTCCTCGACGAGTTCTTCGCGCAGCTCGCACGCGGCCTGGACGGAGCGGACGCCCGGGATCTGGCTGCCATCGTCGCCCCCGGTCCCGAGGAGGACCCGCTCGTCGGGATCCTGCACCGGGTGATCGCATCGCATCCGGAGCGCGCTTCGACGCTCGCGATGTGGGGCCGCCGGTTGCTCGGCGACACCATGCTCGTCGCCAGGTCGGCCCTCGTGACCGAGAGCAAGGCGCTGCCGGACGACGCCCGGGTCGAACCGGTCTACACGGAGCTCATCGCGAACCACACCAGACGGATGGACGCGCTCGGGCTCACGGCCTGACCGGTCGTCCCCTCCGACACGACGACGCCGCCGCTCCGGCTGGAGCGACGGCGTCGATCGATCGAGCGCCTCGGGTCAGGCGGCGACGCCCTGCTGCAAGCGGGTCAGCATCGCCTCGTCCGACGAGGTGCGGACGCGGACGAGCACGAGGTCGACCACCACACTCACGATGACGGACGCGCCGAAGGCGAGCACCCAGATCCAGCCGCCGTCCCACGCCATGCCGGCCCACGTCGCCGCGACCCAGACCACGGCGGCGACGAGCGTCGCGACCGCCGGGATGAGCGCGGCCCCGTGCTGGTCGCGGCCGGGCAGGAGGTAGCGGACGGCGAGACCGAGGATGGCACCGCCGAGCACGACGAAGAGGAGTTCCATGGTCAGCCGACGAATCCGATGCGGCGGGACTCCTCGGTTCCGAGCTCGACGTAGCCGATGCCCGCGGTCGGGATGAGGTAGCTGGTGCCCTTGTCGTCCTTGAGTGCGAGCAGCTTGGCGTCCGTCTCGAGAGCGGTCTTGACCGCCTGTTCGATCTCCGACGCCGGCTGCGAGGTCTCGAAGCCGATCTCGCGAGGGCTGTTGAGGATTCCGATGCGAATTTCCACCTTGAGTGCCTTTCGGTTGCGTACGGCAAGACTACGGGAGTCGTGGTCCTCCGACCGGCGCGGGTCGGCTGCTGTCAGCGAACAACGGAACGCCGGTCGGCCGTCGCGGCGATGTCGGGAGGCTCCGGTAACGTGCGGACCATGACGGTTCCCGACGCCTCCGACGATCCGACGGGTACGGTCCGTGACGCGGACCGCGCGCCCGTCGGCGACCCGGCTGTCGGCACGGGCGTCCGGCTCGACGACTCGCAGGAGGCCGTGCTGCGGCTCGCCGACGACCGGTCCGCCGTCGTGCTCGGGGCTCCCGGCACGGGCAAGACCACCACGCTCATCGAAGCGGTCGCGGAACGCGTGCACTCGCGCGGCCTGCGCACCGACGAGGTGCTCGTCATCGCCTCCTCCCGGTCGTCGGCGCAGGTCCTCCGCGACCGCCTCGAGGCACGGGTCGCGCGCGCCACACCCGGATCCCTGGCGCGCACCGCCATCTCCCTCGCCCTCGAGGTCATCGCGGGCTCCGGGGCGTTCGCCGGTTCAGGACGACCGCGGTTGCTGACGGGCGGCGAGCAGGACCAGACCATCGCCGAGCGACTCCTCGGCGACGAACAGGACGCGACCGGTCCGCTGTGGCCAGCGGAGCTCGGTCCCGAGGTCAGGCGCCTGCAGGGGTTCCGCACCGAGCTCCGGAACCTCATGGAACGCAGCGTCGAACACGACGTCGCGCCAGCCGAGCTACGTCGGCTCGGTACCGAGCACGGGCGTCCGGAGTGGGTCGCGTCCGCGGGCTTCATCGAGGGGTTCCTCGCCGACGACTGGCGCGGACACCTCACGCCCGCGGCGGCCCTCGCCCGCGCCGTCCGGCTCCTCGACGAACAGGAACCGGGGACGGGCGTGCTCCGCAGCCTGCGGGTGGTCTTCGTGGACGACGCCCAGGAGGCGACCCACGGCGTCCTGCAGCTGTTCGCCGCGCTCGCCCGACACGGGGTCGCGATCGTCGCGTTCGGCGACCCCGACCTCACGACGGGTGCCTTCCACGGTGCCCGTGCCGACGCCCTCGGGCGGTTCGCCGAGGTGCTCGGCCGCCCGGTGGACACGCTCGTCCTCGGGCAGGTCCACCGCGGGACACCGGACATCCGGGCGACGGTCCGCGGCGTCGCCGAGCGCATCGGCACGGCCGGCGCCGGACTCCATCGCACGGCCGCGCCACCGGTCGATGACGCGGAGACGCCCGAGCACTCCGTCGTCACCGTGGCGGCCGGTTCCCCGGCCGAGCAGATCGCGGTCGTCGCACGCTTCCTCCGCGAGCGCCACGTCCTCGACGGTGTCGCGTGGGCCGACATGGCGGTGGTCGTCCGCAGCGGCGGGCTGATCCCGGCGATCGAACGGGGTTTGTCCTCCCTCGAGGTGCCCACCCGGGCGAGCACCGGCGGAGCACCGCTGCGCGACCACCCGTTCGTCAGGTCGGTCCTCCTCGCCATGTCGGTGGCGCTCGGGCGGACGCCGCTCGACGCCGAGGTCGTGACCGAACTCCTCCACAGCGCGCTCGGCGGACTGGACTCGATCGGGGTCAGGCGACTCCGGGCCGCGCTCCGCCACGCCGATCTCGCTGAGGGCCTCGACCGCAGCGCGGACCGCCTGCTGGAGGAGGCGTTCGCCGTCCCCGGTGCACTCATCGGACTCGAGACGCCCTCCGCCGCCCGCGCCCGCTCACTCGCCGACAGCCTCGCCGAGGCGAGCGCGCAGGCAGCGGCGGGCGCGTCCGCCGAGGAACTCGTCTACGGCCTCTGGTCGCGGAGCAGACTCGAGCGCTCCTGGGTCTCGCTGTCGAAGGGCAGCGGTCAGGCCGCCGAGGAGGCGAACCGCGACCTCGACGCGATCACCCAGCTGGCCGATGCGGCACGCACCTTCGTCGAGGCGGAGCCCGACACCCCGGCCTCCGTCTTCCTCGACCGCCTGCTCGAACAGACGGTCGGCGACGACTCCCTCGCGCCGACCGGCCTCCGGGAGGCGGTCACGATCGCGACGCCCGCCGCCCTGGTCGGTACCGCGTTCGACACGGTCGTCGTCGCCGGCATGCAGGACGGCGTGTGGCCCAACCTGCGGGTCCGCGACTCACTGCTCGGCGCCTCGGAGCTCGTGGAGCTGCTGGAGGGTACGGCCACGGCGACGGCGGACGCACGACGCGCGGTCCTCCACGACGAGCTCCGACTCTTCGCCCAGGCGACCTCCCGTGCGCACCGGTCGCTCATGGTGGTCGCGGTGGTCGACGACGACCACCAGGCGAGCCCGTTCCTCACGCTGCTCCCGGAACCCGATCCGCACCGGGCGTCCCTGTCGCCCCTGTCGCTCCGCGGCCTCGTCGGCACCCTGCGTCGCTCGCTCACTCGCCGGATCCGCCCCGCGGACCCTGCCGAGCGTGCCGCGTCCGCCTCGGCCCTGGCCATCCTCGCGACAGCGGGAGTACCCGGCGCCCCGACCGAGGAGTGGTACGGCGTGGCCGCACCGAGCTCGACGGCACCGCTGCACGACCCCGCCGTCGAGGAGCTGCCGGTCTCCCCGTCCCGCATGGAGGCCTTCGAGGAGTGCCCGCTGCACTGGGCGATCGCCCGACTGGGCGGCGGTGCCTCCGGGTTCGCCTCCGGGCTCGGCACGATCGTGCACGCCGCGCTCGAGCACGCGGAGTCCTCCGACGAGGCCGCGCTCTGGGCAGCGGTGGAGGACCGCTGGGACGAACTCCACTTCGAAGCGGACTGGGAGGGCGCAGCGACGAAACGGCGTGCGGCGGAACTCGTCCACCGGCTGTCGGCGTACCTCCACGACGCGGAGCGGGCGGGCGTGACCTCGATCGGCAACGAGAGCCGGTTCAGCCTCCGCATCCCCATCGGTGAGCTGGGCGGCGCGGCCGTGCTCGGCGGCTCGATCGACCGCGTCGAGCTCGTGCCCGACACCGACGGGACACGGCGCGTCGTGATCGCCGACCTCAAGACCGGCGGCTCGGCGCCGAGACAGGACCGGGAGGTCGCCGACATGGCGCAGCTCGGCGCCTACCAGCTCGCGCTGGCGTCCGGCGCGATCGCCGGTACGGAGGGGCTGCTGAGCGGTGGCGCGAAGCTCATCGTCGTGTCGGCAGGCACGAAGCGCAAGGAGTACTACGACCCGGCCCAGCCGGCCTTCGACGACGAAGCCCTCGAGCGCTTCCGCGAGCGTGTCCTGGCGGACGCGGTCGGCATGGCGGGCGCGGTGTTCGAGGCCCGTGTCGGGACCCACTGCCATGACCCGTTCGCGTTCGGCGAGTGCGCCATCCACGTCGTCCCGGCGGTGAGCTCGTGAGCACGGAGGAGACCTACTCGGCCGAGATGCTCGCCGGCCTGCTCGGCCTCCCACAACCGACGACGCAGCAGGTCCATGTCATCGAGGCACCCATGGCCCCGGTCCTCGTCGTCGCCGGTGCCGGCAGCGGGAAGACCGAGACCATGGCCTCACGCGTCGTGTGGCTGCTCGCCAACCGGCACGTGAGCGTCGACGGGATCCTGGGGCTCACCTTCACCAGGAAGGCCGCGGGTGAGCTGGCGGCACGGATCGGCAAGCGGATCGCCGCCCTCCAGGACATCGGGATCCTGGATCCCGCGGCAGACGCGCTCTTCGACCGTCCCGAAGTGTCCACCTACAACGCCTATGCGAACGCCCTGTTCCGCGACAACGCCCTCCTGGTGGGCCGTGAGCCCGAGTCGGTCCTGCTGTCCGAGGCGTCCGCCTGGCGACTCGCGCGACGCGTCGTGGTCCGGCACGGAGACGAACGGCTCGCCACCCTCGGCAAGTCCGTCGACCAGGTCGCCGAGCTCGTCCTCTCGCTGAGTCACGAGCTCGCCGAGATCGACGGCACCACCGAGGAGCTGCTCGGCTTCGTGGAACGGTTCGTCGGCATCGGCGAGCTCCCCGACGGCGGTCGCGGGGCGTACGCGCAGATCGATCAGGCCGTCGAGGTCGTGGGTGCCCTGCCGGTCCTGCTCGATCTCGCGCACCGGTACGCCGACGAGAAGCGCCGGCAGGGACTCGTCGAGTTCTCCGACCAGGTCGCCCTCGCGCTCGCCGCCTGCGAACGTTCGCCGAAGGTCGCCGCCGTCGCGCGCGATCGCGCGGGCGTCGTCCTGCTCGACGAGTACCAGGACACCTCGGTCGTGCAGACCAGACTGCTGTCGACCCTGTTCGCCGACCACCCCGTCATGGCGGTCGGCGACCCGCATCAGTCCATCTACGGCTGGCGGGGCGCGAGCGCGGCGAACCTCGCACGGTTCTCCCGCGACTTCGGTCGGGAGGTCGTCGCCACCCAGTTCAACCTGTCCACGAGTTGGCGCAACGACCATACGGTCCTCGAAGCCGCGAACGTCCTCGTCCGCCCGTTGCAGCAGCAGGCGCAGACGGCGGGGAAGCTGCGCGTCCTCGACCTCGAGCCGAAGCCCGGCGCCGGGGCGGGCTCCCTCGCCGTCGAGTTCCCCGAGACCGGTGCCGAGGAGATCCGGATGGTCGCCGAATGGTGCGCCGACCGGTTGCTCGCCGAACGCGGGGGAGACCCGGCCGGTTCGGCCGCGATCCTGTTCCGGGCGCGTCGACCGATGCAGGAGTTCGCCGACGGCCTCGCTGCGCTCGGCGTCCCCCACCACATCCTGGGTCTCGGCGGTCTGCTCTCCTCGCCGGAGATCGTCGACGTGACGGCGGCGCTGCGGGTCATCCACGATCCCGGTGCCGGGTCCTCGCTCATCAGGCTCTTGAGCGGGCCTCGCTGGCGGATCGGCGTCCACGACCTCGGTCACCTCGTGGAGGTGGCCCGGTACCTGCAGGCCATCGACTGGAAGACGAAGCGGTACGACGCCGAACTGGCCGCCCGGCTCCGCGAGTCGGTCGCCGACGACGACGGGCGGTCGATCATCGACGCGCTCGACTTCATCGCCGCGGACCGCGTGCCGGCGGGCCTCGCCGCCGGGTTCACCGACGAGGCGCGTTCGCGCCTCCGGGAGGCCGGACTGGTGTTCGCCTCCCTGCGGCGTCGTGCGGGCAGCGGCCTCCCCGATCTCGTCAGAGCGGTCGAACGCGAGTTGCGACTCGACATCGAGGTCGTCGCGAACGAGTCGACCGGATCCGCGGCCCGCGCTCCGGCCAGACTGCAGGCGTTCCATGACGAGGTCATCTCGTTCATCCAGGCGGAGGAGCAGGTGACGCTCGGCAGCCTGCTGGCCTGGATCGACCGCTCGCTCGCCCGAGACGACCTCGGTCCGGCGAGCGACGCACCCGACCAGGGTGCGGTCCAACTGCTCACCATCCACGGTTCGAAGGGCCTCGAATGGGACCATGTCGCGATCCCGCGGCTCGTGGTCGACGAGCTGCCCGCCAAACCGAAGGACGGTAAAGGCTGGGTGCGTCTCGGGACGCTGCCGTACGACTTCCGAGGCGACGCGGCGGAGCTGCCGGAGTTCGCCTGGCGGACGGCCGAGACGCGGAAGGAGGTCGTCGACGCTCAGCTCGCCTTCTCGGAGGCGCTCGGCGAACGCGCGCTCGACGAGGAACGTCGGCTCGCGTATGTGGCGGTGACCCGCGCCAAGCACGACCTCCTGCTCACCGGCTCGTTCTGGTCGGGCGATCGGAAGCGGCCGCGTGCCGCGAGCACCTATCTTCTGGAGCTGGCGTCGGCGGGCGTCATCGCACCGCTCCCCGCCGCATCCGCCTTCGAGGAGAACCCGGTCGACTCCGGTGCCGCGGTCCTCGACTGGCCACTCGATCCGCTCGGAGCGCGTCGGAGCGTCGTCGAACGGGCGGCGGCCGAGGTCGAGCAGCGGCGCGGGCGACCTGAGTCCGAGCTGCTGGCGACCCTCGGCCCCCTCGAGAACGAGCTGACGCTGCTCCTCGAGGAACGACGCCGTGCCGCGACGACGACGGCGCGCGGTGAACTCCCGGTGCGCATCCCCGCGTCCAAGTTCAAGGAGTTCGTCACGGAACCGGAGGCCGCACTCGAACGACTGCGTCGCCCCGTCCCGCAACGGCCATACCGGCAGACCCGCCTCGGAACCCGGTTCCATTCGTGGGTCGAGGCGCACTACGGACGCTTCGGATTGCAGGAGCTGGTCGACGCGCTCCCCGAGGAGCTCGACGTCGAACGCCCGGGGCCGGACGCGTCGGAGGGGATCGGGTTCGAGGAACTCACCGAACGGTTCCTCGCCTCGGAATGGGCTGACGTCCGGCCGGTCGAGGTCGAGACCGAGATCCACGTGCCGCTCGGCGACACCGGACGAGTGGTGGTCTGCAAGCTCGACGCGGTGTTCGAACGCGGGGACCGGTTCGAGATCGTCGACTGGAAGACCGGCGCGGTACCCACGACGCCGGAGGACGTACGGAACGCCTCGTTCCAGCTCGCGCTCTACCGTCTGGCGTACGCGCACCACCGGGAGGTCGACCCCGAGCGCATCGACGCCGTGCTCTACTACGTGAGCCACGACGTGCAGCTCCGGCCGGAACGCCTCTACTCGGAGGAGGAGCTCCTGTCGGAGTGGGAGCGGTCCTTCGGGGAGGCGGCCGAGTCCCAGAGCTCGAACGACGAGGTGTCGATCTGATCCGTGGCGTTCGGGTCCGCATCGGTCCCGGCGTGGTCGCGATCGTCGTCGGTCTCAGCGTCGTCCGTGTCGTCGACGTCCGAGCCGCCGGGATCGCGGCCGAGGGCGCGCTCGAGCTCTGAGCGGTCGTAGGTGTCGGTCTGCATGGCGATGCCGGGGGAGGACGAGCCGATCGGTGTGCGGTCGAGCATGTCCTCGACCTCGTCGACGTCGAGGACGGGTCCGGTCGTGGTGCCGAGGGGGTCCGTCACGTCGCCGAGCACGCGGTCGACGAGCCCGTCGAGCATCGCGACGGCGTCCTCGACGATGGTCTCGTCGTGGCTGTCGCGACCGTGCAGGAGCCAGCGCGCGATCTCGAGTTCCGCGTAGAGCCGGGCGCGGAGGGTGACGAACCGGTCGGGTCCGCGAGAGCACGAGGCGGCGTAGGCGGACAGGGCCTGCTCGCCGGTCGCGCCGAGCGTCGCGATCCAGTGGAGGTCGAGGGCCGGGTCGCCGACCCGCAGTGAGCCCCACTCGATGACGCCGTTGACGAGGCCATGGCCGTCCTGACGGATGACGAGCACGCGGTCCGCGGCGAGGGATCCGTGGATGACGGTGGGCTGGAACTGCCAGAGCGAGTGGTCCTCGACGGCCGCCTGCCAGCGCTCCCGGACGGCGGTCGGGAGGAGCCGCGTCTCGGCGGCGCGGGACACGATGCGGTGCGCGTCCGCCCGGATGAGCTCGGTGGACAGCAACGGGAGGCCCGCTTCCGCGATGAACGCCGTCGGGAGGGAGTGGATCGCGGCGACCGCGGCACCGAGCGAGTCCGAGAGGACCTCGTCGCGGCCGAGCGCGGTCGGGTCGAGGTGACTGCCGGCCACGAAGTCGAGCACGACGGCGCGAGTGCCGTCGACGGGCAGTTGGCCCACGACGGTCGGGGCGTCGAAGGGCAACCTGCTGCGGATACCGGGCGTGAGTGCGCGCAGGGCGATGAGGTCCGCGGACTGCTCCGTCTCGGCCTGCTGCGAGGTCGGGATGCGCACGATGAGCTCGCGCCCGTCGCCCGTCACGAGACGGGCCGCGTCGTAGTTCCCCTCGCCGCCGGCGGTGTGCGCGCCGGACCCGCGGACCTGGAGGTCGGCGACGGCCGAGGTGGCCAACGCGGCTAGAGTGAGATGGGATCTGGCCATGACATCCAGGGTACGGGGCCGTCCCGGTGAGCCGCGCTCGCCACGCCCTCAGAGAGGTTGTCCATGACGATTCAGGTTCGCGCACTCGCCGGTCTACCGCTCGCGAGGGGCGGACTCGACCGTCACGGCGAGCTCCGTTCCCGACCGGACGTGCTCGACGGGCTGCGGGTCGACCCGAACGCCCGAGCCGTCGTCCTCCGCGGTCGGCGCGCACTCGTGACCGGCGACGCGCTCGACCTCCTGGTTCCCTCGGATCTGCCCGAGCCGGAGCTCATGGTCTACCTCGGAAGCACCGTCGAGGACAGCCCGGGGACGCCACCGGGCACGGACATCCTGCTCTGGGTCCTCGCCGACGCCGACGCGATCACCGAGGATGAGGACCGCTGGTTCGACCTCCGTCGGAGCGGACACCGCCTGTCGGACCGCGATGTCGGGATCCTGGCGACGTCGCTCGCCATCGCCGGCTGGCATCGTGCCGAGCCGTTCTGTGCGCACTGCGGCTCGCCGACCACGGTCCGCAACGCCGGCTGGGCGCGGCACTGCCCGGTCGACGGCAACGAGCTCTTCCCGCGCATGGACCCCGCAGTCATCGTCGCCGTCGTCGATCCTCAGGGACGGATCCTGCTCGGGTCGAACGCGATGTGGGAGCACAACCGGTATTCGCTGCTGGCCGGGTACGTCGATGCCGGCGAGTCCCTCGAGCAGGCCGTCGCCCGCGAGATCTTCGAGGAGTCGGGGATGCGTCTCGGCACGCCCGTCTACCTCGGTTCGCAGCCGTGGCCGTTCCCGCGTTCGCTCATGCTCGGTTTCGTCGCCCCGCTCGCGGCGGATCAGGATCCGGAGGCACTCGTCCCGGACGGTCAGGAGATCCTCGACCTGCGGTGGTTCACGCGGGAGGAACTCGAGGACCCGTCCACCGACGTCATCCTCCCCGGACCGTCGTCGATCGCACGAGCCGTGATCGACGAATGGCTCCGCGGATCCTGGTCTCGATGAGGCGCGGTACCACCGAGGGTCGACGATGAGCAGCCCGGCCGAACTGCTGGCCGGACTCGACCCCGACCAGGCCGTCGCGGCAGAGGCGCTCCGGGGCCCCGTGTGCATGCTCGCCGGCGCAGGCACCGGCAAGACCCGTGCGATCACCCATCGCATCGCCTACGGCGTCGCGACCGGGACGTACACGGCGTCGCGCGTCATGGCGCTCACCTTCACCAGTCGCGCGGCTGCGGAACTGCGTGGCCGGCTCCGGGCCCTCGGCGCCGAGGGGGTCTCGGCCCGGACCTTCCACGCCTCCGCACTCTCGCAGCTGAACTTCTTCTGGCCCCAGGTCGTCGGCGGACAGGTTCCCGCGCTCGTCGAGAGCAAGGGCAGGGTCCTCGGGCACGCGGCGGAGCGACTCCGGTTGCGGGTCGACACGGCGACCCTGCGCGACGTGGCGGGCGAGATCGAATGGCGCAAGGTGTCCGGCCTGACCCTCGAGCAGTACGCGGCGTCGAACCGCCCGCTGCCGGCCAAGCTGTCCCTCGAGCAGGTCGTCTCGCTCCAGGAGACCTACGAGCAGTTGAAGGACGAGCGCCGACGCATCGACTTCGAGGACGTCCTGCTCGCCTGCGCCGGCATGATCGAGACCGAGCCCGCCGTCGCCATGCAGGTGCACGAGCAGTACCGGTTCTTCGTCGTGGACGAGTACCAGGACGTCTCGCCGCTGCAGCACCGACTCCTCGAACTCTGGTTGGGCGGTCGACGGGACGTGTGCGTCGTCGGCGACGCGAGCCAGACCATCTACTCCTTCGCCGGTGCCCGGTCCGACTACCTGCTCGACTTCCCGACCCGGTATCACGACGCCACGGTCGTCCGGCTCGAGCGCAACTACCGATCCGCCCCGCCTGTCGTGGCCGCGGCGAACACGCTCATGCGGGGTCGTCCGGGGGCACTGCACCTCTCAGCTGCCACCGCACGCGACGACGAGGGCACCCAGACCGCACGGCCCGAGACGCCGGCGGTCGGCCTGCGGCAGTACCCGAACGAGCTGTCCGAGGCGAGAGGCGTGGCCTCGGAGATCCTCGTGCAGCTGCAGGCGGGCGTCCCGGCCTCGGAGATCGCCGTGCTCTACCGGATCAACGTCCAGGCGGCGGCGTTGGAGACGGCCCTCGGCGAAGCCGGCATCCCCTACGTCATGCACGGCTCCAAGCGCTTCTTCGAGCTGCCCGAGGTGCGGCAGGCCCTGCTCCAGCTCCGCGCGGCCTCCGTCTCGATCAGCGGTGAGCCCCTGTTCAAGTCCGTGAGCGACGTGCTCCGGTCGCTCGGCTGGAGCCAGGACCCGCCCGACGGCGGCGGTGCGGTGCGCGACCGCTGGGAGTCGCTCAACGCGATCATGGGGCTCGTCGACCAGGCGCCGGAAGGCACCTCGTTCCGCGCCTTCACGGATGAGCTGCAACTGCGGCAGGCCGCCCAGCACGAACCGACGGTCGAGGCGGTCACGCTGGCGACACTGCACTCGGCGAAGGGCCTCGAGTGGGAGGCGGTGCACCTCATCGGGCTCTCCGAGGGATACCTGCCGATCTCCTACGCGAAGCAGTTCGAGCAGGCGGACGAGGAACGGAGGCTTCTCTACGTCGGTATCACGCGTGCCAAGCGGCTGCTCCACCTGTCCTGGTCCGAGACGCAGCAACGCGGTGGTCGACGCGAGCCGTCGCGGTTCCTGGCAGAGCTCGGCATGCGCACCTCGGGTGCTCCCGGACGACGCGGCGCCTGACCCCGCCGGTCGCGGCGTCGACCACCAGCTGGGTGCTCGCGAGGATGGGCTGGGACGCGTCGAGATGGCGGATCACCAGGCGGGTCACGCGGGTCGCGACCTCCGCGCCGAGGAGCTGGGTGTCGAGCGGTGAACGGCGGCCGAGGAGCTGGGATGCGACGGCCGGCCAGGTCGGATCGTCGTCGGTGCGGTGCAGCTCCACGCAGTGCAGGCACGGCCCTGAACCGGGTGTCACGAACGGCCCGATCCTGACGACACGATCACTGAAGACGACCGGCAGGTGCGGGACGTCGTCGCGCAGCCAGCGCGTGTACCGACTCGGCGGGATGACGAAGTCGGCGAAGAGGACGGCGACGTCGACGTGGTCGGGCTGCGGCCCGGGTTCCGTCGACACGGACTCCGGAGGCAGGAGTGCGACCGCCTCCTGCTCGGAGAGGAGGCGTCGGACGAGCTCGGCCGCCGGGCTCGCGCCGTCCACGACGACCCGGTGCGTCATGGCGGTTCCGGAGGTGGGGCCGTGGTGCTCGATCACCGGGTCGAGTGTCGAGAGGACGCGATCGAACTCCTGGGCCGGGATGTCGAACGCGTCCGGCAGTCGTCGTTCGACCAGGTCAGGGAAGCCGGCACGCAGTGCCGCGACGACCTGCTCGGTCTCGGTCCGGACGCTGTCGAGCACGACCGCTTCATCGACGCCCACCTGCAGGCTGTGCGGGGTCCGCCAGAGCAGTGGTCTCCTGGGATCGAGGCGCGTCGTCATCCATCGATGATGGCGGGTCGACGACCGGTCGCGTCGGCACTGTCCACAGCTCGCCCGGTAGGACGAGCTGTGGAGCGTCGCCGTGGGTCAGACCGGGGGGCCGCCGGCACCGTTCGGGCCGGAGGGCTCCGAACCGGGCTCGTCGTCGTGCTGGTCGCCGCGTTCCTCGCCGCGGAGGAGGTCTTCGAGCGCGAGATCCATCTCGTCCTGCTCCGGACGCTCACCCCTGGCCTCGGCTTCGAGGCGCGCGATGAGGGCCTCCGGGGCGTCGATGTCGGCTGCGGTGGGCACGAGGTCGGGGTGCGACCACAGGGCGTCGCGCTGCGCGGTGCCCACGGCATCGGTGACCTGCTGCCACATCTGCGCAGCCTCACGCAGCCGGCGGGGGCGCAGTTCGAGTCCCACGAGTGCACCCAGGGCCTGTTCGGCCGGCCCACCGGCGGCGCGGCGTCGGCGGACGGTCTCCGCGATGGCCGCGGAGCGGGGGAGACGCTCGGTGGCTGCCGCGGTGACGACGTCGACCCAGCCCTCGATGAGGGCGAGCGTCGTCTCGAGTCGAGCCAGGCTCGCGTCCTGTGCCTCCGTGCGGGCGGGGATGAGCGCTCCGCTCGTCATGGCCTCGCGGAGTTCCTCGGGGTTCGACGGGTCGAAGCTCTCGGCGAGTTCCTCGAGTCGCTCGGTGTCGATCCGGATGCCGCGCGCGAAGTCGGTGATCGAGGAGATGAGGTGCAGGCGGAGCCAGCGGGCGTGACGGAAGAGTCGTGCGTGCGCGAGTTCACGGACCGCGAGGTAGATCTGGACCTGATCGGCCGGGATGTCGAGACCCTCGCCGAAGTCGGCGACGTTCTGGGGCACCAGGGCTGCCTCGTTGTCGTCGAGCAGTGGGATGCCGATGTCGCCGCCGGAGACGACCTCCTTGGAGAGCTGACCGACGACCTGTCCGAGCTGCATCGCGAAGAGCGTGCCGCCGATGCCGCGGACGAGCTGTCCGGCGTTCGCGATCATGCTCGACAGCTCCTCGGGCGCGCGTTCCGTGAGCACGCCGGTCAGGGCGTTCGCGATGTTCGTGGCCACCGGCTCGGCGAGCTGCGTCCAGAACGGCATGGTCTTCGTGGCCCAGCGGGTCCTCGTGTACAGGGCCGGTTCGCTCGACAGCTCGGCCACGTCGGTGACGTCGGCGAGCCACAGGGAGGCGATGTGGAACGCCTGCTCGAACGCCGCACGCTGCTCGGGCGTCGTGTCCTGGGAGCCGTCCCCGGCGATGGTCTTCGCCTGCTGGAGCGAGGTGTCCCAGTTGATGCCGTCCCCACCGGAGCGGAGTGCGCCCTGGAGCTGCGACATGAGCGCAGCGAGACTGGCCGGATCGCTGGGGAGGCCGGCGGCGCCGGCGAGCTGGCTCGGGTCGAACGAACCGTTGCCGGAGAGGAGCTCGCGGAGCATGTCGCGGAACTCGTCCTCCGGACTCTTGTCGGAATCCTCTGGCACGTCAGCCGCCTCTCAGATAGCTCGGTGCTGGGCCTTCTACGCTAGTCGCACCTCGCTGAAGAATCGCCGGGGTATGGTTGGTCGGGTTTCCGCCCACCGCGAACACTCCGGAAGGCTTGCATGTCGCTCTTCGCCGATGAGGCTCCCACCGCTTCGGCGCCGACCGGTCAGGGTCGCAATCGTCGCGCCCGGTTCGGGTGGATCGTGCTCAGCCTCTCGCTCGTCCTCCTCGGAGTGCTGTCGGCGGTACCCGCGCCGTACGTCATCGAACAGCCGGGTCCCGTGTTCAACGTGCTGGGTACGACCGAGGGCGACGACGGCGACGTCCCGCTCATCGAGGTCCACGACGAGCAGACCTACGACACCGGCGGCACCCTCGACATGCTGACGGTCCAGCTGGTCGGGAATCCGCAACGGAGCCCGGGCTGGCTCGACATCGTCTCGGCCTGGTTCGACCCGAGCCGCGCCGTCGTGCCGATGGACCTCTACTTCCCGCCCGGCGTCACGACCGAGCAGCGCGACGAGCAGAACGCGACCCTCATGGTCGATTCGCAGCAGGACTCGGTCGCGGCGGCGTTGCGTGAGCTCGGGTACGAGGTCCCCGAGCACATCGTGGTGGCACAGATCGCGGAGGGTGCCCCCGCGCAGGGTGTGCTGCAGCTCGACGACGAGATCGTCGCGGTCGACGGTGCGCCGGTGACCGGCCTGGCGGCCCTGCGGGACGCGATCAACGCCAACGGCACGGACAAGCCGGTCACGCTCGACATCGTGCGCGGGGGAGCGGCGAGCACCGTCGAGATCACGCCGACGACCGCGACCGCGTCCGACGGGACGACCTCGACCGTGATCGGCATCGGTACCAAGACCACCTACGACCTCCCCGTCGACATCACCATCCAGCTCGACAACGTCGGCGGCCCGAGCGCCGGGATGATGTTCGCGCTCGGCATGATCGACCTGCTCACCCCGGGTGAGCTCAACGGCGGGAAGGACGTCGCCGGGACCGGGACGATCGACGCCGACGGCAACGTCGGCGCGATCGGCGGCATCCGGCAGAAGCTGTTCGGCGCGAAGGACGCCGGTGCCGAGTGGTTCCTCGCGCCGGAGAGCAACTGCGACGAGGTCGTCGGACACGTTCCCGACGGGTTGACGGTCTTCGCCGTGAAGACCCTCGACGATTCGCTCGCAGCGCTCAAGGCCATCGCGGACGGAGCCGACACGAGCAAGCTGCCCACCTGCTCGGCCGGTTGAACGCTTCGGGCGCTCTCCCAGCCCGGCCGCTTTAGGATGGGTGGGACGACCCCTATCTGAAGAGGCCACACGTGACATCCGCAGCAGCAGAGAAGCCCCTGTCCACTCAGCGCCGACGCGCCCCGATCGCGATCACGGTGGCGATCATCGCCGCGCTCCTGATCGGGTTCTTCGTGTTCTCGGGGTTCTACGCCGACCTGCTGTGGTTCCAACAGCTCGGCTTCACCGAGGTCCTGACCACGCAGTGGATCGCGGCGATCGCCATGTTCCTCGTCGGGTTCGTGGGTATGGCCCTGCCCGTGTGGCTCGCGATCGAGATCGCCTACCGGACACGCCCGGTGTACGCGAAGCTCAGCTCCCAGGTCGACCGCTACCAGCAGGTCGTCGAGCCGCTGCGCCGACTCGCGACCTACGGTATCCCCGCGCTGTTCGGCCTCTTCGGCGGTGTCGCCGCCGCTTCGCGCTGGCAGCTGGTCCTGCTCTGGATGAACGGCACGCCCGCAGGCACCAAGGACCCGCAGTTCAACCTCGACGTCTCGTTCTACCTCTTCGACCTGCCGTTCTTCCAGGCCGTGGTCGCCTTCTCCTCGGCGGTCGTCCTGATCGCCCTGATCGCCACCGCCGTCGTCACCTACCTCTACGGAGGCATCCGGGTGGTCAGCCGCGAGGTCTGGATCTCGATGGCGGCCCGCGTACAGATCTCGGTGCTCGCCGCGCTCTACCTCATCCTGCAGGCCGTCAGCCTCTGGCTCGATCAGTACACGACCCTGAACGACACCGGCACGCTCATCACCGGAGCCTCGTACACCGATGTCGCCGCGACCATCCCCGGTCGGGTGATCCTCGCCGGGATCGCGCTCATGGTCGCCGTCCTGTTCGTCGTCACCGCGTTCACCGGCCGCTGGCGTCTGCCGCTCGTCGGCACAGCGCTGCTGATCGTCGCGTCGCTCATCGTCGGCAGCCTCTACCCGTGGATCGTCCAGCGCTTCCAGGTGGAGCCGAACGCGAAGAGTCTCGAGACGCCGTACATCAAGCGGAACATCGACATGACGCGCGACGCCTACGGGATCGCCGGCGTGGAGGAGGAGGAGTACGCGGCGACCACCGACGCGACTCCCGGCGCGCTCCGTCAGGACGCCGAGACCACGGCGAACATCCGGATCATCGACCCGTCGCTCGTGAGCGCATCCGTGGCCCAGCTGGAGCAGTTCAAGCAGTTCTACTCCTTCGACAAGCAGCTCGACGTCGACCGCTACAACATCGACGGCAAGACGCAGGACGCCGTCGTCGCGGTCCGCGAACTCAACGTCGCCGGTCTCGACAACTCGCAGTCGTGGATCAACAACACGGTGGTGTACACCCACGGGTACGGGCTGGTCGCCGCCTACGGCAACCAGCGCTCGGCCTCCGGCGAGCCGGTCTTCCTCGAGTCCGGCATCCCCACCACCGGCTCGCTCGGCGATTTCGAGCCGCGCGTGTACTTCGGCGAGCAGTCGCCCGACTACTCCATCGTCGGTGCCCCCAAGGGCTCCGACCCGGTGGAACTCGACTATCCGTCGGGCACCCAGGGCGAGTCGCAGACCTACACCACCTTCGACGGCGACGGCGGGCCCAAGCTCGACAACGTCTTCAAGAAGCTCGTCTACGCCCTGAAGTTCCAGTCCGAGCAGATCTTCCTGTCGGACTCCGTGAACAGCAAGTCGCAGATCCTCTACGACCGCGACCCGCTCACCCGGGTCCAGAAGGTCGCCCCCTACCTGACGCTCGACTCCGACCCCTACCCGTCGGTGGTGGACGGTCAGATCGTCTGGATCGTCGACGGATACACGACGAGCGCCAGCTACCCGTACTCGAAGACCGTGAGCCTGTCGGACACCATCTCCGACTCGGTCACGCCGGCGCAGAACTACGCGCTCGACGACGTCAACTACATCCGGAACTCGGTGAAGGCGACCGTCAACGCGTACGACGGCAAGGTCACGCTCTACAGCTGGGACGACCAGGACCCGATCCTCAAGACCTGGCAGAAGGTGTTCCCGTCGACGGTCAAGCCGATGTCGGACATGTCCGGCGACTTGATGAGCCACGTGCGGTACCCGGCCGATCTCTTCAAGGTCCAGCGCTCGGTGCTCGGTCAGTACCACGTCACCAACGCCGGTTCGTTCTACTCGAGTGAGGACGCCTGGGTCACCCCCAACGATCCGCAGTCGACCGACACGAACAAGACCTATCAGCCGCCCTACTACCTGACGATGCAGTTGCCTGGCCAGGAGTCTCCCTCCTTCTCGCTGTACTCGACGTTCATCCCTCGTCAGGGCGGTGAACAGTCGCGGAACGTGCTCACCGGCTACCTCGCGGTCGACGCGAACGCCGGCGCCGAGGACGGTAAGCGGAGTTCCGACTACGGCAAGATCCGACTGCTGACCCTCCCGAAGGACGACACCGTGCCGGGCCCTGGTCAGGTGCAGAACACCTTCGACTCCGACCCGAGCGTGTCGAGCCAGATCAACATCCTGAAGCAGGGTCAGACCGAGGTGCTGAACGGCAACCTGCTGACGGTGCCCGTCGGAGGTGGGCTGCTGTACGTCCAACCGGTGTACGTGAAGTCCACGGGCGACACGAGCTTCCCGCTGTTGCAGAAGGTGCTCGTGGCCTTCGGCGACAAGATCGCGTTCGAGGACACCCTCGACGAAGCGCTCGACGTCCTGTTCGGTGGAGACTCGGGTGCCGACGCCGGTGACACGAACGTGCCGGGAGACAGCACCACACCCCCGACGGACGGCACGGACACCGGAGGCGGCACCGACGGTGGAACGACCCCGAGCACGGGTGACCCGACGGTCGACGCTCAGATCAAGACGCTCCTCGACCAGGCGAAGGCTGCGATGGTCGAGAAGGACGCCGCGATGGCGAGCGGCGACTGGGCTGCTTACGGGGTGGCGGACAAGAAGGTGTCGGACGCTCTCGCGCAGGCTCTCGCGCTGCTGAACGGCTGATTCCGAGCCCACGATCTGAACGGCGTCGCCCTGACGGGCGACGCCGTTCGGCGTTCCAGGGGGAGGGATTCTGCCGGCGACGGGGTCCTTGGCGGTACGCGATTTGCACGGCCCCAGAATGCATGCTAGGTTTATCTCTTGTGCCGCAGGGTGGAGCAGTTCGGTAGCTCGCTGGGCTCATAACCCAGAGGTCGTAGGTTCAAATCCTGCCCCTGCAACAGAAAAGATGAAATCCCGGTCTCCTCGAGACCGGGATTTCGTCGTTTGCGGAGATAGTCGCCCGCAGCCGGCGAGCGGTGGGTCAGTCCATCGTCGCGACGGGGAGGCCGAACGCTGCTGCCACGCCGGCGTTGGTGACCGCACCCGCGTGGACGTTGACGCCCGCGCGGAGCGCTGCGTCGGCGGCCACTGCTGCTCCCGTGCCCTGGTCGGCGATGGCGAGTGCGTACCGGAGGGTGGCGTTGGTCAGCGCGCGTGTCGAGGTCTCCGGGACGGCGCCGGGCATGTTGGCCACGCAGTAGTACAGGCTGTCGTGGACCCGGAACGTCGGGTCGTCGTGCGTCGTCGGCCGGGAGCCCTCGAAGCAGCCGCCCTGGTCGATCGCGATGTCGACGAGCACCGAGCCGGGTTTCATGTCCGCCACCATGGCGTCGGTGACGAGCTTCGGGGCCTGAGCCCCGGGGATGAGGACCGAGCCGATGACGAGGTCGGCGTCGCGGAGCTGCTCCGCGATCTCGTACGCCGATGACGGTCTGGTCTGGATCTGCCCAGCGAAACGGTTCTCCAGCTCGCGCAGGCGAGGGATGGAGATGTCGATGATCGTGACGTCCGCCTGCATGCCGAGCGCGTTGGCCGCGGCGTGCTCGCCCGCGACCCCGCCGCCGATGACGACGACCTTCGCCTTGGGGGTTCCGGGCACGCCGCCCAGGAGGATTCCGCGTCCGCCGGTGGCTCGCATGAGGTGGTACGCGCCGACCTGCGTCGACAGTCGTCCCGCGACCTCGCTCATCGGCTGCAGGAGCGGCAGGGAGCGATTGGGGAGTTGGACGGTCTCATAGGCGATCGCGGTGGTCCCAGAGGCGAGCAGGGCGTCGGTGAGGGGTCGGTCCGCTGCGAGGTGCAGGTAGGTGAAGAGCGTCTGGTCGGCCCGCAGGAAGCCGTACTCGGCGGCGACGGGCTCCTTCACCTTGAGCAGGAGGTCGCCCGCCGCCCATACGGAGGCCGCATCGGCGGCGATGGTCGCGCCGGCGGAGCGATACGCCTCGTCGGGATTGCCGGACCCGAGGCCGGCGCCCGCCTGGACGACGACCTCATGGCCGTGTCGGACGAGTTCGTGGACGCCGCCGGGCGTCGCCGCCACCCGGTTCTCGTTGTTCTTGATCTCCGTGGGGATGCCGATTCGCATGGCTGGTTCCTCTCGCAGGCTGGGCCAAGGCTCGGCTCTCCCGCTCGTCGGTGGACGGTGTGCGACTATTCTGAGGTTGCTGCGTTTCAGGGTCATGAACACCGCAGCTTTCACGGAACTTCCCGTAAAAATCGATGATGATTCGGAAAAGATCGAAAGCAGACGCAGCATGACGAACAATCTGCACAGCAGTGCGGACCTCGACGACGTCGATCACGCACTCCTGCGGCTCCTCCAGGAGAACGCGCGCATGACGAACGCCCGCATGGCGGAGCTCGTCGGCATCGCGCCCTCGACGTGCGTCGCCCGGGTGCGGTCGCTCGTCGATCGCGGCGTGATCACGGGGTTCTCGGCGCGTATCGATCCGGTCGCGGTCGGGCTCGGTCTCGAGGCGCTCATCAGCGTCAACATCAGGGCGGGGGCTCGAGCCCGTATCGCCGAGTTCAGCGCCGGCATCCGACAGCTCCCGGAGGTCGTGCAGGTGTTCTTCCTCGGCGGCTCCGAGGACTTCGTCATCCATCTCGCGGCGCGGGACAGCGCCCACATCCGCGACTTCGTCGTCGAGCACCTGTCGGCGGATCCGACGGTCGCCTCGACGCGCACGAGTCTGGTGTTCGATCATTCGTTCATCGGCGTCGCGGTGGGGGAGTGACGGTGATCCGCGGCTGTACCGGCCGGGCGAAGGTCACGAACGCATAACGAAGGACTCGACGGAAAACCCTGACCATGTTCGGTTTTGCCATGGAGGCCGTGCGCGATGTCCGCCTTTCGGGGGATCGTCGATTAGCCAGCAGCTGTGAGTTTCGTTAGCGTTGTCGACGGCCCGCAAGGGCTGACCTACGTAACCGCGTCCCGCCCCCTGTCGCACCGTGACGGCGTGCTGGACGTACGGTCGAACGCCACGCGGTAGCCGTTGTCGCCCCACGTGATCCGAGCCCGCGCGCTGTCCATCAGTGCGCCGATGGGGCGGATCGAGAGCCGTTCGACCCGGCCTGACGATCGACAGGAAGAGCGCACCGCGGTTCCGCGTGCGCTTCCAGGAGAACACATGACCGAAACGATTGCCGTCTCCGCGACGGGACTGTACAAGGTCTTCGGCAGGAAGCCGAAGGAAGCCGTGAAACGCCTGCAGGCCGGTGCCGCGCGTGACGAACTCGCCTCCGGCGGGACCACCGCAGCCGTCATCGACGCCTCGTTCGAGGTGAAGCAGGGCGAGATCTTCGTCGTGATGGGCCTCTCCGGCTCGGGCAAGTCGACGCTGATCCGGATGCTCAACGGCCTGCTCGAGCCGACGGCGGGCACCGTGACCATCGCCGGGAAGCCGATCTCGGGGGTGTCCTCGAAGCAGCTGCGTGCGGTCCGACAGGACAACATCTCGATGGTCTTCCAGCACTTCGCCCTCCTGCCGCACCGCACAGTGCTCGAGAACGCCGCCTATGGACTCGAGGTGAAGGGTGTGCCGGCCGCTGAACGACGCGAGCGGGCCCAGGCCGTCGTCGAGCGCGTCGGGCTCGCAGGCTGGGAGGACAAGCTCCCGGGCCAGCTCTCAGGCGGGATGCAGCAGCGCGTCGGCCTCGCCCGCGCACTCGCCTCGGACACCGACATCCTCCTCATGGACGAGGCGTTCTCCGCGCTCGATCCCCTCATCCGCCGCGAGATGCAGGAGCAGCTCGTCGAGCTGCAGGCCGAGCTCGGCAAGACCATCGTGTTCATCACCCACGACCTCAACGAGGCGATGTTCCTCGGCGACCGGATCGCCGTCATGCGTGACGGCCGGATCGTCCAGGTCGGCACCCCGAACGACATCCTGACCGACCCGGCGAACGACTACGTCGCCCAGTTCGTCCAGGACGTCGACCGCGCCCGCGTCCTGACCGCCGGTGGCGTGATGGAACCCGCGCGCTCCGTCGTCTCCGCGTCCGCCGGACCCCGGGCTGCCCTGCGCATCATGCGCGACCTGCAGACCTCGACCGCCTTCGTGGTCGGTCCGGGCCGGCAGCTCCTCGGCGTCGTCCGCGACAAGGACGTGCTGCGTCTCGTCCGGGCGGGCGACCACCAGCTCGGGAGCGTCATCACCGCCGACCTCGCCACGGTCTCGCCGGAGGCGGCACTCGTCGACCTCTTCGAGTCCGCCGTCGAGAGTGCCCTGCCCGTCGCCGTCGTGGACGAGCGGACGCGCCTGCTCGGCGTCGTCCCTCGGGTGACCCTGCTCGCCGCCGTCGGCAACGTCCCGACCAACACGGATGAGATCAGCCTCGTCGGACCGCCGGCGACGGTGCCTGTCGAGCTCATCACGGCGACCCTCCGGTCGACCGCGGAGGACCCGCAGCACCCCGACGACGTGACCTCGTCGATCGAGACCAGCGCCGCCGAACCGGCAGCGAGCTTGCCGGAAGGGAGTGTCCGATGAACGGCATCCGTCTCCAGTCGTCCGGGTTCCTGGACGCCATCACCCGCCCCGAGATCGGTGCGTGGGTCGAAGCCTTCGTCGACTTCATCACCGACGTCTTCCAGCCCGTCTTCGACGTCATCCGGAGCGTCTTCCAGGGGCTGTACGACGGCGTCGACCTCGTGCTCAGCGGTCCGCCGTTCTGGGTGATCATCATCGTCGCCGCGCTGTTGGCCTTCGTCGCGCGGGGCCCGGTGTTCGCCGTCGGCTCCGCGGTCGGGCTGCTGATCATCGTCGGCGTCGAGCAGTGGGACAACGCGATGGACTCGCTCTCGCTCGTGCTCGTGGCCGGTCTCATCGCCATCGTGATCGGGATCCCCCTCGGCATCCTGGCGGCCCGCTCGAAGGTCGCGTCGTCGATCATCCGCCCGTTGCTCGACTTCATGCAGACGACTCCTGCGTTCGTGTACCTCATCCCCGCGCTCATCCTGTTCCGCATCGGCGTCGTCCCGGGCATCGTCGCGACGATCGTCTTCGCGCTGGCCCCGGCAGTCCGTCTCACGGAACTCGGGATCCGCAACGTCGACCGCGAGGTCGTCGAGGCCGGCAACGCGTTCGGTGCTTCCTCCTGGCGGATCCTGCGCCAGATCCAGCTGCCGCTCGCGATGCCGAACATCATGGCCGGAGTCAACCAGGTCATCATGCTCTCGCTCTCGATGGTCGTCATCGCCGGAATGGTCGGCGCCGGCGGCCTGGGAGGCGACGTCGTCAAGAGCCTCTCCCGGATCGACATCCAGCTCGGTTCCGAAGCGGGCTTGTCGGTCGTCATCCTGGCGATCTTCCTGGACCGTCTCACCGCCTCCCTCGGCGGCGGTCGCAAGCAGCGCGGCAAGCGTACGAAGGCTGCCCCGGCCTCGCCCGCCGGGATCCGCCCGGCACCGGCCGCAAGCACCACGACGACCGACAGCACCGCCTCAGGCGAGGAGCAGCGCACCCCCGCCGAGTCGCCGACCGCCGTGCGGTGACCCACCGGCACACAGCTTTCCATCCGACGACACCGATCCCCGCGTCACGCGGGACGAAAGGAATCATCGAACATGCAGTACCGCACCAAGATCGCAACCACCATCGCAGCGGGGGCGGCGGCGACGCTCGCCATCTCCGGCTGCTCCGCCGGCGCCGCTGATGAGACGCTCGAGAACGGCGACAAGCAGGCGGTGACCATCGCCGTGTTCAGCGGCTGGGACGAGGGCATCGCGGCCTCCGAGCTGTGGAAGGCCGTGCTCGAGGAGCAGGGCTACGACGTCACCCTCGAGGAGGCGGAGCCCGCCCCGGTGTTCTCCGGCCTCAGCACCGGTGACTACGACCTGACGCTCGACGTCTGGCTGCCGACGACCCACGCGAGCTACATCGAGAAGTTCGGTGACGACGTCGTCGACCTCGGCGCCTGGAACACCGACGCCAAGCTCACGATCGCCGTCAACGAGGACGCCCCTGTCGACTCGCTCGAGGACCTCGCGGCCAACGCGGACCTCTTCGACAGCCGCCTCGTCGGCATCGACCCCGGTGCTGGCCTGACCGAAGCGACCCAGGACAAGGTCATCCCCGAGTACGGCCTCGACGACTGGGAGTTCCTGACCTCGGGCACCCCGGCGATGCTCTCGGAGCTGAAGGCCGCGACCGACGCCGGCGAGAACATCGCCGTCACGCTGTGGCGTCCGCACTGGGCCTACGACGCGTTCCCGATCAAGGACCTCGAGGACCCGAAGGGTGCCCTCGGGGACGCCGAAGGCATCCACAGCTTCGGCAAGGCCGACTTCGCGGATGAGTACCCGACGCTCGCCGGGTGGCTGAAGGACTTCGACTTCGACTCGGAGCGACTGTTCTCGCTCGAGAACGCGATGTTCAACGAGGGCGACTCGAAGGACTACGCGCCGGTCGTCAAGCAGTGGATCAGCGACAACCAGGAGTACGTGGACTCGCTCACCAAGTAGCGGATCGATGAGACGACGGGCACCGGAGCGATCCGGTGCCCGTCGTCTCGTGCGTCGGAGCCTCAGCCGCGGAGTCGGGCGAGACCGTCGACGGCCCGCTCCAGCACGTCGACGCGTTTGCAGAACGCGAACCGGAGCAGTGACGCGTAGTCCGGGTCGTGCCGGTCGAGGCAGAAGGCCGACAGCGGCACCGCCACGACGTCGGCGAGCTTGGGCAACGCCCGGCAGAACGCCGCAGCATCGTCGAAGCCCAACGGTGCCGCATCGGCCACGATGAAGTAGGTGCCGTCCGGACGGAAGGTGTCGAAACCGGCGGCTGAGAGGCCCGCGCTCAGGAGGTCCCGCTTGCCGCGCAGGCCGTCGGCGATGGCCGTGAACGAGGCGTCGGGCAGTCGGAGTCCGGTCGCCATCGCCGGCTGGAACGGTGCGCCGTTGACGTAACTGAGGTACTGCTTGACTGTCGAGACGGCCGAGACGAGTTCGCGGGGTCCGCTCAACCAGCCGATCTTCCACCCGGTCGTGCTGAAGGTCTTGCCACCGGATGAGATCGTGAGTGTGCGTCCGGCGGCACCCGGCAAGGTCGCGATCGGAACGTGCCGGACGTCGAAGGTCAGGTGCTCGTAGACCTCGTCGGTCACGATGATCGCATCGTGGCGCTCCGCCAACTCGGCGACCAGGTCGAGCGTCGCGTGGTCGAGGACGGTGCCGGTCGGGTTGTGCGGCGTGTTGACCAGGATGACCCTGGTCCGGTCGGTGACGGCGGCGAGGAGCTCGTCCGGGTCCGGCTGGAAGTCGGGTGCGCGCAGTTTGACCGTCCGGTGCCGCCCACCGGCGAGGGCGATGAGTCCGCCGTACGCGTCGTAGAACGGCTCGAAGGTCACGACCTCGTCGCCGCGCTCGACGAGGGCGAGCAGGGTCGCGGCGAGCGCCTCGGTCGCTCCGGCGGTGACGAGCACCTCTCCCTGCGGGTCGGGCTGAAGACCGTAGAACCGTCGCTGGTGCTCGCTGATCGCGGTGCGGAGGTCGAGGGTGCCCGGGCCGGGTGGGTACTGGTTCTCACCGCGCTCGATGGCCGCAATCGCCTCGGCGAGGACTGCCTCGGGTCCGTCCTCGTCGGGGAACCCCTGGCCGAGGTTGACGGCTCCGGTCTGCAGCGCGAGCGCGCTCATCTCCGCGAAGATCGTCGACGAGACGTGTCCGTCCTCGTCGACGAGGCCGGCGCCTTCGGCGGTGCGCCGCCAGGGTCCGTCAACCACCATGTCGATATCCTTCCGTGGCCGCGGGCGCGGGCCGCTCCCAATCTAGGACACCGTGCGCAGGTCCTTACGGCGAAGCCCTAGCCGGCGCACAGCGGGCGCGAATGAAACACTCAGCTCAGCACGGGAAGCTGACTGCGCTTGGAAGGAGCAGAATCGCCATGACCGACACCGCAGACGGACAGCACCCCGCCGAACACCCCCAGTCCACCCCGAACGGTGAGACCGCGCCGCAGTCCGCGCCCGCTGAGCAGGCGGGCGGCACCGTGCCTCCCGCGGGCGAGGCACGGCCGTCGACCTCAGGAGCGTACTTCCCGCCCCCGACCGCGATGCCACCGATCGCACCGCCCGCCGGTCAGCCGACGCAGCAGCCGTACGGCGCGGCCCAGCAGGGCTCGCCGTACCAGCAGGCGCCGCAGCACCCGTCCGCAGCCTTCTCCCGTCAGCAGCAGCCGAACCCGTACGCCGCGTACCAGCAGCCCACCGGTCAGCAGCCCACGGCACAGCCGCAGCCTGGTCAGCAACACGGTCCCTACGGTGCGTCCCCGTACGCCCAGCAGCCGACCGGGCAGCACCCCGGTGTCCCGACGCCTCCGGCAGCGCGCACGAAGAAGACCAACCGCCCGCTGGCGGGCATGGTCGCGATGCTCGCCGTCGGCGCCCTCATCGGAGGAGCGTCCGGCGCCGGGGCGACGCTCTGGGTCACGAACGCGACGAAGTCGAGTGTCTCGAGCAACGAGGCTGGCTCGAAGGCGTTCACCATCAACGACGACGCCGACGTCAGCCTGACCACGGCCATCGCCGCGACGGCCGGGCCGAGCGTCGTGACCCTCTCGGTCCAGGGCGGGCAGAGCGCCGGCACCGGCTCGGGGATCATCCTCAGCAAGGACGGTTACGTCCTGACGAACACGCACGTGGTCACCCTGGACGGCCAGGTCGCCGACCCGACCATCCGGGTCACCGATGCGAACGGCAAGCTGTACAACGCCAAGATCGTCGGCACGGACCCGATCTACGACCTCGCGGTCATCAAGCTCGAAGACGCCTCGGGTCTCAGCCCGATGGAGTTCGCGAACTCCGACAAGCTCAACGTCGGCGAGACGGCCGTCGCGATCGGTGCGCCGCTCGGACTGGCGGGAACCGTCACCGACGGCATCGTCAGCGCCCTCAACCGGAGCATCACCGTCGCCTCCTCCGCCGTTCCGGACTCCGGATCGAGCGACGACGGCGGGTCCGGCGACTCGAACGGCGACAACCAGAGCCCCTGGAACTTCGACGTGCCGGGGCAGACCACCCCGACCGCGCCGACCTCCTCGATCTCCATCGCGGTCATCCAGACCGACGCGGCGATCAACCCCGGCAACTCGGGTGGCGCGCTCGTCGACGGCACCGGCAAGCTCATCGGGGTCAACGTCGCGATCGCGAGCGCCGGAAGCACCGACTCGTCGTCGCAGAGCGGCAGCATCGGTGTCGGCTTCGCCATCCCGGCGAACATCGCCAAGCGCGTCTCGGACGAGATCATCAAGACGGGCAAGGCGACCCACGGCCTGCTCGGTGCGACCGTGAAGGACGCCTCGAGCGACGCCAAGAGCACGGTCGCCGGCGCGCTCATCGACAAGGTCACCGACAACGGCGCCGCGCAGGCCGCGGGTCTGAAGTCCGGGGACATCGTCACCGAGTTCAACGGCGTCCCGGTCACCGGTGCGAACGACCTGACCGCTCAGGTGCGGGCGCTCGCGGCGGGGGCGACGGCGAAGCTCACCTTCACCCGCGGCAACGACTCGCAGACCGCCGAGGTCACGCTCGGCGAGCTCGCGCTCTGACACCCGGGGCGTCACGCCCCGGAGGACGCCCGCACGGCCTCCGTGCGGGCGTCCTCCGCGTCCGGGCCACCCCGACGACCGGCTGCTAGGCTCGATCGAACGAAACACGGAGTGAACCCCCATGTCGAACGACACAGGCCAGGCCGACGCATCGTCGTCGCCCGGAGTCTCCTACGTGATGCCGGTGTTGAACGACGTCCGACACGTCAGAGCAGCTGTCGACAGCCTCCTGGCGCAGGACTACGCCGGCGACGTGGAGATCACGATCGCCGTCGGGCCGAGCATCGACGGCACGACCGAGCTCGTCCGAGAGCTCCAGGCGGCCGACCCCCGCATCCACGTGCTGGAGAACCGCGTCGGGTCGACCCCGGCCGGGCTCAACCTGGCGATCGCCGCGTCGACGCATCCGATCGTCATCCGGGTCGACGCCCACTCGGAGCTGCCCGACGACTACGCGCGTCTCGCGGTCGAGACCATGCTCCGCACGGGGGCGCAGAACGTGGGCGGCATCATGGACGCCCAGGGACGCACGAGCTTCGAGACGGCGGTGGCGCGGGCGTACGGCTCGCGTGTCGGACTCGGTGGCACACCCCACCACGTCGGCGGTCGAGAGGGGCCCGCCGACACGGTCTACCTCGGCGTCTTCGACCGCGAGATGCTCATGCGGGTGGGCATGTTCGACGAGCGCATCAAACGCGGACAGGACTGGGAGCTCAACCGCCGGATCAAGCAGGCCGGCGGCCTCGTCTGGTTCACGCCCGCGTTGCGCGTCGTCTACCGCCCGCGTGCGAGCATGCGCGCCCTGGCGCGACAGTTCTTCTCCACCGGACTCTGGCGCGGCGAACTCAGCCGGAGTTTCCCCACCCGCGGCACGCTCCGCTACTTCGCGCCACCGGTCCTGGTGCTCGGCATCGTGCTCGGCACGCTGCTCGGGCTCGGAGGCCTGGTCCAGCTGGGGGCGGGTGCGACACCGTGGCTGCTCCTCGGGTTCGCGGCCCCCATCGCCTATGCGGCCATCGTGCTGCTCGCGAGCATCGTCGTCACCGGGCGGGACGGGATACGCACGAGCCTCTGGATGCTCGCCGTCCTGCCGTGCATCCACTTCTGCTGGGGCACCGGGTTCGTGCTCGGCTACGGCTCGCTCGCGAAGGGCATCTCCGCGCTGCGCAATCCACCGAAGGCGGTCTAGATGTCGGATCCCAGCACGGCCGGAACCGGGCCGAGGCTCACGCCCCCGCGGACGATCGCCGAACTCCGTGCCGTGGCGCAACCGCCGGAGGTCCGTGCGCGGAAGAACGCCGAGCACTGGACCGCCGACCTCTACCTGCGAGACCTGTCGCCGTACATCACGTGGTTGCTGCTGCGCACGAGCATCAGCGCGAACGGCGTGACGGGTCTGATGATCCTGACCGGGTGGGCGACGGCCGCCGCGCTCCTCATCCCCGGATTCGGCGGTCCGGCCCTCGCACTCGTGCTCGGGCAGACGCAGATGCTCGTCGACTGCTGCGACGGCGAGGTCGCGCGTTGGCGGCGGACGTCGAGTCCGGCAGGTGCGTTCCTGGACTCCGTCGGCCACTACTCCACCGAGTCACTCATCGCGATCGCGCTCGGTGTCCGTGCCGCCGCGTTGCCGGTGGATGCGCCCGAGGACCTGGTCTGGATCACCCTCGGATTCGCGCTCGCGCTGTTCGTCGTGCTCAACAAGGCGCTGAACGACATGGTGCGGGTCGCCCGCGCCGGCTTCGGGGCGCCGAAGCTCACCTACTCGACCGAGGAGTCGGCGCCGCGCGGGGGACTGCTCGCGACGGCGCGGACGGTGGCGCGGTTCCTCCCGTTCCACCGGCTCTTCCACTCGGTCGAACTCACCATGGTGATCTTCGCCGCTTCCGTGGTCGGTCTGTTCGTCGGCGACGTCGAGGCGATGCGCTGGGTGCTCGCGATCCTCGTACCGCTTGCGCTCCTGACGCTCGTCGGTCATTTCGTCGCGATCGTCTCGTCGAAACGGCTCCACGCGTGATGTCCGGTCCGATCCCGGTCACGCGCTCCGTCGGCGTCGTGGTCCTGACGCAGGGGACCCGCCCGGTCGAGCTCACCGCAGCCGTGGAGAGCGTGCTCGCCCAGCAAGCGGTGGAGCTCGACGTGGTCGTGGTCGGTAACGGCTGGCAGCCGACCGGACTTCCGGACGGCGCTCGAGGCCTGGCCCTGTCCGAGAACCTCGGGATCCCCGCCGGACGCAACCGTGGTGTCGCGGCGGTGCAAGGGGAGTTCGTCTTCTTCCTCGACGACGACGCGACCATCCCGTCCACCACGTTCCTCCGCGACGCCATCGCGATGCTCGACGCGGACCGGTCCATCGGCCTCATCCAGCCCCGGCTCGCCGACGCGGACGGTGCCGCGACGCCGTCCCGCTGGGTGCCGCGAACCCGCGACAAGGACCCCAGGCATTCGAGCGCCGTGTTCTCCTGCCTCGAAGCGGCCGTCCTGCTGCCGCGGTCGGTGTTCGACGCCGTCGGTGGGTGGGCCGACCCGTTCTTCTACGCGCATGAGGGCATCGAGCTCGCCTGGCGGGTCTGGGACCAGGGGAGGCGAGCCTGGTACGAGGCCTCCCTCGAAGCGAACCACCCGGTGACCGAACCGACGAGGCACACCGCCTACTACCGGCTCAACGCGCGGAACCGGGTCTGGCTCGCACGGCGGAACCTCCCCGTACCGCTCATTCCGCTGTATGTGGGCTCCTGGACCGCGATCCAGGTGATCCGGTGGTGGCGGAAGCCGGAGGCCCTCCGCCCCTGGTTCGGCGGCTGGCGTGAGGGCTGGCGGACGGACCCCGGCGAACGTCGCCCACTGCGCTGGCGGACGGTCTGGCGGATGACGCGCGCAGGGCGACCTCCGGTCATCTGAGCGGCGGGCGCCCGTCGTGATCCCACCGTGACCTGGCGTCGTTACGCTTGACGGATGCTGGAGCTGACATGGGCCTGATCAGAGACGGTCGTCGTGCCATCACGCTCGCCAAGGACCTGCTCGCCAACCGCCGGGCCAGAGCCGTCCTCGCGGCGCAGATGCAGGCGGCTCCCGTGATCGAGCCGGGGCGCTACAAGATGGCCGTGTACTTCGCGGACGGCGCCGTCAACATGTACCAGATCCGCCAGTGGTACCGGCCGCTCGCCGAACTGTCGAAGAGGTGGCCCGTCCTCATCCTCAGCCGCGGTGCGACGGCGGCGGCGAAGCTGTTCGAGGAGTCGCCGATCCCGACGGCCTACGTCCGGACGGTCGTCGCCCTCGAGCGCACGCTTGCCGAACAGGACATCCGCGTCGTGCTGTACGTCAACCAGAACGCCAAGAACTTCCAGATGTTCCGCTACGGCTCCCGCTGGCACGTCTTCGTCAACCACGGCGAGAGCGACAAGATGTACATGACGACGAACCAGTTCAAAGCCTACGACTACAGCCTCATCGCGGGCCAAGCGGCGAGGAACCGGCTGGAGCGGGTGCTCTGGGACTACGACTTCGACAAGCGCGCGATCATGATCGGCCGCCCCCAGGCCGACCACTATTCGGGCGAACTGCCCTACACGCCCGATGAGCGGACCGTCGTCCTGTACGCGCCCACTTGGGAGGGCGACCGCGCGGCCGCGGCGTACGGCTCGATCGCGAGCCACGGCGTTGCCCTCGTCCGAGCACTCATCGCGACCGGGCGGCACCGCGTCGTGTACCGTCCGCACCCGAGGAGCGGTGTCGTCGATCCGGCCTACGCGAGCGCGAACCGCGAGATCATGGCCGCGCTCCAGGAGGCGAACCGTGCGGACGCCTCGGCCCAGCACGTCGTCGACACGGGTGCCGACCTCGGTTGGCAGCTGGCGGCGGCGGACGCGGCCATCGTCGACATCTCCGCGATGGTCTACGACCGCCTCGCGAGCGGGAAGCCGCTCATGATCACCCGTCCCGTGAACCCGGAGGCGGAGATCGACACCGGAGGGTACCTCTCGGCGTGCGAGTGGTTGGATGCGTCGGACGCCGCGGACATCGTCGACGGCGTCGACCGACTCCTCGGTGATCCCGAGACGGTCGCTCGACTGCAGCACTGGGTCGAGTACTACTTCGGCGACACGACGCCCGGAGTGACGACGGCGAGGTTCCACAGCGCCATCGAGCATCTGATGTCGGAATGGGAACGGTTCGCCCTCGCGCACGCCGATGGCGGGCCGAAGCTCGACGAGCATGAGGACGATGAGGACGAAGACGAGGATGACGACGACAGAGGACGCGCCTGAGGCGCCCTGAGCCGTTGAGTCCGCGCCCAGGAGAACCGCGTAGGGTCGGGCAGGTGAATCCGTCCTCCGGGCGACTGGCCTCCCTCGACGGAGTCCGTGGTGTCGCCAGCGTCGTCGTGGTGCTCTACCACGTGTCGTTGCTCGCACGACCCTTCGCGACGGGCCGGATCTCGGAGCCCGCCTGGGACATCGCGACCGAGACGCCGCTCAAGCTGCTCTTCGCCGGCACCGAGGCCGTGCAGGTGTTCTTCGTCCTCAGCGGTCTCGTCGTCGCGCTCCCGCTGTTGCGAGGCGGCGCGAGCTGGCCGGGGTTCTTCGCCGCCCGATTCGTGCGGCTCTACCTCCCCGTGTGGGGATCGCTGCTGTTCGCCGCCGCCCTCATCCTCCTCATCCCGAGGGACCCGGCGTCGGTGACCACCGGTGAGTGGATCGCGAACGCGAACGCGACGAGCGTCGACCCGCTGCACCTCCTGAGGGAGGCCACCCTGACGCCGGCGAGCTACACCCTGGTGAACACCCTGTGGTCGCTGCGCTGGGAGCTGATCTTCACGCTCCTCCTCCCGATCGCCGTCCTACTCGCTCGGTTGCTGCGCCGCTGGGCGTGGCCGGTCGCCGCACTGATGTCCGTGATCATGGTGCTCGGACGGGTCGCGGGACTGGACGCCGCCGTGTACCTGCCGGCGTTCTTCATCGGTACGCTGATCGCCGTCCGGCTCGACGACCTCCGAGCCTGGGCTGCGGATCGGTCCCGCCCGCTGCAATGGGCGTTGCTCACGGGCGGGTCCGCGCTCCTGCTCGTCGCGAGCTGGCTCTCCCGACCGTTCGTCGAATCCTCATCGACGCTCGGTCAGGCGCTCTGGGGCCTGTCGGGTGTGGGCGCGGCCGGCCTCATCGTCGTCGCCATCGGAAGCCCGTTCGCCCGTCGGCTCCTCGAGGCGCCGCCGGTCCTCTGGCTCGGGAAGGTGTCCTTCAGCCTGTACCTCGTGCACGCCCCGATCCTGGCCACACTCGCCTTCTCGTTCGGAGATGAGCGTTGGTGGCTGGTCGGGATCGTCGGTGTCCCACTGAGCCTGCTGGTCGCCGCCGGGTTCTTCCAGCTCGTCGAGCGTCCGTCCCACGGCCTGGCGCGCAGCGTCGGTCGGGGGGTACAGGCGGGGGTCGCTGCGGTGCGTTCCCGGATGCTCAGCCGACGCGAGGGACGAGCGCGTTCCGCTTCTTCCGGCGAGCGGCCGCGTGCAACTCCTGAGCCCACCGACGGGTGACGGCCTCGTCGTCGTACTGCTCCGCGGTCGTTCTCGCGTTGCGACGCATCGCGTCGACCTCGGCTTCAGGAAGGGCGAGCAGGCGCTCGATGGCGGCCGACACGACGGCCGGTTCCGCGGACGGCACGAGGAACCCGTTCCAACCGTCGCGGACGATGTCGGCCGGCCCGTACGGCACGTCGACCACGATGGGAAGACACCCGGCTGCCATCGCCTCGATGAGCACGAGCGGGAAGCCCTCGGAGGTCGAGGTCATGACGAGGAACGAACCCGAGCCGAGCTGCTGCCGGGCCGAGCGGTCGTAACCGTGGAGGACGACGCGGTGGTCCGGGTCCTCGGCGGCGAGGAGCGTCTGCAACTCGTCGAGCAGTTCCCCGCCGCCGTAGACGTCGAGCGTCGGGGGAGGCCCGTCCACCGGGGTGGTGGCGAGGACGGCGCGGATCGCGTTCGCCGGCCGTTTCCGGGCCGTGAGCGAACCGAGGAACATGCCGCGGCTGCGAGGCCGAGGTGCACGCGCGACGTCCGGTGCGACGAGTTCGCGCGAGTTCGGGATGACCCCGAGCGAGGCGTGCTCGCCGAGCATGGTCGTCACGTCCGCGAGCTGGCGGTCGCTGAGCAGGGCGACGAGGTCGAAGTCGTCGAGCGCCTCGAACACCGCTCGCCGTGACTCCCGCAGCCGACCGTGTGGTCGTTCCGTGCCCTGGAGGTGCGAGGCGTGCACGACATGCGCGGTGACGACGTTGCGTTTCCGGTAGCTCAGGACGAACGGGGCGATGGTCTTGCTGTCGACGATCATCCAGGCCGGAGCGCCCGCGGTGAGCGTGTCGAACCAGGCGCGGTACAGGGACCAGATGCGCCCCCAGGATCGTACGGGACGGCCCTGGTCGTCGCAGAGGACCACGGACCGGCCGCCCTTGACACCCCGCTCGCGCGTGTCGCGGCGGTCGGACAGGAGCAGGGTGCCGTCGGTCCGGTAGACGTCCACCTGCAGGATCTGACCGGACTCATCGTGACGCTCGCGGCTGAGGACCACGTCGCCGCGGCGTCGTTCCGTGCTGCCGTCCTCCAGGGGGAGCGGGGTGAACCCGTGGCGGGCCAGGTCGAGGGACCCACCCGGCAGGGGGTTGTCGCGCAGCCAGTCCCAGAGGTTGACGACCCGCAGGCCGTCGATCAGGTCTCCTCGCGTGCGCAGCCGTGCCTCCAACTCGGGGTAGTCCGCGCGGTGGTCGAAGGTGAGGACGTCGACGGGGGTGTCGGCCAATCGGATGAACGCGCGCGAGCGCTGGAGCATCGCCTCCGTCATGCCGCCGAAGTCGTCCGACAGACCCCAGGTCACCGCGAAGTGGCGGCCTTCCGGGAAGGGCTTCTGGGGACGGCGCAGGAATGGAAGTCTCACCCTCCGACGGTACGCGATGGACCTGGAGGGATGCCGCATCCGGACCGGCCCGGTCGGCGCTGAGCCCGAGCGCGCCGAGGGTGGTCAGGGACGCTGTTCGGGCCCGTCCGGGCCGACCGTCTCGCTGCCGGCCTCGATGGCCAGGTTCTTCCGGCGACGGAACACCTGGTCGCGGACCTTCCCGAGGCCGGACCGGCCGGAGACGGCCCGCATCCGTGGCTCGAGGTCGAGGGGGACGACGAACGGCGCCGGTCCGAACGCCTGGCGAGCGGCACGGACGACCTGTCGGCCGAGCATGTGATTGCCGATGCCGCCGACGGCAGCTCCGACACCGAAGGGCAGTGCTTTGCCGATGACGCCGGCGCTGCCGCTCGCCGCGAAGTGCTTCACGAAGCGCACCCGCAACTGGTCGGCGACGGGGCCCACGATCATGGACGGCAGACCCTGGGTGATCGTCTGGCCCCAGAACGCCTGCCGGGGGATACCCTTCCCGGCCGCCTGGGATCCGAAGTTCCGCAGGAGGTCGGTTCCGGCCTTGCCGAGCATCATGGTCATGACGAGCGCGCGGGATCGCATCGGATCGGCCAGGGCGATGCCGTGGACCTCGGTGACCGACTGGGCGAACAGGGCGGTCGCCTCGAGGAACCCCGCCGTCTCGACACCGGAGAGCGCAAGGGTCGTCGCCGTCCCGATCGCCGGGACGACGGCGGTCGCGCCCACGGCGGCTCCCGTCGTCGTCACCGTCGTGAGGTACCGACGCTCCAGGACACGGATGAGCTGGTCCGCCGTAGCGTTCGGGTACATCCGCCGGATCGACCGGATGTGTGCCACGACCACCGGTCGCTGGACCCAGAGCAGACGGTCGAGCGCCCGCACCCATCCCGGCTCAGGCAGCACGGGCTGCTGTGCTGCGGCGGTGGGGAACTGGGCGGGACCCGGAACGGGTCCCTGCTGCGGTCCGGTCATGACGGCCTCCTCGTGGGCGGGGCGGCCAGTCTACGTCGACCCACTGCAGGTCGAGTGACGCTTGCTGGCAGGCCTCAGCTGTTGTAGTCGGCGTTGTAGCGGTCGAGCACGTCGTCGATCGGCGCGTCGAGCACGAGCGCCCCCTTGTCGAGGTAGAGCCCCCTCGTGCAGAAGCGTCGGAGGTCCTTCTCGTTGTGCGAGACGAAGAACAGGGTGCGCCCGCCATCGAGGAGTTCCTCGATGCGCCGGTAGCACTTCTCGCGGAACGCGCGGTCGCCGACGGCGAGGACCTCGTCGACGAGGATGATCGGCTCCTCGAGCTGTGCGATCACCGCGAAGGCGATGCGGACCTTCATGCCGCTCGAGAGATGCTTGTACGGGGTGTCCACGAAGTCGGCGATCTCGGCGAAGGCGATGATGTCGTCGAACCGTCCGTCGATCTCGCGCCGGGACATGCCGTGGAGGCCGGCCGTCAGGTACACGTTGTCGCGGACCGTCAGGTCGTTGACGAAGCCGCCGGTGATCTCGATGAGCGGCGCGACACCCTCGTGCACGCCGATGGTGCCCTCATCGGGCAGGACGACGCCCGCGACGAGCTTGAGCAGCGTCGACTTGCCCTGACCGTTCCGTCCGACGACGCCGATGGCCTCTCCGGGGGCGACATCGAAGGAGACGTGGCGCAGGGGCCAGAACTCACCCGGCTTCGAGCGTCGGTCGCGACCGGCGAAGAGGTCCTTGAAACTCCGCCGACCGCCACGGTTGCGCCGGAACCGGATCCCTGCGTCGGCCACCGAGATCGCCGGCCGAGCGGCGGTTGCGTTGCCTGTGGGCATCAGATCTCCTTCAGCACGGAGCGCTCGCAGCGCTTGAAGACGAGGAGACCGACCGCGAGGATGACCGTGGACATGGCGGCGGACACACCCACGAGGTGCCAGTTGAGCTCCTGTGGGAAGAACGCGGAACGGTAGAGCGCGAAGATCCCGCTGAGCGGGTTGAACGCCGCGAAGGGCTCGATCCTGTCGGGCAGCGCCGTCGTGCTGTAGATGATCGGCGTCGCGTAGAACATGAACCGCAGGACGAGCTTGACGGCGCGCTCGAGATCGCGGAAGAACACGACGAGCGGAGCGACGATCAGGCAGAGCCCGATCGTCAGGACGGCTTGGATGACGATGGCGAGCGGGAACAGCACGATGTCGAGGTTGACCTGCGCGCCGCTGAAGATCGCGAACGCCGCAAGGACCGGGAGCGCAGCGAGGAACTCGATGCCCTTCGACAGCACGATCCGGTTCACCCAGATGGTCCGGGGGATCGTCGTCGAACGCACGAGTTTCGCCTCGCGCAGGAAGGCGCGGGTGCTGTCGGACACCGATCCGGTGAACCACATCCACGGCAGCAGTGCCGCGAGGAGGAACACGATGTAGGGTTCCTCGCCGACGTCGCGCCGGAACACCTGCGTGAAGACGAACCAGTAGATCCCACTCATGACGAGCGGGTCGAGGATGGACCACACGTAGCCGAGCGCGCTCGTCGAGTAGCGCACGCGCAGGTCTCGGACCGTCAGGATCCAGAGCGCGTGGCGGTACCTCGCCGATCGCGACATCCTTGGCCGCGTCTCAGCTGAAGAACTCACGTGACCAACCTTATCGAGGTGACGCAGGAACGCCGCCCGCGACGCTCAGCGTCGGGACGGCGTTCGTGTGCGATGTGGACGGGGACCTCAGACGAAGAGGTTCGCGCGCTCGAGGTCCTCGGCGAAGTCGACCTCGACCGCGTAGAGGTCGGAGATGTCGACCGGCTCGACGAGCATGCCCTCGCGCTCGATGGCGAGCTCGATGCCGCGCTCGAAGTAGTCCTGGTCGCCGACCTTGGTCAGGTAGCGGTGGAGCATCGTCTTGTCCTGCGACGAGATGTAGTTGATGCCCACGGCCTCGCCCAGCCCGCCGACGACGGTCTTCGAGAGCTCTTTGATGTAGCCCTCGGCGCTCGTCGTGTACTTGACTTCCTCGTCGGACACCTTGGAGGTGTTGACGGTCACGAACGAACGGTCCTTGGCGATCATCGCGGCAGCGCGGTCGAGGACGGCCGGGTCGAAGACGACGTCGCCGTTCATCCAGAGCACGCCACCGGCCTGAGACGCCGCGAGGGCGCGCATGAGGCTCTTCGAGGTGTTGGTCTGGTCGTACTGCTCGTTGTAGACGAAGGAGGCGTCGGGGAACGCTTCGATGATGTGCTCGAGCTTGTAGCCGACGACGATCGTCACTTTGGCGCTCGCTCCGAACGCGTGGTGGATGTTGTCGAACTGCTGCTGCATGATGGTGCGGCCGTCGCTGAGCTCGGTCAGGGGCTTGGGAAGCGAGCGGCCGAGACGGCTGCCCATCCCTGCGGCAAGGATCACTACCTGGGTGGTCACGTTGTTCTCCTCAGTGTGGGTATGGAATCACGCGGTGCCACGATGCTGTGGACGATTCACCGAGGATTAACCAAGACGTGCATTGAAAGACACTCCGTTATGCCAAAATACAGGCTAGCCGCGGTGAACTCCGTCTGTCAGGGGTTCCCAGGGTCCGTTGTCGTTTTGTGATCGACCACCCGGCGTTTACACAGCTTGGGGGAGATGTGTCAACCGTTCATCCTGAGACTCCGCTGTCCGCTCCGGCCGCCGCTGTTGGTAGGTTTGCTTGGTGACTTCCACGACTCCGCCAGATCCCGCTCAGCAGCCGGCGCCTGCCGACGGCACGCCGACGAGTCCGGGCACGCCGAACACCGCCGATGCCGCCGGCGCACCTGCGCCGTCGACCCCTTCCGACGATCAGGCCGCTGCGGCACCGAAGCGCGCACCCCGCTCGACGACGCCTCGGGCTGCCGGAACGGCGAAGGCCCCGGCGAAGCGGCCGAGCACGCCCCGCACCCGCGCCACGTCGGCGAGCGAGACCTCGGGGGAGCCCGGGGACGCCACGAAGCCGGCACCCAAGACGACCACGGCACGCTCGACGACCGCTCGGACCTCGACGGCGAAGACCACGGCCACCAAGTCGACGACGGCGCGCACCACCGCTGCGAAGCGCACGCCCGCGAAGTCGGCTGCTGCAGCTGCCGATGCTCCGGAGGCCACTGCGTCGGTCGAGACGAGCACCACCCCGAAGACGCCCCGGTCGACGACCGCGCGCACCACCGCCGCGAAGCCGGCGACCAAGGCCGCCGGCGCCAAGACGACCACCGCCCGCACCTCGACGACGAAGTCCACGACGGCCCGGACGCCGGCCAAGCGCACGCCGGCGCGCACCAGCGTCGCGAAGCAGCCCGAACAGACGGCCGCCGCAGCCGCCGGCGTGCTCGACGAGGTCAGCGCACCGGGATCGGTCGAACGGCCGACGACGTCGACGCCCTCCGAGCAGCCTTCCCCCGAGGTCGTCGACCGGATCGCCGTCGAGGAGACTCGGGCCGACGCCACGCAGACCGAGACCCCGCCGACCGCGTCATCCATCGCCGGGGAGGCTGTGGACGACACGGCCCGGCAGGCGACGCCGGCACCGTCGGGGTCCGTATCGGTGGCGCCTCCGCGGGAGGAGGCCGTCACTCCGGTTGCAGCACCGAAGCGTCCTGCCGGCCGTCCCGCGCCGACACCGTCGTCCGCCGCCAACTCGTCACCCGCCGCGACGTCGCAGCGCAGCGAGGCCGACGGCGATGGCGCCCATCCCGTCGTCCTGTCGATCTCGGGACTCGTCAAGCAGTTCGGCGACACGGTCGCGGTGGACGGCGTCGACCTCGAGGTCCGACGTGGCTCGTTCTACGGCATCGTCGGGCCGAACGGCGCCGGCAAGACGACCACCCTGTCCATGGTCACGGGTCTCCTCCGTCCCGACGCAGGGTCCATCACGGTCCAGGGCGTCGACGTCTGGCAGGATCCCGCCGAGGCCAAGCGTGCGATCGGCGTGCTGCCCGACCGGCTGCGGCTCTTCGACCGCCTGACCGGCAGCCAGCTCCTGTACTACTCCGGCGTCCTGCGGGGGCTCGACCCCGCGACCGTCAAGTCACGGACCACCGATCTGGCTCGTGCCTTCGGTCTCGACGACGCGCTCGGCCGTCTCGTCTCCGACTACTCGGCGGGCATGACGAAGAAGATCGCGTTGGCAGCCGCACTCATCCATTCGCCGCGTGTCCTCATCCTCGACGAGCCGTTCGAATCGGTCGATCCGGTCTCCGCGGCGAACGTCATCGAGATCCTCCAGCGGTACGTCGCCAACGGCGGGACCGTCGTGCTCTCGAGCCACGGCATGGACTTCATCCAGCGCGTGTGCGATCACGTGGCCATCATCGTGCAGGGCAAGGTGCTGGCCGCCGGGTCCGTCGACGAGGTGCGCGGAACGGGCACGCTCGAGGAGCGGTTCGTCGAGCTCGCCGGGGGCCGCAAGTCGGCAGAGGGAATGGAATGGTTGCACAGCTTCTCCGACTGAAACTGCAGCTGACGCTCAACGCGTTCCGCCGCAGCCCCTGGCGACTGGTCGGGCTCGTCCTCGCGATCGCGGTCGGCGTGTGGATCGTCGTGCTCGCGAGCACCGGTCTCGTCGCGCTGCGTGGTGGCGACCCGGAGGTCACGCGCAACCTGCTCGTGCTGGCCGGATCGGCCGTCGTCCTGGGCTTCATCATCCTGCCGCTCGTCTTCGGTGTCGACGACCAGCTGGATCCTCGGGCGTTCTCGCTCTTCGGGCTGCCCAACCGCACCCTGTCGGCCGGCCTACTCGTGACAGCGCTCGTGTCGGTGCCGTCACTCGTCCTCGCCGTCCTCGCGGCCTCGTCGGTGGTCACCTGGTCGCGGTCGCCGCTGCCCGCCGTCCTCGCCGTGGTCTCCGCGGTCCTCGGCGTGCTGCTCTGCGCGCTCCTGGCCCGGATCGCCACCTCGATCTCCGCGAGCCTCCTCGCGACGCGTCGCGCCAAGGAGGTCATGGGTGTCCTCGGGCTGGTGCTCATCATCGCCGTGGCGCCGGCGATCATCGCCCTCACCACCGTGGACTGGCAGCGCGACGGGTTCGCCGTCCTCGGCCGGGTCGCTGACATCCTCAGTTGGACCCCGCTCGGCGCCGTCTGGTCGTTCCCCGGTGATGCCGCACTCGGCGGCATCGCGCCGGCGATCGTCAAGCTGCTGCTCACCGCGGCGACCATCGCGCTGCTCTGGTTCGCCTGGCAGGCGTTCGTCGCCCGACTGCTCGTGACGCCGGAACGCCTCGGGACGGGCCGCGACAGCACCGGTCTGGGCTGGTTCGACCTGCTCCCCGGTTCCCCGTCCGGAGCCATCGCCGCTCGGAGCATGACCTACTGGCTGCGCGACCCGCGGTACCTCGTCTCCCTCGTCATCATCCCGATCGCGCCCTTCATCTTCTTCGTGCCCATGCTCGTCGCCGGCATCCCGATGAACGTCCTCGCACTCGTCCCACTCCCGGTCGTGTGCTGGTTCCTCGGCTGGCTCCTGCACAACGACCTCGCCTTCGATTCGACCGCGGTCTGGCTGCACGTCGCCTCGGGGGTCCGCGGACGATCGGACCGGATCGGCCGGCTCTTCCCCGTGCTCCTCATCGGCATCCCGCTCATCGCGGTCGGGTCGACGCTGAGTATCCTGTTCTACGGCGACTGGGACGCCCTGCCGTCGATGATCGGTGTGAGCACGTGCCTGTTGTTCAGCGGTGCCGGTATCGCGAGCTTTGTGTCCGCGCGGTTCCCATACCCGACGTCGCTTCCCGGCGACAGCCCGTTCCAGCAGCCGCAGGTGCCGGGCAGCAGCGGCATGTCCGCGCAGTTCCTGAGCCTGCTCGGTACGGTCCTGCTCACGATTCCCGCCGGCTGGTTGGCCGTGCTCGGGCTCACCGGTGAGCCGAACTGGAACTTCGGGGCTCTCGCGGTCGGTGCGGGCACGGGCATCCTGGTCCTCGTGATCGGGATCTTCGCCGGCGGTCGCGTCTTCGATCGCCGCAGCCCCGAGATCGTCGGCTTCGCCAGCTCGCACTGACCCGACGTCGGCGACCGGATCGGCCCGCAGGAGACCCGGGTGCCGTCCGGCGGTACCATGGAGCCATGGCGCAGCATGACAGCACGAAGCAGCAGATGAGCACGATCGATCCCGGTGGCACGCCCGACGGTGGGAGCACGGCGATCATGGATCGTGAGCTCGAGGAGCTGATCGAGAGCGAGAACATCGAGCCCGGCGATCACGAGCGCTTCTCGCACTACGTCAAGAAGGAGAAGATCCTCGAATCGGCGTTGAGCGGCAAGCCGGTGAAGGCGCTCTGCGGCAAGAAGTGGACGCCGGGTCGCGACCCCGAGAAGTTCCCGATCTGCCCGGCCTGCAAGGAGATCTACGAGAAGCTCCTCCGCGACTGACGCTGGAGCGCACCGCGGCCGACGCTGAGACGCGTCGCCGCGGTCAGTCTTCGAGGTACACGGTCGGGAGTACGGGGTCGCCGCGGGTGAGGCTGACGGCCCGGGGTGGCAGTTCCCCCACCGCCTGTGCCCGGTGTTCCCTCGCCTGGCGCGTCCCCGCGGCGCCGAGGTACTGCTCGTCCACGAGTCCGCCTTCGACGAGCTGGACCATCAAGGGACGTTCCGAGGCGGCGTCGGCCGCACCCTCGTGTTCGCCGGCCGGACCGTCGCCGAGGTAGATACGCTCCTCGCGGGCGACCCCGTGCCGGTCGTAGGCCCGCGCAGCCGTCTTGCGGCCGCCGACGGTCGCCTTCTCGGCCGACTTCTTCGCGACACTGATCCAGTCGCCCTGGTCGTCACGGTGCGCCACGAGCTTGTAGACCATGCCCATGGCGGGGGAGCCGGAGCCGGTGACCACGGAGGTGCCGACGCCGTAGGAGTCGACCGGGGATGCGGCCAGGGCGGCGACGGCGTGCTCGTCGAGGTCGTTGGTGACCGTGATGCGGGTCGACGTGGCGCCGAGTCCGTCGAGGAGGCGGCGGACCTGGTCGACGACGATCGGCAGGTCGCCAGAGTCGATGCGCACGGCTCCGAGCTCCGGGCCCGCGAGGCGCACGCCGAGTCGCACGGCCTCCTCGATGTCGTAGGTGTCGACGAGCAGCGTGGTCCCGGCGCCCATCGTGTCGATCTGGGCTCGGAAGGCGTCCTCCTCGGAGTCGTGCAGGAGCGTGAAGGAGTGCGCGGCCGTCCCCATCGTCGGGATGCCCCAGCTGCGTCCGGCCTCGAGGTTCGAGGTGGCGCTGAAGCCGGCGATGTACGCCGCCCGGGCTGCGGCGATGGCCGACCGTTCGCCCGTCCGACGGGAGCCCATCTCGGCCAGGGGACGGCTGCCAGCCGCAGAGGTCATGCGGGCGGCAGCCGTGGCGACGGCGCTGTCGTAGTTGAACACGCTGAGCGCCAGCGTCTCGAGGATGACGGCCTCGGCGAACGTGCCCTCCACGACCAGGATCGGCGAACCGGGGAAGAAGACCTCGCCCTCGCGGTAGCCCCAGATCGAACCCGAGAAGCGGTAGTCGGCGAGCCAGTCGAGCGCCGTCGTGCTGACGACGCCCTCCTCGCGCAGCCACTCGAGTTCCGATTCACCGAAGCGGAAGTGCTTGAGCAGTTCGAGGAAGCGGCCCGTGCCGGCCACGACGCCGTAGCGGCGGCCGCCGGAGAGGCGTCTGGCGAAGAGCTCGAACAGGCACTCCCGATCCGCGGTGCCGCGATGAAGGGCGGCGTCCAGCATCGTGAGTTCGTATCGGTCGGTGAGGAGAGCTGAGGACTCGTGCACCTGTTCAGCCTAGCCGCGAGCGTGCTCGGAACGTGGTGATCGGTCGGTCAGCGACGTCGATCGGCAGGGGCGGTAGGCTGGGTCATCGTGAACGACGCACCCATCGGCATCTTCGACTCCGGCGTCGGCGGACTCACGGTGGCGCGAGCGGTCAGCGATCAGCTCCCCGCCGAGTCCGTGATCTACATCGGCGACACGGCTCACTCGCCCTACGGTCCGAAGCCCATCGCCGACGTGCGGCGCTACTCGCTCGAGGTCCTCGACTCGCTCGTCGACCAGGGCGTGAAGATGCTGGTGATCGCCTGCAACACCGCATCGGCGGCCATGCTCCGCGATGCCCGAGAACGCTATTCGGTCCCCGTGGTCGAGGTGATCCAGCCCGCTGTGCGGACCGCGGTCCGGAGCACGAGGAACGGGCGCATCGGCGTCATCGGGACCGAGGGCACGATCAACTCGCGGGCGTATCAGGACCTGTTCGAGGTCAATCCCGAGCTGACGGTGTTCGGCCAGGCCTGCCCCCGGTTCGTCGAGTTCGTGGAGGCCGGCGTCACGACCGGCCCCGACCTCCTCGAGGCCGCTGAGGAGTACCTGGCGCCGCTCCGGCACGCCGGCGTCGACACCGTCGTCCTCGGATGCACCCACTACCCCTTCCTCAAGGGCGCGATCAGCTACGTGATGGGTCCGCAGGTGTCGCTCGTCTCGAGCGACACCGAGACCGCGAACGACGTCTACCGCGTACTCGTCACCCGTGACCTGTTGCGCGACAGCAGCGAACCCGCCACCCACCGGTACGAGGCGACCGGGAGCAGCGCCGACGACTTCCTCGCCCTCGCCAACCGTCTGATGGGTCGGGAGATCTCCACCGTCTCGCTCGTTCAGACCGGCGTGATCGACCTTCCATCCCACCAGTTCGAGGAGCACATCCATGAGTGACATCGCGCGCGCCGACGGCCGCACCAACGACCAGCTGCGTCCCATCACGATCGAGCGCGGCTGGAGCGAGCAGGCCGAGGGTTCGGCACTCATCAGCTTCGGCCGGACGAAGGTCCTCTGCACGGCGTCCTTCACCAACGGCGTGCCGCGCTGGCTGAACGGCAAGGGTCGCGGCTGGGTCACCGCGGAGTACGCGATGCTGCCCCGTTCCACCAACGAGCGGATGGACCGTGAAGCGGTCAAGGGCAAGATCGGCGGTCGTACCCACGAGATCTCGCGACTCATCGGTCGGAGCCTCCGCGCCGTGATCGACACCAAGGCCCTCGGCGAGAACACGATCGTCATCGACTGCGACGTCCTGCAAGCGGACGGTGGCACCCGCACAGCGGCGATCACCGGCGCCTACGTCGCCCTCGCCGATGCGATCGAGTGGGCGCGCGGCAAGAAGTTCATCTCGCAGAAGGCGTCGCCCCTCACCGACAGCGTCTCGGCCGTCTCGGTCGGCATCATCGACGGCGTGCCCATGCTCGACCTCGCCTACGTCGAGGACGTGCGCGCCGAGACCGACATGAACGTCGTCGTCACCGGCGGCGGATCGTTCGTCGAAGTGCAGGGGACGGCCGAGGGTGCCCCGTTCGACCGCCGCGAACTCGACTCCCTGCTCGACCTCGCCGTCGGTGGCGCTGCGTCGCTCAAGGCCATCCAGTTCGAGGCCCTCGGACGCTGATGAGCGTCGAGATCGTCCTCGCGACGCACAACCAGCACAAGGTCGAGGAGTTCCAGCGGCTCGTCAGCCGCGACGTCCCCGGGATCACGGTCCTCGCCTACGACGGCCCGGAGCCCGTCGAGGACGGCACGACCTTCAGCGAGAACGCGTTGATCAAGGCTCGGGTCGCCGCCGCCCACACCGGCTCCATCGCGCTCGCCGACGACTCCGGCATCGGCGTCGAGATCCTGGGTGGATCGCCGGGCATCTTCTCGGCGCGCTGGGCCGGCTCGCAGCACGACTCGACCGCGAACCTCGCCCTCCTCCTCGATCAGCTGCGGGACGTGCACGAGGAGCATCGTGCCGCCTGGTTCGCCTGCCACCTCGCCCTCGTGGTGCCGCCTGGGATCGACGGGATGGAGCCGTTCGAGCACGTCGCCGTCGGCACCTGGCGCGGAGCCCTCGCGACGGAGCCGAGGGGGACCAACGGCTTCGGGTACGACCCGGCGTTCATCCCGGACGGCGAGCATCGGACGGCGGCGGAGCTGTCACCGGCTGAGAAGAACGAGCTGAGCCACCGCGCACTCGCCTTCCGAGCGCTCGTCCCGGTGCTGCAGCGGCTCGTGCCCGAGGGGCCCGCGTCGACCGCCAGCTGAGCATGATACTCAGGACCATTCCTATCTCGGCATGAACCCTTCCGCGGGCGCTGGGAAGCTCCTACGGTTGATGCATCATGGGTCACGATCACGCACACGCCGGCACCGCCAACCGCAGGAGACTCGCGGTGGCGATCGCCATCATCGCGACCGTCCTCGTGGTCGAACTCGTCGGTGCCTGGGTGAGCGGTTCGCTGTCCCTCCTCGCCGACGCCGGGCACATGCTGTCGGACCTCACCGGGCTGGTCATCGCGCTCGTCGCCACGATCGTGGCCGCGCGCCCGGCCACCGATCGCCAGACCTTCGGGTATCAGCGCGCGGAGGTGTTCGGCGCGCTCATCAACGCGCTCATCCTGATCGCCGTCGCGGTGTCGGTCCTCATCGAGGGGGTGTCCCGCCTCGTCGAGCCGGCGGACGCGGAGGTCAAGAGCCTTCCGATGTTGATCGTCGCCGTCATCGGTCTCGTGGCGAACCTCGTCGCCCTCCAGGTGCTGCGCGGCGGCCGTGACACGTCGATCAACATGCGCGGCGCGTACCTCGAGGTCCTCGGCGACCTCCTCGGTTCGATCGCCGTGATCATCGCCGCGGTCGTCATCATGCTGACGGGCTTCGCTCAGGCCGACGCCATCGCTTCGCTCGCGATCGCCGCGATGATCGTGCCGCGGGCGTGGTCGTTGCTCCGCGACGTCGTCCACGTCCTCAGCGAGTCCGCGCCCTCGGACACGGACGTGCAGGAGATCAGGGACCACCTGCTCGGCACCGACGGGGTCGTCGCCGTCCACGACGTCCACGTCTGGCAGATCACGTCCGGCCAGCCGGTCTTCTCGGCCCACGTCGTCGCCCGGCAGGAGGTGTTCGCCGACGGTGGCACGGGGGAGCTGCTCGACCGTCTCGGTTCGTGCCTCCACGACCACTTCGACGTCGAGCACTCGACGTTCCAGCTGGAGCCCGAGGAACACGCCTCCCACGAGGAGTCGCACCACCGCTGACGCGCGGGGCGGGTCCGGTTGTTGCGCCACTCGCGCGAGCGGCGCCACCGGCGATCAGACCGTGTCGTTCCCGCGGTCGCGCTTGAAGACGTCCTGGTCGGCGAGCTTCGAAGCCGCGGCCCGACGCTCCTCCTCGGTGATGGTGCCCTGCAGCGCCTTCGCTTTCCGGCTCGACTGGATGTAGTGCCAGGTGGTCGGGATGAGGGTGAGGACGACGGCTCCGATGAGGATGACGTCGATGTAGTTCTGCACGAAGGTGGCGACCGGGGGGATGTATCCGAGCAGGTAGCCGAAGAAGGTGAGCCCTGCGCCCCAGATGAGCGCACCGATGAGGTTGTAGAGCGAGTACTTCTTGTAGTTCATGTGGCCGATGCCGGCAGCGACCGGCGCGAAGGTCCGGACGATCGGGACGAAGCGCGCCAGGATGACCGCGAGGGCACCGAAGCGCTCGAAGAAGGCGTTCGTCCGCTCGACGTTCTTGATGCTGAAGAGACCGGACTCCTTGCGTTCGAACACCTTCGGCCCGAGTTTGTGCCCGATGAGGTACCCGACCTCGCCGCCGAGGAACGCCGAGAACCCGATCGCGAGGCAGACCCACCAGATGTCGATCTCGATGACGCGGGCGGACCCGAACGCGAGGAGACCGGTGATGACGAGCAGGGTGTCGCCGGGGAGCAGGAATCCGACGAGGAGGCCGGTTTCGGCGAACACGATCGCGCAGACCACGACGAGGGCCCAGGGACCGACGGCGGTGATGATGCCCTCCGGGTCGAGCCAGGGGATGAGGGCGGTGTGGACCATGCGGAGCTCCTGCTGTCGGGGGAGGGATGGAACGGCGTACGACGATGTCGCGTGCGGGAGAAGGGACTTGAACCCTCACGCTCGAAAGCACAGGAACCTAAATCCTGCGTGTCTGCCAATTCCACCACTCCCGCGGCCCGCTCAGTCTACGGGAGCGAGGTCGGGAACGTCCTGAGCTTCGGGGAGGAGCCACGGACAGCGGAGCCCGGGTCGGCCCGTGTATGCTCGGCTCCATGCGAACGACGTGTGCAACGAGCTGGTGGCCCGCCTCCTAGGCGGACCGCGCACGTGCACACACGACGACTCGACCGCCTGACAGGGCGGTCGTTCTCGTTCGGAGGCCCTGTCGGATCGGTCCCAGCCTGAGGACACCACCATGACCACCCTGCTCCACCGCGTGCTGCACGCCGGCCCCGATTTCCCGTTCGCGGTGCTCCGCCGACACGGCAGCGACACCGTCGACCTCTACACGGGTGAGGTCGTCGACGTCGAGTCGCTCGCCGACATCCCGCTCGGAGCCACCGGCGACGACCACCAGCCCGAGGTCCTCACGCTCGTGCCTTATCGCCAGGTGCGCGAGCGCGGTTTCGCGGCGATGGATGACGGCGCTCCGCTGCGCTGCCTCGTGGTGAGCGAGCGTGAGACGGTGACGCTCGACGACATGCTCGAGCGACTCCCCGCCGACGCTGTCCCGCTGGTCGACGGCGGGTTCGACGTCTCCGACGAGGACTACGCGTCGATCGTGCGCCGCGTCATCGAGGACGAGATCGGACGCGGCGAGGGCGCCAACTTCGTCATCCGACGCGAGTTCACCGCGACGACCGAGGTGCCGGCCGAGCGCGCGGTCCTCGCCTGGTTGCGGGCGCTCCTGTCGGGGGAGACCGGCGCCTACTGGACGTTCGCCGTGCACACCCCGGGCGTCTCGATGGCCGGTGCGACGCCCGAGCGCCACGTCGCGGTCGCCCGCGACGCTTCGACCGGTGAACGCACCGTCACCATGAACCCCATCAGCGGCACCTTCCGCCACCCGCGCTCCGGCGCGACGGGCGACGACTTCCGCGCGTTCCTCGGCGACGTCAAGGAGACCGAGGAACTCTTCATGGTCGTCGACGAGGAGATGAAGATGATGAGCCGGGTGTGCGCCTCCGGTGGACGCATCCTCGGCCCCTACGTCAAGCAGATGTCGCGCCTCACCCACACCGAGTACCTGCTCGCCGGGACGAGCGAGCTCGACGTCCGCGAGGTCCTGCGGTTGACGATGTTCGCACCGACGGTCACGGGCTCGCCCATGCAGAACGCGTGCTCGGTCATCGCCCGCCATGAGCGGAACGCGCGCGGCTACTACTCCGGTGTGCTCGCGCTGTTCACCCCGGTGGGCGACGGCGACTACGAACTCGACGCACCGATCCTCATCCGCACCGCCTATGTCGACGACGCAGGCCTCGTCCGCGTGCCCGCCGGTGCGACGCTCGTCCGTCACTCGGATCCCGAGTCGGAGGTCGCCGAGACAGCCGCGAAGGCGGCCGGCGTGTTGACCGCGCTCGGCGTCATGGCACCCGCCGAGCTCGGCCCGACCGTCGACCTCGCGGCGGAACCCGGTGTGCAGGACGCGCTCCGAGCGCGGAACGAGCGGTTGGCGTCCTTCTGGTTGCAGCCGCAGCACCCGGCGCCCGTCGGTTCATTGTCGGGCCGTACCGCGGTCATCGTCGACGCCGAGGACGAGTTCACCGCTATGCTCGCCCACCAGCTGCGCCACTTCGGGATGACCGTCAGCGTGGAGCACTGGTCGGCGGTGACCGACGCGCTCGTGGACGTCGACCTCCTCGTCGCCGGCCCGGGGCCGGGCGACCCGCTCGACCTCGCCGACCCGCGGGTTCGTCGGATGCACGAGATCGTGTCCGCGCGTCTTGCCGCCGGAGCGCCACTGCTCGCCGTCTGCCTGAGTCATCAGGTGCTGGCGATCCAGCTCGGGCTGCCGATCGAACGCCTCGACGCGCCACGACAGGGGCTGCAGCTCGACCTCGACCTCTTCGGTAAGCAGTCGCTGATCGGGTTCTACAACACCTTCACCGCACGGCTGGCGGGTGAGGCTCCGGTTGGCGGGGTAGAGATCGCTGCAGATGCGGGGTCCGGCGACGTGTTCGCGATGCGTGGTCGCGGGTTCGCGTCGGTCCAGGGGCACCTCGAGTCGGTGCTGTCGCGCGACGGACTCCGAACCCTCGGCTCGCTCGCGGGCCACGCGCTCGCGGGTGTCGCATCAGGGCGATCGGCTGCTGCCGTCGGCTCCTGAACGTCATACACCGCCTGGACGGTCGGTGATGCTGACCGTCCAGGCGGTGGACCGTGTGTGGCTGCTCGTCAGGCGTCCGCCTGGTCGAGCGTCGTGAACGGCGTGACGTCGGCCAGCTGCGGTCCGAGACCGATGTCGATGAGGCGGACGTCGCCGGCGTAGGCCGAGCCGGGTGGGATGAGCAGCCCGGCCTTCACCGCGCCGAAGGTGACCGTGACCTCCGCCGGCAGGACGGCGCCCTCGGGGACGCTTCCCTCGTCGGGGTCGATACCGCTCGGGACGTCCACGGCGACGACGGTCGGCCCGCCCGCGCTCTGCACGACCGGGAGGACCGCCTCGACGATCGCCTTCGGCGCACCGCGGAGCGTGGGGTTCCGGCTGGCCCCGATCCCAAAGACGGCGTCGACGACGAGCGCGGCGCCCTTGGCCTCGTCAGCGGTGTCGTCCGGCTCGGCGGGGGAGTTCATGAGGAAGCGGACGCCGGCCTCGACGGCGGCGGCGTAACCCGCCTCATGGGCGTGGTCACCGGTCGTGGCCACGACGAGGTCGAGTGGGACGTCGTCCGGACCGGTCGTGCCGGCGAGTTCCGCCGCTGCGAAGAGGGCGTCACCGCCGTTGTCGCCTGATCCGACGAGCAGCAGGATCTTCCAGAGGTCGGGTGCCTCGCCCTCGAGGCCCTCCGCGCGGTCGGCGAGCACCGCCCGCAGCTCCTCGGCGAGGCCGTGTGCGGCCCGTGCCATGAGCGGTTCCCCGGCGTCCAACAGCGGTGCCTCTGCGGCTCGGACCTGGTCTGCGGTGTAGCCGTTGATCATGGAGCCCACTCTTCCGGCTCGTGTCGACCGCCGCAAGCGGTTGCGATCGGGGACCGGCACCGGAACAGCCGCCGGATCGACCGGTTCAGGCGAGTTCGAGTCGGATGTCCGGGTGGCCGGCGAAGACCTCGAGGAGCAGGTCGAAGTAGGTCTTGCCCCGGCCGGCGTCGAGGTCGTCGAGCTGCGTGGTGATCCGGGCGGTGTCGAACGGTGCGCCCCGGTCGAGCTTCTCCTGCAACCAGGCGCGGGTGGCCTCGATGCCGAGTGCGGTGCGACTCGCGTCGTGGTCAGTCCAGACGAAGTGCACGTCCTCGAGATCGCGGAGCGCACCGATTCCGCCATAGAGGACGTCGTCGAGGGCGTCGAGGCTCGGGCCGAGATCCCAGTCCTCGTCCTGCATGAGCAGTTCGTTCATCACCCCGTAGAACGAGGCGATGTCGTGGATGCGGGAGCCGTCGATGCGGAAGGTGGTCGGCACGGTTCCCGAGCCTAGTGACCGGTTCATGGGGCGTCGAGCGAGTGGTGCTGTGGATAACTTCTGCGGGGTGTGGCCGGTGTTCGTCAGGATGGCCGCATGGGGACAGCGGCGGAGATCATCACGGCGCGCGTGCGCGACCGGGTGCGTGAGGAGTTCGGGGAGCCGGGTCGGCGTGGGGGAGCGGGGCGGATCGCCCGCGAGGAGGTGCGTCGCTATAACGAGCGGGCGTTGAACGACACGACGCCGCTGATCGACGACGAGCACGGGATGACGAGCGAGGTGCTCGCCGCGGTGACGGGGTTCGGTGCGATCCAGCCGTTGCTGGATGATCCGGGCGTCGAAGAGATCTGGATCAACGAGCCGACGAAGGTGTTCGTCGCCCGTGGTGGGGTGTCGGAGCTCACGGACGTGGTCCTCGGGGAAGGTGACGTCCGCGACCTCGTGGAGCGGATGCTGCGCGCCACCGGTCGACGGGTCGACCTCGCGAACCCGTTCGTCGACGCCTCGCTCCCGGACGGCTCGCGGCTGCACGTCGTCATCCCCGACGTCACGCGTCGGCACATGTCCATCAACATCCGCAAGTTCTCCGCGCGGATCCGCGACCTCGGTCAGCTGGTGGCCGCCGGGTCGATCAGCTACCAGGCCGCCGAGTTCCTCCGCGCCAGCATGACCGCGGGCGCGAACCTGCTCGTGTCCGGCGCGACCCAGGCCGGTAAGACCACGATGCTCGGCGCCCTCATCGCGGCGCTGGACCCAGCCCTCCGCATCGTCACCGTCGAGGAGACCTTCGAGCTCGCGCCGGGCAACCGCGACGTCGTCGCGATGCAGTGCCGGCAGGCCAGTCTCGAGGGCACGGGAGAGATCACGCTGCGTCGGCTCATCAAGGAAGCGCTCCGGATGCGGCCGGACCGCATCGTCGTCGGTGAGGTCCGGGAGGCGGAGAGCCTCGACCTCCTGATCGCCCTCAACAGCGGACTGCCCGGGCTCTGCAGTATCCACGCGAACTCCGCGCGCGACGCGATCGGCAAACTCTGCACGCTGCCACTGCTCGCGGGTCGGAACATCGACTCGGGGTTCGTACGCCCGGCCGTCGCGTCCTGTGTCGACCTCGTCGTGCACTGCGAGCTCGACCGGTCCGGACGTCGACGGGTGGCGGAGATCATCGCGGTCGGCGGGAGCGGGGAGTCCCACACGATCGAGGCTTCCACCCTCTTCGAGCACCGCGACGGAGAGCTCCGCGCGACCGGTCGCTTCCCGCTGAACGACGCGAAGTACCGTGCGGCCGGGATCTCGCTCGCCTCGATCCTCGCCGTCGGCGAGCGATGAGTCTCGTCGTCGGAGCGGTCCTCGCCGCAGGGCTCCTCCTCACCGTCGCCCCCTGGTGGTGGCCCGACCCTGAGCCGCTGCGCGACACCCTGGAGCGATGGCGGCCGGTCGCTGCGCTCCGCGAACTCCTGATCCTGGCCGGTCTGCCCGGTCGGTACTGGGCGGCCGCCATCGTGGTCTCCGTCCTCGCCGGACTCGTCTCCGGCGCGGTGGTCCAGGCGCTCTGCCGTGTCCTGCCGCTGACCGCCGTCGTCGCCGTCGCCGGACTCGTCGCACCGGTCATCGTGCTCCGAGCCCGCGCCATCTCGCGACGTCGCCTGCAGCGGGGACTGTGGCCGGATGTCGTGGACCACCTGTTGTCCGCGATCCGGTCAGGGCTCTCGCTCCCGGATGCGGTGGCCGCGCTCGACACCGTCGGACCCGCACCGCTCCGCCCGGCGTTCGCCGCGTTCAGCGCCGACTACCGGGCTGCCGGCCGCTTCGCCGACGGCATCGACGACCTGAAGACCGCGCTCGCCGACCCTGTCGCGGACCGCATCCTCGAGACGGTGCGCATGGCCCGCGACGTCGGAGGCACGGAATTGCCGGCGGTGCTCCGAGCGCTGTCCGCGGGGCTGCGCGAGGAGTCGGCCATCCGAGCCGAGGCCGAGGCGCGACAGTCCTGGGTGGTGAACGCCGCGAGGCTGGGCGTCGCAGCACCCTGGGCGATCCTCCTGCTCCTGTCGTCCCGGCCGGAGGCGTCCGCCGCCTACAACTCCCGGGAAGGAGCGGTCCTGATCATCGCCGGCGTCGTGGTCTCCGCCCTCGCCTACCAGGCGATGCTCCGCGTCGGACGCCTCCAGCCCGAACGACGGTGGTTCCGGTGAGTGCCGACGGAGCGTGGGCGCTCAGCCTCGGAGCCGTGCTCGGGGTCGGCCTCTGGGCGCTCGCGATGCTCCTGCCGGCACTCGGACGACCGCGGCTCGCGGACCGCATCGCCCCCTACGTCGCCGACCTCTCCAGCGACGCCCGCTCACAAGCCGCGCGCCGCTCGACCGACCCGCTACCGGTCCTCGGGACCCTGCTGGTGCCGGTCCTCCGGGCCGTTCGATGGTCGCTCGGCCTGGTCGGCGCCGATCAGGAACTCGTCATCCGTCGATTGGGTCAAGCCGGGGGACCGACGCTCGAGCGGTACCGACTGCTGCAACTCCTGTGGGGGCTCGGCGGCTTCGCGGTCGCCGCGGCGCTCGCCGTGTTCTCCTTCAGCAACGGACGACTGGCGCTCCCGTTCGCCGCACCGCTCCCCGCGGTCGGGGCGGTGGCCGGAATCGTCCTCCGCGACCAGCTGCTGGCACTCGCCGCCAGTCGCCGCCTCGCGCGGATCGAGGAGGAGCTGCCGACGGTGCTCGAGTTCCTCAGTCTGAGTCTCGCGGCGGGCGAGGCGATCACGGACGCCATGGACCGCGTGGCGCGCATCGGGTCCAGCGGGGAGCTCGGCAGGGAGTTCCGCCGGGTGATGGCGGACGTCTCCACCGGTATCCCGTTCGCCACCGCACTCCGGCAGTTCGAGGCACGACTCGCGATGCCGATGCTGTCGCGATGCGTCGACCAGATCCTGGGCGCGCTCGAACGCGGCACACCGGTCGCAGCCGTGCTCCTCGATCACGCACACGATGGACGCGACATCGCCAAACGCCGTCTCCTCGAATCCGCCGGGAAGAAAGAGGTCGCGATGCTCGTGCCGCACAACTGCGGATTAACACCTTTCCACTGGACGCCTGTAGCCTCATCGGCGCAGGCGCACTGGCGTACCTAGTGCATGTCGGCGCAAACGGCTCTGAGCTGTCGCTGAGAGGCCCGGCAAGCCCAGCCTGGCCCGCCAAGCTATGCCTGGCCAGCCCGGCGGGGCAGCCATACCCAGGGCGCGCACGGCTACGCATTACCAGGGCGACTCGCCCTCTGACCTGGGCTTTGTGCCCGCCACTTGGCCCAGCGCTGGCTAGTGGGCATAATAGTACACATGGTTGCTACTGTCAATCTCGTCTCACATGGCACCCTCGTGTCGAGGTGGAGCGATCGCAGGGGCGCGTGGGTGCCGCTGCCAGGCTTCCGGCCGGAGCTCGGTGAGGGTTATGCCCTCATCTGGAGTCCTACAACCGGGGACCCGAAGGGCGAGATGCACGTTCGGTACAAGTTCCCGGGCGGTGCTGAGGTCACTCAGACACGGCTACACTTCCTCTTGGACGCGGCGCGCACCCTTGGCCGCACGGAGATCAGTCTCGACTAGCTCTCCCAAACACTTGGTCCTCACGACCCGCTTGACGGGTAAGTCGACTTCTAACTGAACAAACCTCAGGACCCTCAGCGGGGACCTTCTTCAGGCACGTTTTCGTGCCCCCCGCTGAAGGGTCCTTTCTCGTGTCCAAGACACATCTGCAGCGCCTCGCCATGGAAAAGGCGCAGGCATTCGCACCCCGCACCGCACCTGATCCCGAGCGCCGTGCACAAGCCTGGCGCAACCTGGCCGAAGCCAAGATAGCCGACGCGATAGAGCGAAACCTGGCTGGGGCGCCACCGCTCACGCCTGACCAAATCAAGCGTTTGTCGGGACTGCTCGGGACGGGGCGCCAGCGATGACCCGACGTTTCACCCCGGCCAGCTACCCAGGCAAGAAGCGCCTGACCGAGGCCGAGCAGAACGAGGAGTTGCGCTCCGGCCCTCCTCCCGAATGGCTGGAGCCGTGGGTCAAACGCGGGGTCATGCTCGCCGATCTGACGAAGCACGGCTACGGGTACATCCACGTCTACAGCATCGCCGGGTCGTTTCAGTACGACTTCGCCTCGTGGCCCACTGAGGAAGCCTTCCGTTGGGGTCTGCTTTCGCTCTGGGAGCACCACTTGGGTCGCACCCCCGCGGTCGACCGCACATACCCCAAGTGTGAGGAGTGCGAGGGAGTCGTGTACTTCGCGCCGGATCAGTCCGCGCGCGTGCGCGTGGTGATCGAGCTTGACGAGGAAGAGCCGGAGGCCGGCGAGTGACCAATCCCGACACCGCGCTCAGTCTGGCCCGTGCGGGCTTCTACGTGTTCCCAATGACTCCCCGAGGCCAGTTCCTCCAGGGATTCGGCTGGGACAGGGGCGCATCGCGCTCGCTGAGACAAATTCGTAAGTGGTGGGCCGACGATCCACGTCAGCGCATCGGTGTTCACTGTGGTCTCAGCGGCATCGTGGTTGTGGACTTGGATCGCAAGAACGGCAAAGACGGCTTTGCGAGCTTGGAGAAGGCGGGCCACGATCTCCCTCGCACTTTCAACTATGCGAGTCGCCGCGGCAACGGCGCGCACCACATTTACCGGGCACCGGAGGGCATAGAACTCACCATCGACCGCGACCTCAACGGCATGCCCGGTGTGGACATTCGCAGCGGCATCGGCCTAATCGTCTATAACGGGCCAACCCTGACCAAGAAGCCCCGACTGGCCCCCGCCCCGGAGTGGGCGATTGTCCACAAGAAGGACGGTTGGGACTACGACATGGCCGACCTGGAAGTGTGGCTCGAGGCCGAGGGCAGCCCCGCCGACGCGATGCAGAAGGCGAGCGTTGCAAAGGCGCGCAGAATGGCGACCATCTTCCCAGAGGACGGAGTGGACAACGGCGACCTCCTTCGGCGGATCACCCCGCTCGTATCAGGGCTGACGTTTGGTGGCGGTCGACGGGAAGCGTACGAGGCCGCGCGGGCACGGTACACCAACGACTACCCCGACCCGAAATACCTCATCGCGTTCGACCGGGCGTGGGCAAAAGCTATTACGCGGGTCCAAAGCGAAGTGCGAGCGGACAGAAAGTCGAAGGTCGCCAGGGTCACGCCCGGGGGCGCCGACAGCAGCGTACGGGCGCTCCAACTCACCCCCGCGTCGGCCATCAAGCCTCGCCCGGTCAAGTGGCTGTGGGACGGCCGGATCGCCATCGGCACACTGGCGCTGTTGGCAGGGCGGGAGGGCATCGGCAAGTCGACTCTGGCCTACTGGCTCGTCGCTCAGATCACTCGTGGGAGGCTTCCGGGTGAGTTGTCTGGCAAGCCTCGCGCGGTGCTGATCGCCGCGACTGAGGACTCGTGGGAGCACACCATCGTGCCGAGGCTCATCGCGGCGCGGGCTGACCTCGACAAGGTGTTCCGAGTAGCGGTACGCAGTGCCGATGAGGTCTACGTCGGCATGAACGTGATCAAGGACCTCAAGCTATTGGAGCAGGCTGCTGCGCAGGTCGATGCGGGGTTGCTCCTACTTGATCCGCTCATGAGTCGCCTGGGTGATCAGGACACGCACAAGGACTCCGAGGTTCGCGTGGCGCTGGAGCCGATTGTTGATGTTGCCGACCGCGTGGGTATGTCGGTGCTTGGGCTTATTCATCACAACAAGTCCGGTAGCACCGATCCGCTCCAGCTCATCATGGGATCGAAGGCGTTCACCGCAGTAGCGCGGAGTGTCCACACGGTAGTGATCGACCCGGACGACGAGGAAGAAGAGCGCAAGCTGTTCGGCACCCCGAAGAACAACCTGGGGCGGGCCAATCTGCCGACGTTGTCGTTCACCATCGTGTCGGCTGCTGTGGACACTGACGAGGGCACAGCCTGGACCGGGCGGCTCGAATGGGGTGCTGAGGTCAGCGAATCCATCAGCGCCGTGATGGAGCGCTCGGGCACGGAGAACACTGACCGCACCGCCCTCAAGGAAGCGGCGGAGTGGCTTCACGACTTCCTCTCGATGACGGGTGTGGTCGGGTCGGCACGCGTCAAAGACGAAGGCCGCAAGGCCGGTCACTCGGAGTCAGCTCTCAAGCGCGCACGACATCGCGTCAAGGTCGAAACCCGCTCGGAGGGGTTCCCTCGAACGACGTTCTGGTATTTGCCGGGTAAGGAAGACGCGGCACAGTCCCCTGCTGTTGGGCCAACGCCGGGGGAGCGGTAATGACTGGCCTAACTAACCCCACTGAACCAACTGGCCCAACTGCCCCAACTGCTGCAACTAGTGCAGTGGGGCCAGTGGGGCCAGTCAGCCCGGTCCCCCTACGGACGAACCAACAGGCAGCACCTGATCCCGCAAAAAGCTCAAGGCTGTATGGACATCTCACGCCTGACGCAGGAGGACCGAACCGTGGCCGGTAGCGCTTACGACGCCTGGGGCGCCCTGAACGATGCGCTGGAGTGCTACGCGCCAGGTTGCAGCGATGTGCCTCTCTTCGTCGCAGACTCTCGAACCGACGAGCAGCGGGGCGAGTGCGCGTCGATCTGTGCCAGGTGCCCCATCACTGATCTGTGTGACGCATACGCGAAAGCGCCCAAGGCCGACGGCTACTGGGCTGGGGCCGACCGTGGCCCGAAAGGACGTACCTAACGATCGACCCCCGAGCCGGGGCGGTACTTCCTCGGCGACCATCCAACAAAGGAGAAGGAACACTATGAGCAAAGTAACGAAAGTCCAGAACACGCTGACCTCGGCGCTGCACGGTTACAAGGATCAGGCCGCGCAAGTGAAGGATGCGCACCGCATTGCCCGCCAGGCGATCAAGGATGACCCGATGACCAGCGACCTCGCCAAGCGGGGCAAGCTGGATGCCCTTGCCTCCGAGACCAAGAGCAAGCTCGCCGCACTGAAGGATGAGCAGGCGGGATTCATCAAGGGTTTGCGTGACAAGGCCGAGCGGGATCTTCGCGGACCGCAGTCGTCGGATGCGAACTCGATTCTGCTGCGCCGTGATGCTGCCGCCCGCGCCCGCAAGATCGACGACAAACGCGAGGCTCTCGACGTGCTCGAAGATGCGATCCGGAACGGCGACTCGGAGATGGCACACGCGATCGGCACGCGGGCACGGAACACGGGAATGGTCGGCGTCGCGGAGGTCTACCAATCTGCATTCCCCGACACGGCCGAGGCTGCGGAGGTGCTGGCCTACGTCGAGGCGAACGGGAGCGGGGCGGCGCTGAACATGAGTAACAGCATCACGTTCTCTGCACCCCAGGACTGATCGTTTCCACCGTCATCCAGGGGCTCTCTCGCGTGGCGAGGGGGCCTCTGGCGTGCATGCAACCGTCTTGCAGTCGCCAGATCCGAGAGCGTGCGCTGAGAGGGGTTCGTGGATGGCAGGAACTGGCGACGCTCGCCAGGGTCTAGATCTCGTCGAGAGCGAAACTTATGATTCGAAACATAGGTGCCATTTGCCATAAGGGTCCCCTTCAGGCATAGTTCACGTTATTCGAACATTCGTTCGAATATGAACGAAGGTCGCGCACATGCCAGCAATCACCCGTCATTACATCGTTACCGCTCTCAGCGAGGACCGATACACCGCTCGCTGCGAGTACGAGGTAGACGGTGAGGCGCAGTTGTGCCACATCGCAATCGGCGGCTTCTCCACCAGGACCGCGGCGCGTGAGGCTTGTAAGCGCGGGTACCCTGAGGCGGCAGGCCGGTGACGACCATGATCGGGTATCTGCGTGTGTCCACGGACGAGCAGGCCAATAGTGGGCTCGGCCTAGTAGCTCAGCAGGAGACGATCCAGCGGTACGCGGACGCTCACGGCTGGAACGTGGTCTGGCATGAGGACGCAGGCGTTAGCGCCAAATCCCTCGACCGCCCTCAGCTGCAGGCTGCGCTCGCCCGCCTCCGTCCCACTCCTAACCACCGCGACGTTGACGGCATCGTGGTCGCAAAGCTCGATCGTCTGAGCCGTTCCGTCGTTGACTTCGCCGGCGTGCTCGAACTGGCCCGAGCAAGGAAGTGGGCGCTCGTCGCTATCGACCTGGGTGTGGACACATCGACTCCGACGGGCGAGCTGGTCGCCAACGTAATGATGTCGGTGGCGCAGTGGGAGCGCCGCGTGATTGGTGAGCGTACGTCTGCCGCCATGCAGGCGGCTAAGCGTCAGGGCAGGCACATGGGCCGGGTGTCCACCCTCTTGCGGAGCACCGGAGACCGGCTACTGATCCTGCGAACCACGCTTACCCTCGCGGAGACGGCTGCGCAGCTCAACTGCGAAGGGCTCGCTACCGCAAGTGGTGCGCAGTGGTCAGCCGACACGGTCGCGAAGGCTCAGAAGCGCCTCCAGCGCCAAGGGTCGGCCTCGGAGGCGTAGCGCGGGAGTCGGCCCTACGACGCCAGCAGTTGTCTGATCATCGCAACGATGTCGTCACGCTTAACTTGAGGTTGGAATGTGACGTCGAACGCCTCGGAGCTCATTGATTCGAAGAACCGCCTCGCCGCCTTCATCTTCAGTTGCTCACTCTCACGCATATCTGAGTTCTTTTCCACGTCCTTGGTCTCGACAATGAAGTTCAATGAAAGTCTCTCGCCGCGCTTGATTACGTACATGAAGTCCGGGCTCGTGGTGCCGCCAAAGTAAAGCGGGACCCTGATTGACTTTCGAGGGATCTTTCCAAAGACAATGACCTCGTCCAGGTTTGAGTCCCGGATCGTGTCATGCTCCTTCGGCGAGTCGTACACGAAGGCGTCGTAGAGAAACTTGTCTGGGACAGTGGCCATGTTGTCGCGGTGAATGCCGATGTTGCCTTGGACGATACTACTGAGCGGCAACCCGTCAGCGTCCGTAAGCGAAGTGCCACCCACGGGTCCCTCGATACGTGAGTACGAGAAGCGCTCGAGGAAGTTCTGCTCCATCCACTCAGTGAACTGAGCTACAAATTGCCCGAGCGTTGCCTTGTTGAAAAAGTCCTTAGGGAGCAGCTTTGAACCGTTCCTACGTACGAGTCCGGCGTGCACCCGCTCAATCGGCAGGGCGGTTTGCGAATGAACAAGCTTGAGCCATTCACCGTATGCAATCGTTTCGGTCGCGTTGAAGGTGCTCTTTGTTTCTGTGTGCACTTCTAGGCCGGACTCTTCACCTTGAACGAGGACATCTTGTGTGAAACGCCCGACCATCGGGCGGTAGACCTCGGCGTTGAGCACCGCATCGATACACGAATCAACTTCCGTCACCGAGAGGTCATCAAGGCGGAGGTAGTATTTCGCGTTGATCGTCTCCCAGAGCTCCTTCAGCTCTGCATACCGAGCAGGGCGTATGCCGACCTTCACTGTCTGGTCGCCATGTATGACCTTGTCTGGCTTGAGGCCGGTCGAGTTGAACGCGGGGTAAGCGGCGTACAAGTCGCCCTCGCGCCCCGGCGCAACGTTCTTGTCAGTGTCGATCAAGCCCGCCTGGAGCAACTCGATGAAGAGCTCCGTCTCAGTCTTGCCAAGTTCGGTAGCAACTTTGAGCAGGAACTCCTTGACCGGAGCGGAATCAGTTGCGGCATCCGAGTTAATTTCGGAGATCAATGAGTTTGCGAACGATCGTTCGGTGTAGTCGATCAGGTAAGTCAAGTAGAATTGTTCACCAGACAAACGGGATCCCTTGGAATCGACAGGAAGGCGGAGGCCGCGGCCAACCTCCTGAAGCTTCGAGATCTCGGAGCCCGAGGAGCGCAGCTTCACTATCTGAAAGACGTTGGGGTTATCCCAGCCCTCGCGGAGCGTCCATTTTGAGAACAGGAAGCGGCGTGTGTTTACGGTGCCGTCGACCTCATCGAACGAGAGCAGCGCCTCCTTGTTGCGGAGGATGTCGTCGACCTCTCGCTTGATCGCCTCATCGGATATTGAATTGTCGGCGGCGAAGTAGCCAGCATTCGTCGCAGAGACGTTGGCGAGCGATGCCCTCAGATAAGCCACGTAATCCTGGGCTACAGGCGAGCTGTCGTCCTCCCGTTTCTCGATCTCGGCACCGAGCCTCCTGGTCAGCAACTCTTCGAAACGCTGGCGCAAGTGGCCACTTGTGCCATCGGCTCCGCGATAGGACTCGATCGAATCGATGAAGAACAGCGTTAGCGTCTTTACTTTGGTAGCCCGACGAAAGTTCGCCCATTCGGCTTCGAAGTGGTTCCTTAGAGCCTGATCCATCATCAGGCTCTGGTATGTGTCCGAGTAAACCTGAGCGGCCAGGATGTCACCGGTCGCCAGTATCTGACCGTTCGAGAGAGTCGCGCCGGATTTGATGGCCGGGTGATCGGTCTTACCGATGGACTTGACAGTTATGCCAGCGAACGCTCCGTCAGCGATCGAAAGGGACTCGCCTAAGTCGAGTGTGACTGGCTTACCAGTGTCCACGTTCTGAAAGGTCACCCTCTTCGGCTTGCTGGCGGAGACGCTCGTGAGTTTCAGTCGGGTGGTCTCGCCAGTTGCGGCGACGGGATACTGGATTTGGATGCCCTTGACTAACTGCTCGTTGAACGCCTCGACTGCTCCGAGGTTGAAGACCAGGTTGTTGTAGTCAGTCTTGCCGCTCTTATCGAGCTTCGGGAAGGTTGCGCCGAATCGGAATATTGCGAGAGGCCGGATCTCATCGACCATCGTCTGGTAGGCCTTGTTCTCTCGGCGGAAGCGGTGTGGCTCGTCGATGATCACGATGGGACGAGTTGCCCGCAGCGCCTCGTAAGGGACACTCGCAGCGCCGAGCACTACCTGGTCGTAGCTGCTCGACATGGTTGCCTTCGACTGAAGCATCCCGTCGGTCATGAGCAAAGCGGAGATTCGGCCCTGTGAAAGGCGCGAACTGTGCACGAAATTCGCGATGGCGCTGGGGAACATCTTGCGACCCTTCGAGCGCTTCTGCGGGTCGAGGACGTCTAACTGAAGGCTCAGCCGACCGCCGTACGCATCGGCAAAGTACTTGTGCGCATACTCCGACTGAATGAAGGACTTGGTGCCCTCCTTAATCGGCGTCGAGGGCACCAGGACGATGAACTTCGTAAATCCGTAGAGCCGATTAAGCTCGTACATCAGCTGCGTGTATACCAACGTCTTGCCAGTGCCGGTCTCCATTTTTGCATCAATACCGAGCACGCCATCGTCCACGCGGCCACGCCACGGACGCGGAATCGCATCGATGCCGTCAAGGACACCCGCCTGGATCTCTCCAATGTTCTGCGCGAGCTGCGGATCGCCCAGATCGAAGGCAACGTTGGCCTCGGATGGCGCGCTGGCGTCGAGCTCCACCCCGTCGAAGACGCGTGTAAGAGCAGTTAGAGCGCGCTGCTGATGCTCAAGGGTCTGGAGGCGGATCTGCATATCAGAATCGCTCGATAATGGAGACAGTGCGACCCGATTTGAGCGACTTCAGGTTCTGCTTCAGCTCGTGCATGGCAGAGAACGTCATCGAGTAGCCGAAGACCACCAACCGATTGAGATCCAAATCGCCCGTCTCAAGCTTGGTCACCAGCGCGACGAGATCATCACTCGTCATGCCAGGCCGGATGACATAGCCAGAGTCGCCACAGAGCGGCAGCTCGTATTGGTCGAGCTGCACTTTCTGGACGTCGGGCGTCAGGCCAAAGCCGTCTTGGAGCAGCCACGTCGAGAGCGCCACCACGGCCCCTGGCGTTCCGTTGGAATCGAACTTCGACACGAAGTCCCCCGCGAAGAGCGCATCGTTGGCAGCAGGTTCGAACGACTGGAGCTCGTCTAGCGTCGTCTCGCTGGGCTGTTCGAGGCGGAACAGGCGGAAGCCGTAATCGATGGTTGCGTTCGTTTTGGTCTGTATTCTTGTAGCTGCCCTCGCGACACGTGCTCGACCGATTTCGTCGATGAACTTGTAGCCTGCCGCATATGCAGCCTTCGAGTACCGATTGGACGAAGGATCGACCGGCTCATGCAACTGAACGAGGATCGAGCGGCGCGAACCTCCATCCTCTGCGTTGACGGCCATCACGGCTTCAGCAGTGGTCGACGAGCCGGCGAAGAAATCAAGTACCAGTGAATCTACGCGGGTCGAGACGCGAATCAGATGCGAGATGAGCTTGACTGGCTTGGGGTTCTTGAAGAATGTCTTGCCATTGAACAGGCTCCCCATGTCTGTGCTGCCGGTGCGGGATCGCCCGAAACGCTCGTCCACGAGGAGGGAACGCGGCACGCCAGCGTCTTTCTCGTAGTTCTTCGTATAGACGTGACCATTTTCGAAGACAAGCTCGGACGCGCGCTCCGCGATGGTGTCCTTCGACCACCTCCAGATGGCATTAGGGCTCTCAGCGTCCTTATGCCCTAGGTGGTACTCCTCGCCGTCCGGCCCCACCAGGACGTAATCCATCGACCGTGAATAGGTCAGATTCTGCTTGTCGAGCCGTTCGAGCGAGTAGCGCCCGTTCTCGTCCGATCGGTTGTAGGACGTAGTGGCAGTCGCAAGCGGATCCAGTCCGAGAACCGCAGCCTCGGGATTGCGAGCGTACGCGACCACGTATTCGTGGTCCACCGCGACCTGACCGGAATCATTTGCGCCGCCTGACTTGCTCTTCCAGATCAAGCTCCCGACGGCGTTCTGCTCGCCAAATACTTCATCACAAAGGGCCTTGAGGTTGGAATGCTCGTTGTCGTCGATGCTGATGAAGATGACGCCGTCGTCAGCGAGAAGCAGCTTCGCAAGTTCCAGCCGAGGGTACATGAATGTCAGCCAAGCCGAATGCGATGACTTGCCCTGCAGATCGATGATTCGCTTTGCTTCATCCTCACCGAGGCCGATCTTCTCGACGAGTTGCTTCGCGGTGAATCCGAAGTCATCGACATAGACGAAGCCGTCAGATCCCGTGTTGTACGGCGGGTCAATGTAAATGCATTTCACCTGGCCACCGTAAGAACCGAGGAGGTGCTTAAGCGCGTCGAGGTTGTCGCCGACGATGTAGAGGTTCTCGGATTTCTCGTTAGCGGCATCCGTGTTGTGCTCGAGATCAGGCACGACGACAGTTTCGGTCTTCGTCGAGGTCAGGTACTTGGCGTAGGACTTTCCAAGAAACTTGAGCTGGTAGCCCTCGCGCGTTAGATTTACTTCGCCCGAACGCAGCGCCTCCTGGAGGCGGTCAAACATAAAGCCGCCGTCCTTGTCGAAGTATTCCGGCAAGGCTACGCGGAGGCGTGCGACCTCAAAATCACTCGGGGTTGCCGTCTCGTTCGCTTCATGCGGGTCCTTGATCATCGGTCACGATCTTCTCACAAGATCGAGCTCCCCTGGCAACACGGCGAGACGGCGTGCCTGAAGGGGGCCCTTCGGGCAGAAGGGTGAACTGTCGGCGGCTCGCTTCACTGAGCCCTCACGGGCAACGAACTCCGTGTCACGGGCGATGCCTCGACCTGACTAGTCCGTGGGGGTGCGTAACCATGCATTGCGCTTCCTTGGCCTAGGAGCGCTCCGTGAGAAGGTCTGCTGCGGGCACGTCGAGGGTCTCTGCAAGGCGGTGGATGATGTCGAGCGTCGGATTCCGCCGACCGCGCTCTATGCCGGATACGTATGTGCGATCGAGGTTCGCACGGTGCGCGAAGTCCTCCTGTGACCAGCCATGGCTGACCCGGAGTTCGCGCACGCGCGCACCGAAGGCGGCGCGGTGGGGAGGAAGAGGCACTCATTCACGGTGACGCTAAGCTGACAATGAGTCCACGGACTATAAGTCACATCAGCTGGGGAGCGCCACTATGGTCGAGCAGTCACCGCAACCTTTAGTCCCGGCATCAAAGAAAGCGTGGTACTTGAAATGGTGGGTCTGGCTAGTCGTGGTAGTTGTTGTAGCTGGCGGTGTCAGCGCCCTTGTGGACCCGAGCGGCGGTAGAAGTCGCTCTGGGACGTACCAGTCCACCCAGAGCGTCCTGCCCGCCACGCCCACTGCCTCAGAGACTCCCGCTCAAGTTGCTCCGCTCGATCTGGAGGCCTTCCTCACCGCGTCGGGAGCTGAATTCGAGAGCGCTCGCCTGTCTGCGCGGAAGGCGTATATCTACGTGCCGACGGAGACGACCAACGAGCAGGCTCAGATGATCGCCACCACTGCAATGCTCTACATCTGCGATCACGCGGTGCAGGCCGGCGAGAAGTTCCCAGTTGTGAACCGAGTCGAGGTCTCGGACAGCGTCAGCCCGACCTCACCGGACTACAACGCTGCCGAGCACCCGTCGGGATTTGCTACCGATGCAGTCTGCGCGGGCTGAGCGCCACGGCTGACGCGGGAGTTCGTGCTACGAGCGCCACTCGATGCGGATCAGGTTGGGGTCAAACGCCCGCCCGCTGCCGCTCGGCTCGATGATTATCAGGGCCAGAGCGTCAATGACGGCCCGACGGCTGTCGATGTGCAGACCAGCCCAGGTCTGTCGGGCGAGCGGCCCCACCACGCCCGAGGGCACGCGAGCGGGCATTGAATCAGCCACGGTGCGTTCGTGCGCCTGACGGTCGCCGCGAAGTCGCTCGGTAATGCGGCGCAGTTGGTCGCCGGTTAGCACGCCCTCGGCGAATTGGTCAGCTGCCGTCGCGAGCCGTGCGTCGATGGTGGCGATAGCATCGCGGGCCGCAAGGGCGCCACCTTCGTCGCCATGACTGAATAGCTGAGCGGCATCCGGCTGTTCGAGACGGCGCAGGATGACTTCAGTGACGAACTCGTCCACTGGTTCCTGACGTCGGCGCACCTTGTGGCAATTCCCACACGCGTACGCAGCTTTGACCGCCTTGGACTTCTGGCCCGGCTTCGGTGTCCACGGTGGAATTCTCTTCATACGACCACCGCACCGGCCGCACTCGGCCAGCCCCGATAGCAAGTGAACTGGAGTACGACCGCCCGTGCCTTGTGCCCGGCTGGGGTCGGTGAGCAGCGCCTCCAGCCGAACGTGAGTGTCTTCGTCGAGGATCGCCGGATGTAGCTCCGCATCAAAATTGCCGACGACGATACCGCGGTGAGTGCGGAGCCCAGCGAGCGACGGTCGGCGGATGAGTTGCCGCAACGTGGCGCCCTGCCAAGCCGCTCCAGCCGGAGACGGAATGCCGCGAACTCTGAAGTCAGCCGCGACGCCACGGAGGGAGTCCCCGCCCAACACGCGGCGCGCTGCCTCACGGATGGCTGTGGCCTCCGCCTCGATGATGACGTCGCGCCCATCTTCGCGCCGGTACCCGTACCCGGGGCGGGCGGTTGGGAGGCCGTCCGCTGCTCGGGCGTCGGAAGCGGCACGCTGGCGTCGCGCCTTGCGCTTCGACTCGATGCGCCCCATCGCTGCACGGATGGTCGACATGAACTCGCCTGAATCTGTAGCCGGATCGACGTAACCGTCTCGCGCCGTGTCCCAGACGACTCCCGCCACCTCGCAGGCCGCGTGCAGTTCTAGCTTCTCCTCGACGTTGCGCGCAAGGCGCTCCTCCTCTGTTGCGACTATGACGGCGAACGCGCCGGTCTCAGCGTCGGAGAGCATTCGTTCGAAACCGGGGCGCGTCTTGTGCCCGAGCGCGCTAATGCCGTCGTCGGTGTAGCGCGCGACGATCCGATAGCCACGTGCAGTGGCATGCAACTCGTTCTGGTCGTGTTGGTCGGCCACCTTGTCGCGGGTGGCGACCTTCTCACTGATACGTGCGTAACTCGCTGCGGGGATGATCGGCATGCAAGAAAGGTTACTACCTAGGGTTGTGCCCCCTCGTCTTCCTCATCCTGCCCTTGTCCATCATCATCGCCGTCTTCCCCGGAGTGTTCGTGCTCCGGACCGGCTTCTGACGAAAGGTTCCACATGTCCTCCCCCTCCTTCCTCGACCGCACGCTCCACCGGAGTCGCTCCTTCCTCGCCGAGGAGCGCGGCGACGTCCCCGGCTGGGTCCTCATCACGCTCATGACGGCCGGGCTCGTCCTCCTCATCTGGGGTGTCGCGGGCCCGGCACTCACGCAGGTGTTCGAACAGGCCATCGACCGTGTCTCCGGCATCTGAGCGCGAGATCGGCGGATGGCGGACGCGGCTCGTGCGCGGCGACGACGGATCAGCCGTCGCCGAGTTCGTGTTCGTCGGAGCGATCCTCACCGTCCTGATGATGTCCGTGGTCCAGCTCGCGCTCGCCCTCCACGTCCGGAACACGCTCATCGACGCCGCGGCGGAAGGAGCCCGGTTCGGCGCACTGGCCGACACCGAGCTGCTCGACGGCGCCGACCGGGCACGCCAGCTCATCGCCGTCGCCGTGGGGGAGGGCTACACCGGTGACGTCAGCACCACGCTGGCCGAACAGCGCGGAGTCGGCATCGTCACCGTGACCGTCCGCGCACCGCTTCCGGTCGTGGGCTTGATCGGACTGCCCGGCGTCTTGGAGGTGGAGGGTCATGCGGTCCTCGAGACACTCGAGTGATGAGCTGCGTCCCCGACCGACCGCACGGGACGACGACGGATCGGCCTCCCTCGAGTTCATCACCGTCGGTCTGGTCCTCCTCGTGCCGATCGTGTATCTCGTCGTCGCGCTCGCCGAGGTGCAGGCGGCAATGCTCGCAGCCGGCGGGGCCGCGGCGCAGGCGGCGAAACTCTACGCGCGGGCCGACGACGACGCCACGGGTCGCGACCGCGTCGAGGACTCGCTCGCACTCGCGCTCGACGACTTCGGGCTCGACCGGTCCCAGTCGTCCGTCACGCTCGACTGCGCGCCAGCCGGTCTCCCATGCGGGCAGCGCGGCGGTGCCGTCACGGTCACCGTCGACATCCTCGTCGTCCTGCCGCTCATGCCCGAGATCCTCGGCGTCCAGGCCGCGGTCCCCGTGACCGGCGCCGTCACGGCACCGATCTCCCGGTTCGATGACCGGTTCAGCGAGGCGGAATGAGGGTGCCGGGCAGACGACGACATCTGGACGTCGGCGAGGAGGACGGGTCCACCATGCTCCTGACGATCGGATTCGCCGTCGTGGCGCTCGCCGTGGTCCTCGTCGGGAGCGCCGCCACCTCCCTGTACGTGGAGCACAAGCGGCTCCTCGACCTCGCCGACCGACTGGCCGCGACCGCCGCGGAGTCCTTCTCCATCGACGACGTCACGATCCAGCCCGACGGGACCTTCCGACCCGCCCTCGATGACGACTCGGTCCGGTCGAGTGCACGCGACGACCTCATCAACGGCGGTGCGGGTGCGCTCACCGGAGTCGAGATCGTCGCGGCGCGGACGCCCGACGGCCGGAGCGCGGAGGTCTCGCTGGCGTCGGACTGGCGTCCACCGATGCTGACGCTGTTCGTCCCGCAGGGCCTCCGGATCGAGGCGACCGCGAGTGCTCGCAGTGTCTTCTGGTGACGGCGGACGGGCCTCCCGACGATCAGGGGAACGGGCGCGTGCCTCGGTCGATGAAGCGGGGGATGAACCGGAAGAGGAGGAACGCGCCGATGAGCCCGACACCGCCGATGGTGCCGGCGGCGAGGGAGATCGACGCAGCTGCGGTGATCCCGGACATCGCCAGTGGAGCCGCGGCGGTGCCCGCGTCGCCCAGGAAGCGATAGGCGCCGAGGAACGGCGCGGGACGTTCAGGTGGCGCGAGGTCGGAGCCGAGGGTCATGAGGATGCCGCTACCGAGCCCGTTGGACAGTGCCAGCACGAGCGCGACGGCGATGAACCAGACTCGCGCCTCATCGAGGTCGTGCGTGAAGGCCAGGACGATGAACCCGGAGCCCAGCCCGATCATCGAGGGGACGGCGGTCCAGATCCGCCCCCAGCGGTCCATCACCTGACCGCTGGCGTAGAAGAGGGCGAACTCCACCGCACCGACGACGCCGATGATGAGCGCCGTGTCCGTCTCCGAGACGCCGATGCTCACGGCCCACAGGGGGAGCAGGACCGCCCGACACGACCGCAGGGCGCCGACGAGCGCCGCGGTGGTGCCCATCCGGGTGAGGACGGCGCCGTGCGCTCGAATCGAAGCAATCAGACCACTCGACTCCTCGGACGCGAGCTCCTCGCCCTCGGTCCGCTCCTCGCCGTCGGCGGTGCGCGTCGACGGCGGTCGCCCGAACATCTCCGCCGGGTCGGGGAGGACGAGCAGGGTGATCGCGGAGCCAGCGCAGCAGACGACCATCACCCAGAACGCCGCCTGCGACGTCCCGGTGAGGTGGATGACGCCCGCAGCAAGGAACGGTCCGATGAACGTGCCGGCGCGGAAGACACCGCCGAGGGAGGAGAGCGCCCTCGCCCGGTACCGCATCGGCACGTACGTCGTCATGAACGCGTGCCGTGCCAGACCGAACACGGCGGTCGCGAGCCCGATGCAGAAGATGCCCACGGCGAGGACGAACGGATTGGGGGAGATGGCCGCCGTCGCGACCCCGACGACCGCGAGCAGCGCCGCCCACATCATCGCGAAGCGTTCGCCGATCCGACTGACGATCCACCCTGACGGGACGTCGCCGACGAGTTCGCCGAGCATGATGAGCGAGGAGATGACGCCTGCGACGGCGAGCGTCGCCCCCAGGTTCCCGGCGACGGCCGGGATGATCGGGATGATGGCGCCTTCACCGATCGAGAACAGGAGCGTGGGGAGGAAGACCGAGACGGCCACGGAGCGCAGCTGGAACGGGCGTTCGTCGGAAGTCATCCCCTCGATCGTACGCCCGTGGCCCTGCGCGGTAGGCTGAAGCCAAATGTTTGACTTGGACCTCTCCACACAGATCAGTACCCTCCGCTCGACCTTCGACGACATCCGCACCGTCGTCGACGTCGACCGTCTCGAAGCCGAGATCGCGACGCTGAGCGAGCAGGCGGGTGCCCAGGATCTCTGGGACGACACGACGAACGCGCAGAAGGTGACGAGTGCCCTGAGCCACCGTCAGTCCGAGCTCGCCCGCATCACCAGCATCGCGAACCGGCTCGACGACCTCGAGGTGCTCATCGAACTCGCGACCGACGCCCAGGACGAGGAGTCGGCAGAAGAGGCCCGCCAGGAGCTCGTCAGCCTCCAGAAGGTGCTCGGCGACCTCGAGGTGCAGACGCTGCTGAGCGGCGAGTACGACCCGCGCCCCGCCGTCGTCACCATCCGCGCCGGTGCCGGCGGTGTGGACGCCGCCGACTTCGCCGACATGCTGTTCCGCATGTACCTGCGATGGGCCGAGCAGCACAAGTACCCGGTCACCGTCATGGACACGAGCTACGCGGAGGAGGCCGGCATCAAGTCGGCCACTTTCGAGGTCGACGCGCCATATGCCTTCGGCACCTTGAGCGTCGAGGCGGGCACGCACCGCCTGGTGCGCATGAGCCCCTTCGGTGCCGCCGGCAAGCGTCAGACGAGCTTCGCCGCCGTCGAGGTCATCCCGCTCATGGAGGAGACGGAGATCGTCGAGATCCCCGAGTCGGACATCCGTGTCGACGTCTTCCGGTCCAGCGGCCCCGGTGGACAGTCGGTCAACACCACCGACTCCGCCGTGCGCATCACCCACCTGCCGACCGGCACGGTCGTCTCGATGCAGAACGAGAAGAGCCAGATCCAGAACCGCGCCGCAGCCATGCGCGTGCTCCAGTCGCGACTCCTCCTCATCCAGAAGGAGCAGGAGGCCGCGACGAAGAAGGAGCTGGCCGGCACCATCACGGCGAGCTGGGGCGACCAGATGCGCTCCTACGTGCTCGCGCCGTATCAGATGGTCAAGGACCTGCGGACGGAGCACGAGCAGGGGAACCCCGCAGCGGTGTTCGACGGCGATCTCGACGGGTTCATCGCCGCGGGCATCCGCTGGCGGTCGATGTCGAAGGCGGAGTAGCGCGGGGCGGCATAGTGTTCGCCCAGCCCTCGTACAGGGTACGGATCGCGGGCGTGTCCTGCCCGTAATCGGCAGGTCGCTCCTTAAGCTCAAGGAGCCATGATTCGGTTTGATCACATCTCCAAGAAGTATCCGGGAACCTCGCGTCCCGCGCTCAACGACGTCGATTTCGAGATCCTCCGGGGAGAATTCATCTTCCTCGTCGGCGCCTCGGGGTCGGGGAAGTCGAGCTGCCTCCGCCTGATGCTCAAGGAGGACAAGCCGAGCAAGGGCAAGATCCATGTGCTCGGCCACGACCTCGGTTCCATCTCGAACCGCAAGGTGCCGTACTTCCGGCGCAGCCTCGGGGTCGTGTTCCAGGACTTCCGTCTACTGCCGAGCAAGACGGTCTACCAGAACGTCGCCTTCACCCTCCAGGTGATCGGCAAGTCGCGCGGCTTCGTCCAGGAGGCCGTCCCCGACGTCCTCAAGATGGTCGGACTCGACGGCAAGGCGCAGCGCCTGCCGCACGAGCTGTCCGGTGGTGAGCAGCAGCGCGTCGCCATCGCCCGCGCCATCGTCAACAAGCCGCAGATCCTGCTCGCCGACGAACCGACCGGTAACCTCGACCCCGCCACCAGCGCCGGCATCATGCAGTTGCTGGAGCGCATCAACGCGGGTGGGACGACGGTCGTCATGGCCACGCACGAGGCCGGCTTCGTCGACCAGATGCAGCGCCGGGTGATCGAGCTGCAGGACGGTCAGATCGTCCGTGACGAACGCCACGGTGGATACGGCACGACCGCGGCCATCCCGGGTCTCGTCAGAGGATCCTCCAAGGCTGCCGCTCCGGCGGCACAGTCAGCTCCCGCAACGGCCTCGACTCCGGTCTCACCCGTCGTCGAGACCTCCTCGGTTCCGGTGACGACCACGACCTCGTCCGTCGCTGCCAGCTCCGAGCCCACGACGAGTGCCGTGGCCGCAGCCGCGGTCGCCGCCACCGCGGCCACGCCGATCGCTCCAGCCGCACCGACCGCGCCCGCCGCGGTCTCGCGCGAGACCACACCGCAGGCCGACACCGACGAGGTCGTCACCCGGGTGTCCGGCTCGACGCCGATCCAGCAACCGGCCGTAGCACCCGTCGCCGAGCCTGAGTCGCCGGCGACGCGAGCCGAGGAATCGACACCGGAAGCGCCCGAGGCCGAGCCGACGACGCCGGAAGCGGAGCCCGCCGTTCCACCGGCGGCTGCGGTCCCGGAGGTCGCGCCTCCGCAACGCCTGAGCAACGCCACGGGCCCCATCGGGCTCCCGGCACGCAACGAGATCGACCCGATCGAGGTCGAACACCTGTCGCTCGCAGAGCGACTCGGCCTGCGTGCCGCGGCGCGCGGCACTGAAGACGGAGAGCAGAACGTGGGGCCGACCAAGTGAGACTCGCACTGATCTGGTCCGAGGTCTGGAACGGCCTGCGTCGCAACGTCTCGATGGTCGTCTCCGTCGTGCTCGTGACGTTCATCTCGCTCACCTTCGTCGGTACGGCCGTCCTGCTACAGATGCAGATCGGCCAGATGAAGAACTACTGGTACGACCGCGCACAGGTCGCGATCTACCTCTGCACCGCCGACAGTGCGGGCGACACCTGCGCCGCCGGCGCCGCGACCGAAGAACAGCGCGCCGCCGTCCAGAGCGCCCTCGAGTCGTCGACCCTCGCCCCCTTCGTGGACAAGTTCTACTTCGAGGACCAGGCGCAGGCGTTCACGAACTTCCAAGAGCAGTTCAAGGGCAACGACATCGCACAGTTCGTCACGGCGGACCAGCTGCCCGAGACCTTCTGGGTGAACATGAAGGACGCCTCGCAGTCCGACGTGCTCGTCGAGGCGTTCTCCGGCGTCGCGGGCGTGGAGCAGGTGACGGATCAACGCCAGTACCTCGACCAGATCTTCTCGGTCCTGAACATCGCCAGTTACACGGCTATCGGGATCGCGGCACTCATGCTGGTCGCCGCGGCCCTGCTGATCGCGACGACCATCCGCTTGTCGGCGTACTCGAGACGCCGGGAACTCGGCATCATGCGACTGGTCGGTGCATCGAACCGGTTCATCCAGACACCGTTCATCCTCGAGGGTGTGTTCGCCGCGCTCATCGGCTCCATCCTCGCGGCCGGGGCGGTGATCACCATCGTCCAGGTGTTCGTCCAGGGATACCTGGCGGACCGCATGCGGTACGTCAACTTCGTCGATCTCGGTGACGCCTTCGTGGTCCTCCCGATCCTGCTGCTCGTCGGCGTGCTGTTGGCGGCGATCTCGGCCAACTTCGCGATCTCGCGGTACCTCAAGGTCTAGCGGGGAGGCAGTGCGGCCACCGCACCGCTCGCTCTGCGTTAGACTGACAGGCTGCCGCGATCGCGGCCGGTCCGTTCCGATGGATCCGAACCAGAACGTCAGGAGTACACCGTGCCGAGGGAACGGGGCGAGAACGTCGTGGCCACGAATCGCAAGGCCCGCCACGACTACACGATCGAGGACACCTACGAGGCCGGCATGGTCTTGACGGGTACCGAGGTGAAGTCGCTGCGAGCCGGGCGGGCGTCGCTCGTCGACGGGTACGCCTTCATCGACCGCCGTGAGGCCTGGCTCGACGCGGTGCACATCCCCGAGTACGGCCAGGGCGCGTGGACGAACCACCCGCCGCGGCGCAAGCGCAAACTGCTGCTGCACCGCGAGCAGATCGACAAGATCGCCCACAAGATCGCCCCCGGTGGTTTCACCCTCGTGCCGTTGAAGATCTACTTCAAGGACGGCAAGGCCAAGGTGGAGATCGCCGTGGCGAAGGGCAAGAAGGAATACGACAAGCGGCATGCCCTGCGCGAGAAGCAGGACACCCGTGAGGCCGCGCGTGCGATGGCCACCAGGAACCGGCTCGGCGAATAGGTGACAGGCGCCACCCCGGCGCGGTACACTTGAAAGCTGCACCGCAAGGTGCTCGTCCACCGCTCGCGGTGGATTGACAACTCGACAGCGTGTGACAACGACCCTCTTCGCCTCGTTCTCCGAGGCGCTGAGTCCATGGGGATGATCGGTTTCGACATTGCCTGCGAAACTGCGAGAAGCGGGTCGAGGATGCAGGGTTATCTCGTTAACGATCTCTGCAAAACAACAAGTGCCAACTCTAAGCGCACTGACTTCGCCCTCGCTGCTTAAGCGAGCCCGATAGTCCGTCAGACCGAGCGTGTCCCCGTCTCGGATCCTGGCGTCATCTAGGGGACTTGCTGGATGACGGAGCCGCGACGTCATCCGGGACTTTTCTTCGGCTGGGCCCGTCGACCAAGATGCCCTTGTCAATGGTCGGGGCCGAGTAGAACGTGTCAAGGGATACGCCCGTAGAAGGCGCAGAATCACAGCAGTGGACGGGGGTTCAATTCCCCCCATCTCCACTCCGGACGTTGTCACACGCTGCCGAGTCGACAACAGGCCCCCGCTTCGGCGGGGGCCTGTCGTCGTTCCTGGGGTCGGAGGGGTACCGACGGGCTGCTAACCTGGGAGTCCAGAGGCCGCCACCACCCGGGAGACCTGCATGGCGACAATCCTGCTTGTTTTTGCTGCGATCGCCGTCGCCACGCCCGCACTCACTCGAGTGCTGTCGACGAAGGTCTTCTACGTCATCGCGTGTATGCCCGCGGCGGCATTCGTCTGGACGCTCTTCCAGACCGGAACGGTCACGGCCGGCGGCACGGTCGTCGAGACGATCGAGTGGATCCCGCAACTGAGCATCGCGCTCTCATTCCGGATGGACACGCTCGCCTGGCTGCTGTCCCTCGTCGTCACCGGCGTCGGTGCCCTCGTATTGCTCTACTGCGGCCGCTACTTCTCGTCGACCGAGCCCGGCCTCGGTCGCTTCGCCGCGCTCCTGTTCGCCTTCGCCGGCACGATGTTCGGCCTCGTGACCGCCGACGACATCATCGTCATGTTCATGTTCTGGGAGATCACGAGTGTGCTCTCCTACCTGCTCATCGGGCACTACACCGATCGCAAGGAGAGTCGCGGTGCCGCGCTCCAGGCGCTCCTGGTGACGACCTTCGGCGGGCTCGTCATGCTCGTGGGCGTCATCATGATCTCCGTGCAGGCGCAGAGCACCTCGCTCGCCTCGATCGTCGAGCAGGGTCTGACCGGCCCCGCGACCACCGTCGCCATCCTCCTCATCCTCGTCGGGGCGATCTCGAAATCCGCGCTCGTGCCGTTCCACTTCTGGCTGCCGGCCGCGATGGCCGCACCGACGCCCGTGAGCGCATACCTGCACGCTGCGGCGATGGTGAAGGCCGGGATCTACCTCGTCGCGAGACTCGCTCCCGGCTACGCCGACACCCCGGGTTGGGATGCGATGCTCGTCGGCCTGGGCGTCCTCACCATGGTCGCCGGTGCCTGGCGGTCGCTGCGTCAGTACGATCTCAAGCTGGTCCTGGCTTACGGAACGGTGAGCCAACTCGGATTCCTCATGGTCATCTCGGGGTACGGCACCCGTGATTCGGCCCTGGCCGCCGTCGCGCTCCTGCTCGCCCACGCCATCTACAAGGCGGCACTCTTCCTCGTCGTCGGCATCATCGACCACCGCGCTGGGACGCGTGACTGGAGGCACCTGTCCGGTCTCGGGCGTCAGACGCCGGTGCTCGCCGTCATCGCGGCGATCGCGGTCGCGTCGATGGCCGGCATCCCACCGCTCTTCGGGTTCGTCGCGAAGGAGGCCGTCTTCACCTCACTGCTGGAGGGCGCGCTCGAGGGCGACGTGTGGGGTTGGGTAGCGATCATCGGGACGGCCGTCGGTTCCGTGCTGACCGTCGCGTACAGCGCCCGGTTCCTCTGGGGCGCCTTCGGAGACCGGCGCGGCGCCGCGCCGACCGAACTGCATGCCGAATCCGGAACGATCATGATCGCGCCGGGCATCCTCGCCGTCGCGACCATCGCTCTCGGCTTCGCGACGAAGCCCATCGACACGGTGCTCGCGCCCTACGCGGACTCCGTGGGGGAGGGCGACTACCACCTCGCGCTCTGGCACGGCCTCGAGCCGGCGCTCGGCATCTCGGCCGCCGTGGTGCTGCTCGGTCTGCTGCTCTTCCGCTGGAGGCTCCCGGTCGCTCGTCTGCAGGACCGCCTGCCACCCCTCATCGACTCCTCGAAGGGGTACTGGGCGGCGACCCAGGGCATCGACCGGCTCTCCGCGAAGGTCACCCTGTTCGCTCAGCGCGGCGGGCTCGTCCAGTACCTCTCGACCATCCTCGTGGTCTTCGTCCTCACCCTCGGCACGATCGCCCTCCTCGGGCGCGCCTGGCCGAGCGAGATCCGGCTGTGGGACTATCCCGCCCAGGTGGCCATCGCCTTCATCATGGCGACCGCGGCGATCGCGGCCGCCCGGGCGAAGCAGCGCATGGCCGCTGTGCTCCTCGTCGGCGTCACCGGGTTCGGGCTCGTCGCACTGTTCGCCCTGCACGGCGCTCCCGACCTCGCGCTCACTCAGGCCCTCGTCGAGACGATCACGATCGTGGTGTTCGTCCTCGTGCTCCGCCGACTGCCGGCCAAGATCGCCCAGCGCAACGCCCCGGTCCACCGCGTCCGTCGGGTCGTCATCGGGACGCTGACCGGCCTGGTCATGGGGCTCATCGGGGTCATCGCCCTCGGCGCGCGGCAGGCCGAGAGCATCGCGACCGAGCTGCCACGGCTCGCCGTCGAGGAGGGCCACGGCAAGAACATCGTGAACGTCATGCTCGTCGACATCCGGGCCTGGGACACCATGGGGGAGATCTCCGTGCTCGTCGTGGTGGCCACCGGTATCGCGAGCCTGCTCTTCGTCTCACAGCGGGGCGCCGAGGTCCCGCGCCTCAGCGGTGCGCGGCGCCGACGTATCCCGGGCCTCCGATCCCAGGTCGTGTCGGACCCCCACCTCGCGGACAGCGAGATGGAGGCGCCTCGCGACGCGGTGGGGCGGCACTCATGGCTCATCGGTGGCCGGGCGATCGCCGAGGCGAACCGTTCGATCCTCCTCGAGGTCCTCGTTCGGCTCCTCTTCCACCCCGCGATCGTCGTCTCCGTCTTCCTGCTCTTCGTCGGCCACAACGAGCCTGGCGGCGGTTTCGCCGGTGGTCTGCTCGCCGGCCTCGCGCTCGTGATGCGGTATCTCGCCGGCGGACGCTACGAGCTCGGCGAAGCGGTGCCGATCGACGCGGGCAAGGTACTCGGCGTCGGACTGCTGCTCGCGGTGGGCACGGCCGTCGGGTCCCTGTTCTTCGGCGGCGAGGCGCTGCAGTCCGCATACTTCTCGGCCGACGTCCCGATCCTCGGGCACCTCTCGTTCGGCACGTCCAGCATCTTCGACATCGGCGTCTACCTCGTCGTCGTCGGACTGGCACTCGACATCCTGCGCAGTCTCGGGGCCGAAGTCGACCGTCAACAGGAGGAAGCCGACATCGACGAGCAGAGTACGGACGAGTTCTCGGCGAGTGAGGTCGAGCGATGAGCGCCTCACTGACCCTCGTCGTCCTGATGGCCGTCATGTACGGCACCGGGGTGTACGTCATGCTCGAGCGGAGCCTCACCAGGTTCCTCATCGGGTTCGTGCTCGTCGGTAACGCGACGAACCTGCTCATCCTGATCATGAGCGGCCCGAGCGGCACCGCACCGCTCGTCACGGGCACCGCCTCCGACGAACGCATGGTCGACCCGGTGCCGCAGGTGCTCATGCTCACGGCCATCGTCATCAACTTCGGCGTGACCGCCTTCATCCTGGCGCTCATCTACCGGACCTGGTGGTTGGCGCAGCTCGGCGACGAGGGCGACACCCTCAGCGACGAGCACGCCGACGACACCGAGGCGGCGACGGAGGCGGTCTTCAACCAGGTCGACCTGGACGACGAGGCCATCCAACGGGTCCTCGACGAGAGCAACGAGCACGGCGACGATCGCAAGACGACCAGGAAGGGGGCAGGCGAATGAACGCACTCGTCCCGCTCGTGGTCATGATCCCGCTGATCGGCTCGGCGATCGCGCTCATGTTCCGCAACCGCCGCAAGACGCAGGTGGCGATCAGCGTCATCGCGCTCACCGCGGTGACCGTGATCAGCGCGATCCTGCTCGCGGCCGTCGACCAGAGCGGCACGATCGTCGTCGAGCTGGGCGGTTGGTCCCCGCCCTGGGGGATCGTGCTCGTCGTCGACCGGCTGTCGGCGATCATGCTGCTCGTCGCCGCCCTGATGCTGCTGGGCGTCCTCATCTTCGCCATCGGCCAGGGCATCGTCGACGGCGACCGCGAGACGCCGGTGTCGATCTTCCACCCGACGTACCTGGTCCTGGCGGCCGGGCTGTTCGACGCCTTCGTCGCGGGCGACCTCTTCAACATGTACGTCGGGTTCGAGATGCTCCTCGCATCCAGCTACGTCCTCCTCACCCTGGGCGGCACCGGAGCGCGGATCCGCGCCGGCGTCACGTACATCGTCATCAGCCTCATGTCGTCGCTGCTCTTCGTCGCTGCGATCGCCCTCATCTACGGCGCGACGGGCACGGTGACGATCGCCCTCGTGGCGGACCGCGTGCGCGACCTGCCGATGGAGGTGCAGGCGATCCTCTGCGCCGCACTCCTGCTCGGGTTCGCGGTGAAGGCGGCGGTGTTCCCGCTGTCGTTCTGGCTGCCCGACTCCTACCCGACTGCGCCGGCACCGGTCACGGCGGTGTTCGCGGGCCTGCTGACGAAGGTGGGTGTGTACGCGATCATCCGGACCGACACGCTCATCTTCAAGGAGGTGCCGCTCGCGACACCGCTGATGGTCATCGCCTTCCTGACCCTGCTCATCGGTATCTTCGGCGCGGTCGCCCAGGCCGACATCAAACGACTGTTGTCGTTCACCCTCGTGAGTCACATCGGCTACATGATCTTCGGCATCGCCGTCGGCGGGGTCGCCGGGACCGCCGCGACGATCTATTACATCGTCCACCACATCGTCGTCCAGACCACGCTGTTCCTCACCACCGGTCTCGTCGAGCGGATCGGTGGGACGACGTCCATCTCCCGGCTCGGCGGCATCCTGAAGGCCTCCCCGATCGTCGGCGTGCTGTTCTTCATCGGAGCGATGAACCTCGGCGGCATCCCGCCGTTCTCGGGCTTCCTCGGCAAGATCGGGCTGTTCCAGGCGGGTGTCGCCCTGGGCGACCCGCTGTCGTACATCCTCATCGCCGCCGGAGCCGCGACCTCGCTCCTGACCCTGTACGCCCTGGCGCGCGTGTGGAACATGGGCTTCTGGCGTGGGAAGGACGAGGTCGCCGGATACTCGTCGCCGTTGCTCGACCAGCTCGCGGAGAGCCCCGAGGACTCGGGCTCGGTCGACACCAAGACCATCTCGCGCCCGATGATCGGTGCCACGACCGGCATGGTCGCGTTGACCCTCGCCCTCACGGTCTTCGCGGGGCCGCTCTTCGGACTGGCCACGCGCGCGGCGGAGAACATCGAGGACCCGGACAACTACATCACCGCGGTCTTCCCCGACGGAACGGAGCACCTGAAGTAATGCAACCGTCACGTCGTCGCGCACTGTTCAGCCAGGCCCTCCTCCTGGCCGGACTCATCCTGCTCTGGTGTCTCCTCTGGGGGATGTTCGACCTGCTCACCCTCGTGACCGGCCTCGGGGTCGCGTTGCTGGTGTCGTTCCTGTTCTACCTGCCGGCCGTCGAGCTGAGCGGCCGCATCAACCTCTGGCGGACCGCGATCTTCCTGGGCAAGCTCCTCGTCGACATCGTGCGGGCGAGTGCGGAGATCGCGTGGCTCGTCCTCAAGCCGAGGTTCCGGTCCAGCAACGCGGTGATCGCGGTCCGCCTGCGGACGACCTCCGACCTCATCATGAGCTGGACGGCCGAGGCGGTCTCGATCGTCCCGGGCTCGATCGTGGTGGACCTCGACCGCACGGCCTCGACGCTCTACCTGCACGCGCTCAACGTGCATGACGACGCCGACATCGACGCGGTCGTCGCCGAGGTCCTCGGGACGGAGCGACGGCTCATCCTCGCGATCGGTTCCCGCGCCGAGGCGGACGCCCTCCGCCACGACCATGACCACGTCTCGATCGGAAGGGGGCAGTGATGCTCGTCGTGATCATCATCGTCTCCGTGCTGTTCGGTGCCGCGGCCCTCGCGGCGGTCTACCGGATCATCCGCGGGCCGAGCCTGCTCGACCGCGTGATCGCCTCCGACGTGCTCGTCGCCACCGTCATGTGCGCGATCGGGGCCGAGATGGCGATCAACCGTCACACGGACGGCCTGCCGGTCCTCCTGGCGCTCGCGATGTTCGCGATCGTCGGCTCGGTCAGCGTCGCGCGGTTCATGTCGAAGCAGGACGACGCATGACCGGCGAGCTGATCCGAGACATCGTCACCGGGGCCCTCGTGCTCGTCGGGGCGATCATGTGCTTCGCCGCCGGTGTCGGCCTGCTGCGCTTCCCCGACGTGTTGTCCCGCCTGCACGCGGCGACCAAGCCGCAGATCCTCGGGCTCATCGCGATCATGGCGGACGTCGCCGTCTCGAGCCCGACGGTCGGGACCATCACGATCGCGATCGCGATCATCGTGTTCCAGAGCCTCACCGCGCCGATCTCCGCGCACATGGTCGCCCGGGCGGCCTACCGCAGCGGCAACTTCGACGAGGCCGTCCTCGTCCGCGACGAGCTCGCGGGACGCGAAGAACTCGGGGAGGAACGACATCCCGGCCACACGCCCGAATAGCGGCAGAATGTCCCCATGGGAATGCTCATCTACGGGTCCGGCGACGAGTACGAGATCGAAGACCGCGCGCTCGCGCACCTGAAGGCCGTCATCGGGGCGAAGCTGCGCCGCCAGGAGAGCTTCTTCCTCAGCTGGGCGAACGATTCCGAGCACGGTTCCGGTCGACGCTCGCTGTGGTTGTCCCCGAGCATCCCGCTGCAGTTCCGCTTCTTCGGGAGCCGCCCGCCGGAACTCAACCGTGCGTGGCTCGAGGTCCTCTCGGATTCATCGCACACCCCCCGAGGGCTGCAGCTCATCCCGGAGTCCGAGGTCGAGGGATACCTTGCGGGGAACGGAGCGCCGCGCGACGCGGGCGCCGAGTCCCACGACCAGGATCACGACTAGGCCGGGTCGTCGGTCCCCACGAGCAGGACGCGCAGCGCCGTCTCCGGTGAGCCGCGACCGTCCGGCGGGATCGTCTCGCCGTGCGTGTATCGATCGACGACCCGCGGGTCGACGTAGCTGGACTTCGCGATCGCCGGGGTGTTGCCGAGGACCGCTGCGGCGTCACGCATGGCCTGTGCGAGCGCCTTCGAGCGTGCCGTCTTGGTCTGCACGGGTCCGGTCTTCGCCAGGCTCTCCGCAGCCGCGACGGTGCCGTGCAAGGTCCGGAAGTCCTTCGCGGTGAACTCGCCGTTCGTCTGCGCCCGGACGTAGTCGTTGATCTGGCTCGCCTGGAGGTGCCGCCACCGGTTCCCGTCCTTCCAGGCCAGGAGGCGGGCGTGCGGTCCACGGCGCTTCAGGGAGCGGATGAGTGAGGCCAGGTCGGCGTCGACGATGTCGGACTCCCAGGGCTGCCCACTCTTCGCCGGGAACTTCAGTGCGACGATGTCGCCGCTCACGCGAGCGTGCGCACCCTCGAGGGTCGACAGGCCGTGACTGCCGTTGGCCTCCGCGTACTGCTCACCGCCCACGCGCAGGGACCCGGTGTCGAGCATGCGGAACGCGCCGGCCGACACCCGTGCGAGCGGGTACCCTTCGAGCCGCAGGTCGCGGGTGACCCGACCTCGCGCGGCGGGGAGGGCCTCGGCGAGGGCCAGGGCTCGGTCGAACTTGCTCCGGTCCTGACGCTCGCGCCAGGACGGGTGGTAGAGGTACTGCCGCCGCCCGGCCGCGTCGATCCCGGTCGCCTGGATGTGCCCGTTGGCGTAGGGGGTGATCCAGACGTCGTTCCAGGCGGGAGGGACCACCAGGCCGTCGATCCGGGCTCGGATCTCCTGATCGTCGAGGAGTGAACCGTCCGGCAAACGGTAGCTGAAACCGCGCCCGGATCGAACCCGTCGGATGCCCTGGCCGTTCACGTCGCTGCGCCTCAGTCGTACCATCCGCCCAGCGTACGACGCGCTCGGATCCCGCTCGGCGGGCTTGCGCCGCGCCGTGCGCCCGTGTCAGCCGACGGGCGGCAGCTCGGCGAGGAAGGCGTCGTGCAGGCGGCCGTTCGTCGCGAGGGAGCTCCGTGTGGAGATGGTCTCGATGCCGTCGATGTCCGTGAAGCGACCGCCGGCCTCGAGGACGATCGGCACGTGGGCGCCCAGGTCGTACTCCTGCACGCCGAATTCGGCCACGGCGTCGATCGAGCCTTCGGCGAGCAGCATGTAGGGCCACATGTCGCCGATGGCCCGATCGCGCCACAGGGAGCCGCACAGGGCCAGCAGCTGCGGGATCCGCCCGACCGAGGCCCACTGCGCGATGCTCTGGAAACTGAAGGACGCGTCGGCGAGGTCGGAGACGCCCGAGACGGACAGCCGGCGAGGGGTGGTCTCACCGAACCGGATGCCCCACGCGCCGTGCCCGATGGCGCCCCACCAGCGGGCGTGCATGGCGGGTGCACTGACGACGCCGACGACCGGGACGCCGTCGACGGCGAGGGAGATGAGCGTCGCCCAGTTCGAGACACCGCGGAGGAAGTTCGCCGTCCCGTCGATCGGGTCGATGATCCACTGTCGATCCGTCGGGCCCTGCGCGCCGTACTCCTCGCCGAACACGCCGTCGTCCGGGCGCTCGGTCTCGAGGATGCCGCGGATGGCGCGTTCGACGGCGAGGTCGGCGTCGGTGACGTGCGAGCGGTCCGGCTTGGTGGAGACGTCGAGGTCGCGTGCCTCGAAGCGGCCCATGGCAATGCGGTCGGCCGCGTCGGCGAGCCGGAGCGCGAGATCGAGGTCGGCGGGGGAGACGGTCACGGGTTCGGTCACCCCTCCAGGATAGGGTCGCGCGGGCCTGATCGGACGACGCCCGAAGGGCCGCAGATGTGCCTCCGCGACACGCCGACGGGCTCGATTTCGCACCCGGGCCAGTTGGGTGCTAGTGTCATATCTCGGTTCGGAACACTCCGAAACCACGCACCTCTAGCTCAATTGGCAGAGCAACTGACTCTTAATCAGTGGGTTCCCGGTTCAAGTCCGGGGGGGTGCACCACACCAGCAACGGCCTCGTCTTCAGACGGGGCCGTTCTGCGTTTCGGCTCGATTCATGTTCGAGCCTGCGACCCGATGAAACGCTCCGGGAACGTTTCGCGACAGCTCCCGTCCGATTCGCGTCATCGGGAGGCAGCGGGGCCCAGGCATGAGACCCTGGAAGGGTCGGCAGCATGGCGGGATCGGGTCCTGCCGTTGCCGACGGAAGCCTCCGCGTGGTCACCCCACCGTGCGGAGCAGAGCGACGGTCGGACATTCGTGCCCACCAGCGCCGTGACGCCTCATCGATTCGGGTTCGATGAGGCGTCATGCCCGCTCAGGGGTCCGGTACGACGAAACGGCCGCCCACCGGAGTGGACGGCCGTTGTCGACGTGCTTCGTTGCTCAGGCGACCGAGCTGCGGCGCGCCGGCACCGGGTTGACGAGGCTCGCGTCGATGAACTCGGGCTCGGCCCAGACGGTGATGGGGTAGTGCTGCGGCTCGAGGAGGGTCCGCTCGACGAGCGTCGGCTCAGTGTCGACAGCCGCGGCCTCGGGGTGGTCGTCACCAGCCTGCGCCTCGGACGGCGCGTCGACGGTCTCGGTGACGGCGGCAGGTTCCTCGGCGACGGGCGACTCGGCGACCTCGAGGGACCCGACCTCGTCGGCGGCGTCGACCGCGGACTCCTCCTGACCGCGTGACCAGAGGCGCCATCCACGCGCCGGAGCGGCCTCGGCGCGGACCGTCACCGCTGCCTGCTCGAGGTCGATGTCCGTCGCGATCTCGTGGGCGAGCTGCTGGGCGTAGACCTCGTGGAAGATCTCGTCGCCGGAGCTCGGGGTGCGGCGCGACAGCACCCAGGCGCCGTTGGCGCCGAGTTCGCTCGCCAGTCGAGCGTGGACGAGGTCGAACAGCTGCTTCTCGGTCAGCTTCGATGCGGAGACTGGTGCTGCGTGGCGTCGGCGACCGAACATGGCGGGCCCTTCATCGAAAGCGGATCATCCGTGAGGCTGGACTGCCCTCATTGTCGATCACGAGGCGCGGAACGACGCGGAGACACGCGGGCGAGCGCCCCAATTCTCGGGTTTGCCGGGCGGACGTGGTAGCGCCGGTGGCGCGACCTCAGCGGCCGATCTCCGCCTGCTTGCTGTCGTCGATCACCGAGCTGATCGCGAGGGCGAGCGAGATGCCCCAGCTCACCCAGAGGAGGGCGAGCTTCCAGTCCCGCGGTCCCTGTCGGGTCGCCTGGAGGGCGGAGATCCCGCCGAAGACCGTGGAGATCATGCTGCCGTTGAAGAGGAATTTGCGCATGTCTTCACGCTAGCCGGTAGGGGAGGCCCCCCGCATCCGGGCTTTCCTTCGGGTTCTCGCCTGTGCTAGCGAACGCACGCTTCGCGAAGGCCAGTGAGGCCCGCAGCTGGGCCAGGCGGAGCGTGTCGCCGCCGGTCGCGGGCAGGTGGACCTCCGCGACGATGCTTCCCGACCAGTCCGCCGCGCGCAGCAGCTCGAGGACCTCGGCGACCGGCTGCTCACCGGCGCCCGGGAGGAGGTGTTCGTCGAGGAAGGCACCCCGCGGCGACGGCGCGGTCCCGTCGCACAGGTGCACGTGTCGGAGGCGGTCGCCGTAGCGGGTCGCGATCTCGAGCGAGTCCTCACCCGCGAGGGCCGCGTGGGAGAAGTCGAGCGTCAGGGCGGCGCAGGCGAGTGGGGCCGGGTCGTACCCGAAGGCGAACGGCTGAACCCGGAGCCCGCGGCTCTGGAAGCACGCCATGTTCTCGACGGCCAGCTCGAGTTCGTGCGTCTCGGTCAGCTCCGCGACGAGGTCGACGAAGGCGTGCGCGTAGCGCCGCTGCCAGCGGAACGGCGGGTGCACGACCACGGTCGACGCTCCGACGGCGGCGGCGAGCTCCGCCGAGCGCCGGAGCTTCTCCCGATGGTCGCGGCCCCAGACGAACGCGGTCCGGGTCAGGACCGGCGCGTGGATGGAGAGGATGTCCAGCCCGGTCTCGGCGGCGAGGGCGCGCAGCGCGTCGGCGTCCTGCGTCACGCGGTCCTGGGTGACCATGACCTCGACGCCGTCGTAGCCGGCTTCGGCGGCCAACTCGAACGCGCGCCGGGTTCCCAGCGGGTAGACGCAGGAGGTGCTCATGCCATGGCGGATCATCAGCGCAAGCATATGCTCGCCGTCTGAACACGCGGTTTCGCCATGCGGAACGCTGCTAGCCTGAACAGCGAACCCGAGTACCCCGGGAGGGCCATCATCACCAGATATTCCGCGCCTGACGGCGGATCAGCGTCGACCTTCGACTTCATCGTGGTATCCAACCGGCTGCCGGTCGACCGCGTCGTCGACGCAGACGGTGTCGAGAGCTGGCGGACCTCACCCGGTGGACTCGTGACCGCCCTCGAACCCGTCATGCGCGGTGCCGACGGCGCATGGATCGGATGGGCCGGCTCGGCCGACCTCGAGATAGAACCGTTCGACAACGACGAGATGTGGATCATCCCGGTCCCGCTGTCCGAGGACGAGATCGCCCGCTACTACGAGGGCTTCTCGAACGACACCATCTGGCCGCTCTACCACGACGTCATCGCTCCGCCGAGCTACCACCGCGAGTGGTGGGACTCCTACGTCGCCGTGAACCGACGGTTCGCGGAGGCCGCCGCGTCGGCCGCGTCCGACGGTGCGACGGTCTGGGTGCAGGACTACCAGCTGCAGCTCGTGCCGAAGATCCTGCGTGAGCTGCGACCCGATCTCACGATCGGCTTCTTCAACCACATCCCGTTCCCGGCCTACGGCATCTACTCGCAGCTCCCGTGGCGACGCCAGATCATCGAGGGACTGCTCGGCGCCGACGTCATCGGCTTCCAGCGCGTCGCGGACGCGGGCAACTTCTCCCGGGCGGTCCGCCGCCTGTTCGGGTACGAGACGAAGGGGGCCGCGATCCAGGTCCCGCTCGACGCGGCACTCGTGTCGGTCACGACGGACGCCGCACCGGCCGCCTCGAAGCGCGGCGCCCCGTACCGCACGGTGATCGCCCGGCACTTCCCGATCTCGATCGACAGCAAGGGGTACCAAGCCCTCGCGCAGCGCCCCGACATCATCGCCCGTGCCAAGCAGATCCGCGAGGAGCTCGGCAACCCGGAGACGATCATGCTCGGCGTCGACCGTCTCGACTACACGAAGGGCATCGGGCACCGACTCAAGGCCTTCGGCGAACTCCTCGCACAGGGCAAGCTCGCGGTCGAGGACGTCACGCTCGTCCAGGTCGCGAGCCCCAGCCGCGAACGCGTCGAGACGTACCGCCAGCTCCGCGACGACATCGAACAGACGGTCGGCCGGATCAACGGCGACTTCGGCACCATCGGCCACACCGCGATCCAGTATCTGCACCACGGGTACCCCCGTGAGGAGATGGCCGCGCTCTACCTCGCCGCCGACGTCATGCTCGTCACGGCCCTGCGCGACGGCATGAACCTCGTCGCGAAGGAGTACGTCGCGGCTCGCTACGACAACGACGGCGTCCTCGTCCTGAGCGAGTTCGCCGGCGCGTCCGACGAGCTGAAGCAGGCCCTCAAGATCAACCCGCACGACATCGAGGGGATGAAGTCGGCGATCCTCCAGGCCGTGCACATGACGAAGGCCGAGCGTGGTCGTCGCATGCGAGCGCTGCGCAAGCGCGTCATGGAGTACGACGTCGCGCGGTGGTCGGCGTCGTTCCTCGACGAGTTGCAGCGCGTGCGCGACCAGTCACCGACCATCGAGCAGGGGAGCACCACCCAGTCATGAGCACCACCGACGAGCCCACCGACACCCTCGGGGGGCTTCCCCTCGGACTGCGCGCGGAACTCCGCCGCCTGGCCGACGTCCCGAAGCTCCTGGTGGCCCTGGACTTCGACGGCACCCTGGCCCCCGAGGTCGACGACCCGGACCAGGCGCGCGCGCTGCCCGCGGCCCGCAAGGCCGTGTTGGCGCTGATGGACCTGCCCGGGACGCGTGTCGCACTCGTGTCCGGGCGCGCGATCGACAGTCTCGTGGCGGTGGCCGAGCTGCCCGACCACGCCCTGTTCGCCGGCTCGCACGGCGTCGAGATCCGGCTCGACAACCCCGATGACGCCCTCGCCCTCGACGACGAGGAACGCGAACAGCGGGAGACCCTCCAACGGATCCTCCAGGACGTCGCGGAGGGTTACGATAATGTCTGGATCGAGCGGAAGCCGGCAGGGTTCGCCCTGCACACGAGGCTCGCCAGTGAAGAAGACTCCAGGATCGCCCACCTCGAAGCACTCGCCCACACCAAGGACGAGTTCGGCGCCCTGACGGTTCGAGAGGGCAAGAACGTCCTCGAGTTCTCGCTCAGGAGCGCGACCAAGGGCGAAGCCGTCGAACACCTCCGGCGGTACACCAAAGCAGATGCCGTGTTCTACGCGGGCGACGACGTCACGGACGAGGACGCGTTCGGCGCACTCGGCCCCGGCGACCTCGGGGTGAAGAGCGGTGCCGGCGTGACCGCCGCCGACTTCAGGGTCGAAGGACCCTCGGAGATCGCGCGCGTCCTCGGCATGCTCGCGGAATATCGAAGCAACAAGGAAGCCGTAGACTCTTAAAATGCCAGAGATCGACATCAAACCACGCAGTCGTGCCGTCACCGACGGGATCGAGGCGACCACTTCGCGCGGCATGCTCCGCGCCGTCGGCATGGGCGATGAGGACTGGGACAAGCCCCAGATCGGCATCGCGAGCTCGTGGAACGAGATCACCCCCTGCAACCTCTCGCTCGACCGTCTCGCACAGGGGGCCAAGGAGGGCGTGCACTCGGGCGGGGGATACCCGCTGCAGTTCGGCACCATCTCCGTCTCCGACGGCATCTCGATGGGCCACGAGGGCATGCACTTCTCGCTCGTCTCACGCGAGGTCATCGCCGACAGCGTCGAGACCGTGGTCATGGCCGAGCGCCTCGACGGCACGGTCCTGCTCGCCGGCTGCGACAAGTCGCTGCCGGGAATGCTCATGGCGGCCGCACGACTCGACCTCTCCTCGGTCTTCCTGTACGCCGGATCGATCGCGCCGGGCTGGGTCAAGCTCTCCGACGGCACCGAGAAGGAGGTCACGATCATCGACTCCTTCGAAGCGGTCGGGGCCTGCAAGGCCGGCAACATGAGCGAAGAGGACCTCAAGCGCATCGAGTGCGCCATCGCCCCTGGCGAGGGTGCGTGCGGCGGGATGTACACGGCCAACACGATGGCGTCGGTCGCCGAGGCGCTCGGGATGAGCCTCCCGGGTTCGGCTTCGCCGCCCTCGGCCGATCGCCGTCGCGACTACTTCGCGCACCGTTCGGGCGAAGCCGTGGTCAACATGCTCCGACTCGGCATCACCGCGCGCGACATCCTGACGAAGGAGGCGTTCGAGAACGCCATCGCCGTCGCGATGGCCTTCGGCGGATCGACGAACGTGGTCCTGCACCTGCTCGCGATCGCCCGCGAGGCCGAGGTCGACCTCACGCTCGACGACTTCAACCGCATCGGCGACAAGGTGCCGCACATCGGCGACCTGAAGCCGTTCGGCCAGTACGTCATGAACGACGTCGACCGTCACGGCGGCGTCCCCGTCGTCATGAAGGCGCTGCTCGACGCAGGTCTGCTGCACGGCGACTGCCTCACCGTCACCGGCAAGACCGTCGCCGAGAACCTCGCCGACATCAACCCCGACCCGATCGATGGCACGGTCATCCGCACGCTCGACAACCCGATCCACGCGACCGGCGGCATCACGATCCTCAAGGGGTCGTTCGCGCCCGAGGGCGCCGTCGTGAAGACGGCCGGATTCGACGCCGAGGTCTTCGAAGGACCCGCGCGGGTCTTCGAACGTGAGCGCGGTGCCATGGACGCACTCACCGAGGGCAAGATCAACAAGGGCGACGTCGTCATCATCCGCTACGAGGGCCCGAAGGGCGGACCGGGGATGCGCGAGATGCTCGCGATCACGGCCGCCATCAAGGGCGCCGGACTCGGCAAGGATGTACTACTGTTGACGGACGGTCGATTCTCAGGCGGCACAACCGGACTGTGCATCGGCCACATAGCACCCGAAGCGGTGGACGCAGGTCCGATCGCCTTCGTGCGCGATGGTGATCTGATACGGGTCGATATCGCTGGCCGCTCGCTCGACCTACTCGTCGACGAAGCAGAGCTGGAAGCCCGCCGCGACGGCTGGGCGCCTCTTCCCCCGCGCTATACCCGTGGCGTTCTCGCAAAGTACTCTCGTCTCGTGCACTCCGCAGCGGAGGGCGCGATCACGGGATAACCGAGCATCTCGTTCGTGCATCTCATCGCTGAAGGAATCATCATGCCCACGGAATCCCAACCCGTGCCTCATCCCAGAACACCTGCGGCCCCGGCCGCACCGGAGATCCTGACGGGAGCCCAGGCGATCGTCCGATCGCTCGAGCTCCTCGGGGTCACCGACATCTTCGGTCTGCCCGGCGGCGCGATCCTGCCGACCTACGACCCGCTGATGGACTCGACGAAGCTCCGTCACATCCTGGTCCGACACGAGCAGGGCGCCGGCCACGCGGCGGAAGGATACGCCGCCGCCGGTGGCGGGATCGGCGTGTGCATCGCGACGTCCGGCCCCGGCGCGACGAACCTCGTCACCGCCATCGCCGACGCCTACATGGACTCGGTGCCGATGGTCGCGATCACCGGTCAGGTGTTCTCGACCCTCATGGGCACTGACGCGTTCCAGGAGGCGGACATCGTCGGCATCACCATGCCGATCACGAAGCACTCCTTCCTCGTCAAGACCCCGGAGGAGGTCCCGGCGGCCATCGCCGCGGCCTACGAGATCGCGGGTACCGGCCGTCCCGGACCGGTGCTGGTCGACATCACGAAGGACGCCCAGCAGGCCGAGGCGCCGTTCATCTGGCCGCCGAAGGTCGACCTGCCCGGCTACCGCCCGGTGACGAAGGCGCACGGCAAGCAGATCCAGGCCGCTGCGCAGCTGCTCGTCAACGCCAAGAAGCCGGTGCTGTACGTCGGTGGCGGCGTGATCCGCTCCAAGGCCTCCGAGGAACTGCTCGCGCTGGCGGAGGCGACCGGGGCTCCGGTGGTGACGACGCTCATGGCTCGCGGGGCGTTCCCCGACTCGCACACGCAGCACCTCGGCATGCCCGGCATGCACGGCACCGTCCCGGCAGTGCTCGCGCTGCAGGAGGCCGACCTGCTCGTGTCGCTCGGAGCGCGGTTCGACGACCGCGTGACCGGCAAGGCCTCGCTCTTCGCGCCGAACGCCAAGGTCGTCCACGTTGACGTCGACCCGGCAGAGATCTCGAAGATCCGCATCGCGGACGTCCCCATCGTGGGCGACGCGAAGGACGTCATCGTCGACCTCCAGTCGGCGTTCGAGTCGGCCGCCCGCGAGGTCACCCCCGACATCGCCGAGTGGTGGTCCTACCTCGACGGCCTCCGCGAGGAGTTCCCGCTGGGCTACGCCGAGCCGACCGACGGTCTGCTCTCGCCACAGCACGTCATCTCCCGCATCGGCGAGATCACCGGTCCGGAGGGCGTCTTCGCCTCGGGCGTCGGCCAGCACCAGATGTGGGCGGCGCAGTTCATCAAGTACGAGCGTCCGAACTCCTGGTTGAACTCCGGTGGTGCCGGGACCATGGGCTACTCGGTCCCAGCGGCCATGGGCGCCAAGGTGGCCCAGCCCGATCGCCACGTGTGGGCGATCGACGGCGACGGCTGTTTCCAGATGACCAACCAGGAGCTCGCGACCTGCACGATCAACAACATCCCGATCAAGGTCGCGATCATCAACAACTCCTCACTGGGCATGGTCCGACAGTGGCAGACGCTCTTCTACGACGGTCGGTACTCGAACACCGACCTGAACACCGGGCACGACACCATCCGCGTCCCCGACTTCGTCAAGCTGGCCGAGGCCTACGGTTGCCTCGCGATCCGCGTGACGAAGGAGGAGGAGGTCGACGCCGCCATCAAGCTCGCCCTGGAGACGAACGACCGTCCGGTCGTCATCGACTTCGTGGTGAGTGCGGACGCGATGGTGTGGCCGATGGTGCCGCAGGGTGTCAGCAACAGCTACGTCCAGTACGCCAAGGACCACAGTCCGTCGTTCGATGAGGAGGCCTGAGCATGAGCAGCCACGTCCTGAGCCTCCTCGTCGAGGACAAGCCCGGTCTGTTGACCCGCGTCGCCGGGTTGTTCGCCCGCCGGGGCTTCAACATCGAGAGCCTCGCGGTCGGCCACAGCGAGATCGAGGGCCTGTCCCGGATCACGGTCGTCGTCGACGTCGAGGAGCTTCCGCTCGAGCAGGTGACGAAGCAGCTGAACAAGCTCATCAACGTCATCAAGATCGTCGAGCTGGATCCGGCGCAGTCCGTCCAGCGCGAGCACCTGCTCATCAAGGTCCGCGTCGACAACTCCACCCGTTCCCAGGTGCTGGAAGCCGTCAACCTGTTCCGGGCCCGCGTCGTCGACGTGGCGACCGACGCCCTCGTGATCGAGGTCACGGGCGACTCCGGGAAGACGACCGCGCTCCTCAAGGTGCTCGAGCCCTACGGCATCAAGGAGATCGCCCAATCGGGTCTCCTCGCCATCGGGCGCGGCTCGAAGTCCATCACCGAACGCGTCTTCAAGAACTAGTCGCATCTGCGACGTATTGCGAAACCACAACCAAGGAGAGAACCACCAGTGACTGAGATTTTCTACGACCAGGACGCAGACCTGTCGCTCATCCAGGGCAAGAAGGTTGCCGTTATCGGCTACGGCTCGCAGGGCCACGCACACGCGCTCAACCTCCGCGACTCCGGTGTCGAGGTCGTCGTCGGCCTGAAGGACGGCTCGAAGTCGATCGCCAAGGCCGAGGAGCAGGGCTTCACCGTCAAGAACGTCGCCGACGCCTCCGCATGGGCCGACGTCATCGTCATCCTCGCTCCGGACCAGCACCAGCGCACGATCTTCGCCGAGTCCATCAAGGACCAGCTCGCTCCGGGCAAGGCGCTCGTCTTCGGCCACGGCTTCAACATCCGCTTCGGCTACATCGAGGCTCCCGAGGGCGTCGACATCTTCATGGTCGCCCCGAAGGGACCGGGCCACACCGTCCGTCGCGAGTACGAGGCCGGCCGTGGCGTCCCCGTCATCGTCGCCGTCGAGAAGGACGAGACCGGTGGCGCCTGGGCGCTCGCCTGGTCCTACGCCAAGGCGATCGGCGGCCTCCGTGCCGGCGGCATCAAGACCACCTTCACCGAGGAGACCGAGACCGACCTCTTCGGCGAGCAGGCCGTCCTGTGCGGTGGTGTCTCGCAGCTGATCCAGTACGGCTTCGAGACCCTCACCGAGGCCGGGTACCAGCCGCAGATCGCCTACTTCGAGGTGCTCCACGAGCTGAAGCTCATCGTCGACCTCATCTGGGAGGGTGGCATCGCCAAGCAGCGTTGGAGCGTCTCCGACACGGCCGAGTACGGCGACTACGTCTCCGGCCCGCGCGTCATCGACCCGAGCGTCAAGACCAACATGCAGGCGGTCCTCAAGGACATCCAGGACGGCACCTTCGCCAAGCGCTTCATCGACGACCAGGACGCCGGCGCGCCCGAGTTCCTCGAGCTGCGCAAGAAGGGTGAGGACCACCCGATCGAGGCCACCGGTCGCGAGCTGCGCAAGCTCTTCGCGTGGAACGCCTCGAACGATGACGACTACGTCGACGGCAGCGTCGCCCGCTAGTCTCCGCTCGTCCAGCCGCTCAGCGGCACCGAGCCGGAACGCCCGCCCCGATCCGTCGGGGCGGGCGTTCCGTCGTCTGCGGAAGACCTCAGGCCGTCGTCGCTCCGTTCGTGCCGGGCTCGAGGAAGATCTCGATGACCGGGATCGGGGTGTCGGGTTCACCGATCGGCAGGTGCAGGGTCACCGTGTCGGGACCGAGTCCCTTCGGTTGGGTGTGCTGGTTCGGCAGGTCGTGCTCCGGGCGATGCATCTGGAAGGGCACCTCGGAGCCGTCCGACAACAGCTGGGCGTAGCGCACCCGGCCGCCGAGACCGGGCAGGTGCAGGTGCACGAACGGCCAGGCGAAGACGTGCACGTACAGCCGGTCGCCCCGTTGCGTGTACCGGACGTCGGTCGGACTGCTGAACTCCGACGGGCCGCATCCTCGGATCGCCCGCTCGTGGAGCGCGAACCAGTCGGCGAGGACCTCGAGTCGTTCGATCGCGCGCGGATCGATCGTCCCGCGCGCGGTCGGTCCGATGTTCAGCAGGATGTTGCCGTTCTTCGAGACCGAATCGATGAGCATCCGCAGGAGCAGCTCCGGCGACTTGTAGTCGAGGTTGTCACGGTCGTACCCCCAGCTGCCGTTTAGGGTCTGGCAGGCCTCCCACCGGACGGGTTCGCCGTCGGGACCGACCGGCGTCACCACGGGCTGGTACTGCTCCGGGGTGGTGACGTCGCCCGGGAGTTCGAGGCGGTCGTTGATGAGGATCTCCGGCTGCAGCCCGCGGATCATCTCGACGAGTTCCTCGGAGCCCCAATCGGCGGCGCCCTTCCCCGGCAGGCCCTCGATGCCCTGCGAGTAGCTGAAGTCGAAGAAGAGGTAGTCGATCGGGCCGTAGCCGGTGAGCAGCTCGCGTACCTGGCCGTGCAGATAATCGCGATAGCGGGACCAGTCCCGGTCGGCGTTCGCGGCGAGCGCCTCGGCGTCCTCTCGTCGCGGGTGGATGCCGTCGACCGTGAAGTCGGGGTGATGCCAGTCGATGAGCGAGTGGTAGAAGCCGATCCGGAGCCCCTCGGCGCGGAAGGCCTCCACGAACTCCGCCACGAGGTCGCGGCCGGCGGGCGTGTGCGTGGACGTGAAGTCGGTGAGCGCCGAGTCCCACAGGCAGAAGCCGTCGTGGTGCTTCGTCGTGAGGACCGCGTACCGGAAGCCGGCCGCCTTGGCCTGCTTGGCCCAGGCGCGGGGGTCGAACCGGTCGGGATCGAAGTGTTCGCGGTAGCGCTCGTAGTGTTCGGCCGAGAGGCGCTCCCGCGTCTGCACCCACTCGTGGCGGGCGGGGAGGGCGTAGAGGCCCCAGTGCAGGAACAGTCCGAATCTCGCCTCGTCGAACCAGGCGGTGTCGGGTCTGGGGATGGTGGTCTCGGTCACGGCGGCCCTTCGATCGTCGAGTGGGTTCACGGCGGTGCGGGGGCAGGCTAACACGAAAGGTCGGATGTCTGCCGTCTGGTGGCCGGCGTGGGCGGGGTCGACGAGGGTGGCGCGCGTCGGTGACTCAGACGCCGTGGGATTCGGAGACCTGCACGGGCACGCCGGTGTCCAATGACGCCTTCGCCGCCAACGCGACGGTCAAGGCCGCGAGGGCGCTCCGGCCGGTCACCCGGAACGGTTGGACGTCTCGATCGACGCAGTCGAGGAAGGAGGCCATCTGCCGTCGGTAGGGATCGGCCTCGTCGAGGTCGACGAGGCCGTGCGCGGCGGCCGACCCGAGCGCGTCGACCGCGAGCGGCGGTGTGTGGGTCGGGGACGCGCCGACGAATCGGTGGGCGATGAGCCCGGTGCTGCCCAGCACCTCGATGGCCGAGCTGAAGCCGAAGGCCGGCGGGAGCTCCATGGAGGTGAGGACACGCCCGATGCCGCCGTCGGCGTAGTCGACCGTCGTCTCGATCGGGCGACCGGTGCCGGTGCGGCGTGCTGACACCGATCGGGGCTGGCCGAGGAGCTGGTTCAGTTGGTCGAAGTCGTGGATCGCGAAGTCGACGAGGGGGCCGCCGGAGCGTCGCTCGTCCTGCCACCACGGTGACGGGGCGGCAGGGGAGCTCAGCCGTTCGGCCGTGACGGCGAGGGGTGTGCCGACGGCGCCGGCGCGCACCGCGTCGTCGATCGCCTCGTACCCGCCGAAGAACCGGACGACGTGCGCGACCATGAATATCCGGTCGGACGCGTCGGCGGTGCGCAGGATCGTGTGGGCGTCGGCGAGCGTCAGGGCGATCGGTTTCTCCAGCAGGACGTGTTTGCCGGCACGGAGCGCGCTGACGGCGAGGTCCCGATGGGTGTCGGTCGGCGTGCAGATGACGACGATGCCCACGGAGGCATCCAGGAGCACCTCGTCGACCGAGGTGGTGAGTCGTGCGGCCGGTGCCTCCGGCATGGCTCTCGGCGACCGGGCCGAGCACAGGTAGGCGATCCGGTCCGCTGCACCGAGTCCGGCGAGCGCGCGGACGTGCGCCAGTCCCATGGCACCGGTGCCGATGACGGCGATCCGGTCCGCCGTCACCGCGTCGCCCCTGCGGCCAGGTCCTCGCGCAGGCGGCTGAGGGTCGCGTCGTCGACGTCCCCGCCCAGCATTCTGATGCCCAGGGCGGCGGCTCCGACGAGGCCGTCGGCGACCGGGACGAGTCGGGCCCCGGCGGCAGCCGATGACAGGCGCTCCGCGGCAGAGGGGACGGACGGGAGGAGTCCGTCGACGAGCACGCTGCCGCCGACGACGAGCGTGCGCTCTCGGTGGTCCGGATCCGGAGCCAGCACCCGTTCGACGAGGACGGCCAAACGGTCCACGGCAGCGTCGAGGATGGACCGCGCGACCTCGTCGTCCGCGGCTTGGAAGGCGAGCGGCGCCAGGCGGGCGATGGCGATGGGGGGACCGTCGTTCACCGAGCGGATGAGTGTGTCGAGTACCGGGGACCGGCGGTGGTCGGCGCCACCGGATGAGGACGGGTCCGGAGTGGACCCGATCGCCTGGGAGAGCAGAGGGGTGAGGCCCGTGCGGGGTCCGATGCCGTCGAGATCGGCGGCGACCGCGCGGATCACGCGTCGGGCGATCCAGAATCCGGAGCCGCCATCACCGAGGAGCCAGCCGGCGCCGCCCACCTCTCGGACGACGAGACGGTCCCTGATCCGTCCCGCGACGCTCCCGGTCCCCGCGACGAGTACGACGCCGTCGGGCGCCGCCGAGCCGGAGCCGTACATGCCGAGCAGATCCGGCTCGATGACGACCGGTCCGAGTCCGAGCGGTACGAGGTGCGCGTCCAGGGCGCGGCGATAGGCGTCGGACACCTGCCCCGCCTGCGTGATCACCACGGGCGACCCGGACGGGAGAGGCGACACGGACGTCGTCGTCCTGGCCAGGTCGAGCGCGGCACGAGCTGCGAGCGCGATCTGCGTGGCGGCGCTGTCCACGCCGGACGAGGTCGGATTCCCGCCGCCCGCCCGACCGGAACCGAGGCGACGTCCGGAGGCGTCGACGAGCACCGCCCGGGACGAGGTGCCGCCGGCGTCGACCGCCAGAGTTGTTTTCATCATCGTCATCATCTCGAAACATGTTGCCGTGGGCCACAACGTACTGTAAGAATCAGTTTCGCGTCACTCCAACGAAGGAGAAAAGGAATTTCCATGACTGTTTCCATCCGCACCGACCCACCGGTCGAGCACGCCACCGGCGTGACCAACCGGATTCGGTCGCGGATGCCGGAGATGTCCGGGGTCATGCTGCGTATCGCGGACTATCTGTTGGAGAACCCCGACGCCCCCCTGACCCTCACGATCGGTGAACTCGCCGCCGATTCGGGCGTCTCAGCGGCGACCATCACCCGCTTCTGCCGGATCATCGGATACACCGGCTACGCGCCGTTCCGGGTCGACCTCGCCAAGGACTTCGGTCGCAGCACCGCTCGCGACTCCTGGCAGACCGACATCGGCCGGGCGTTCGGCCCCGACGACTCGGCGCCGGACGTCCTGAGCACGCTGCTGAACGCGCACACCCGGACGCTGCGGGAGACCGCCGACGTGATCGACCTCGAGGTCATGCTCGAGATCGCCGCAGCCATCGCGCGCAGCCGGAACGTCGACATCTACGGTGTGGGCGGCAGTGCGATGCTCGCCGACGAGATGCAGGCCAGGCTGTACCGGATCGGCATCAGCACGCACGCCTGGTCGGAGGTCCACGCGGGCCTCACGAGCGCCGCGATCCAGGGCCCCGACTCGGTCGCCCTGGGCATCAGCAACACCGGGCGCACCGAGGAGACCATCCAGATGCTCCGCCAGGCGAGTCGCGCGGGCGCGCTCACCGTGGCGATCAGCAACAACCCGGACTCTCCGCTCGTCGCCGCGTCGACGCTGGCCATCATCACCTCGGCCCACGAACGGTTCCTGCAGCCCGACGACCTCTCCGCCAAGCACGGACAGCTGTTCGTCCTGGATCTGTTGTACCTGTTCGTCGCGCAGCAGAACTTCGAGCGCACGACGAAGCGCCTCGCGGCCTCCGCCCTCGCGGTCGCCCCGCACCGCCGACCGACCAAGGCCGGCGCCCTGTCCGAGACCGCCTCGCCCGTGGGCGTCTGAGAGGAACCGAATGAGCACCGCATCCACCACGAGCTGGACCGATCACCTCGATCGCTACACCGACGAGGTGACCTCGCGCCTCGCGGACATCACCCGGGCGGCACGGTCCGGCGAACTCGATCCCGCGATCGACCTCCTGGTCGCGGCCCTCGAGCGCGGAGCGGTCATCCAAGCGTTCGGCACCGGCCACTCGGAGGCGTTCGCGATGGAGATCGCCGGACGCGCCGGTGGACTGATCCCGACGAACAAGATCGCGCTGCGGGACGTCGTCCTCCGCGGCGCACGGTCCGTCGACGACCTCGGTGGTGCCGCGCTGGAGCGCAGCGGCGATGTCGCAGCGGAGCTCTTCGCGATCTCTCCGGTGGGGGAGGGTGACGTGTTCATCATCGCGTCGAACTCCGGCGTCAACGGGTCGATCGTGGGACTCGCCCTGATCGCCAAGGAACACGGCCACCCCGTCATCGCCGTGACCTCGCTCGAGCACACCTCGCGCGTCGAGCCGAAGCACCCGAGCGGGCTGCGGCTCTCCGAGGTGGCCGACGTGGTGCTCGACAACCGTGCTCCGTTCGGTGACGCGACCATCGAGGTCCAGGACGGCGTCCCGGTCGGCGCGGTGTCCTCGATCACGGCGGCCTACCTCGCGCAGCTCCTCACCATCGGCGTCGCGGCGAGGATCGCGGCGACCGGCGAGACCCCACCGCTCTACATCTCGGCCAACATCCCGGGCGGCGACGAGCACAACAGTGTGCTCGAGGACCGCTACCGAGGCCGGATCAGACGTGACGCCTGAACCCGAGGCGTCGCTGCACCCGCACCACACACCCGACAACACCACCCCGACAGCACCACACCCGGGCAACACTCGAATCACTGGAAGGTAGACCGATGGACAAGCAGCCAGCAACGCTCCAACGCCGCGATTTCCTGCGAGGAGCACTCGCGACCGCGATCCTCCTCCCGCTGGGCGGGACGCTCGCGTCCTGTGTCGGCGGCGGAGGCGGGGCGACGACCACCGGCGGACCGGTCTCGGCCGACAACCCGTTCGGGATGGCCGCCAACTCGACCGTCGACGCCGTCATCTTCAAGGGCGGGTACGGCATCGAGTACACCGAGTTCGCCGGGAAGCTCGTCGAGAAGCAGCAGGCGGGCTCGACCGTCAAGGTCACGGCCGCCACGAACATCGCGCAGACCCTCCAGCCGCGGTTCGTCGCCGGCAACCCGCCGGACGTCATCGACAACAGCGGTGCCGGCCTCATCGGCATCAACACCATCCGCGAGCAGCTCGCCGACCTGACGGACGTCATCGAGGCGAAGAACTACGAGGGCAAGGTCATCAAGGACACCCTGTACCCGGGTGTCGTCGAGCCGGGCACCTTCGACGGCAAGTTCGTGCAGTTGAACTACGTGCTGACGGTCTACGCGATCTGGTACTCGGCGGCACTCTTCGAGGCCAACGGCTGGACGCCCCCGAAGACCTGGGCCGAGGCGCTCGACCTCGGTGCGAAGGCCAAAGCGCAGGGCAAGTACCTGTTCGGTTGGGGCACCGAGGCGGCCACCTACTACCTCACGATGGCGATCGCCTCGGCGATCAAGGAGGGTGGCGACGAGGTCCGTCTCGCGCTCGAGAACCTCGAAGCCGATTGCTGGTCGAAGCCGGCCGTGCAGGACGTGCTCACCGCGATGAAGCAGATCGTCGACGCCGGTTACATCAAGCCCGGCGGTGCGGGGACGCAGTTCACCGCGGCCCAGGCCCAGTGGAGCAACTCGGAGGACTTCATCCTCTACCCCTCGGGTGGCTGGATCGAGAACGAGATGAAGACCCAGACGAAGGACGGGTTCAAGATGACGGGGGCCCCGGAGCCGACCGTCACCGCGAACTCGGCCCTGCCGTACACGGCGCTCCACAGCACCGCGGGTGAAGGCTTCATCGTCCCGTCGCAGGGCAAGAACGTCGGCGGCGGCAAGGAGTTCCTGCGGGCCATGCTGTCGAACGACGCCGCGGTGAACTTCGCCAAGACGACCTTCTCGTCGACGATCGTCAAGGACACGATCCCCGAGGACGGCTTCGGCTCGACGGCGCTCGTGTCCCAGGTGAAGATGCTGAACGACGCCGGCTCCGATGTGTTCTCGTGGAACTTCATCGACCTGTACGGGCTCAACACGGACCTCCTCGTCCTGTGGAACACGTTCCTGCAGGGCGGTTCCGACGTCGCCACGCTCACCAAGGGCATGCAGGACATCTCCGACAAGGTCCGCAACGACGACTCCGTGGACAAGGTCACTGTCAAATGACGGCTGTCGGCACACCGCTCGGGAAGGCGGGAGGGGCTACCCCTCCCGCCGCCCGGCGGCTGCGCCGCCGGGACTTCACGTTCGACCGGGTCACGTTCTTCCTGGTCTTCCTGATCGTGCCGGTGGTGGGGTACGTCGTCTTCGTGGTGTCGCCGTTCGCGCAAGCGGCGTACTACTCGTTGACGAACTGGTCCGGGTTCTCCCCGGGAATGGACTTCGTCGGGTTCTCGAACTACACGAAGCTCTTCCAGGACCAGACCTTCCTCCAGTCCATGGGCAACAGCGTCGCGCTCGCGATCGTCCTGCCGCTCGTGACCCTCGGGATCGCGTTCCTCTTCGCCTCCCTCATCACGATCGGTGGACCGAGCAACGGTCCGATCCGCGGCCTCCGCAACTCGAGCGTGTACCGCGTGATCACCTTCTTCCCGTACGTCGTGCCGGCCATCGTCATCGGCCTCATCTGGAAGCAGATCTACGACCCGTCGTCCGGCCTGCTGAACGGCTTCCTGACCGGCATCGGGCTCGACCAGTTCACGTCCTTCGCCTGGCTCGGTTCGCCGGACACGGCGATGATCGCGACCATGTTCGTCATCGTCTGGGGACTCATCGGGTTCTACACGGTGCTCTTCATCGCCGCGATCAAGGGCGTGCCGGCCGAGGTCTACGAGGCGGCACGGATCGACGGGGCGGGTCGCCTGCGGACCGCGCTCACGATCACGGTCCCGCTGATCCGGGACAACATCCAGACGGCGTACATCTACATGGGCATCCTCGCCCTCGACGCGTTCGTGTACATGGCCGCATTGAACCCCGGCGGCGGCCCCTCCAACACGACGCTCGTGATGTCGCAGCAACTGTTCACGACGGCGTTCACCAAGGGCCAGTTCGGCTACGCCTGTGCGATGGGGGTCGTGCTCGCGCTCGTCACCCTGATGTTCGCCGGTGTCGTCTTCCTGGTCAGCCGGCTCACCGGCGGCAACGATGAAGGGGTGGCGGAATGACCGTCCAGACCACGGCGACGACCGCGAACCCGGCGGTCGTCGGAACCGGCACGCGCACACCGGCCAGCCGCAAGCCGACCACGGGCGACCGCGTCGTCGGGACGGCATCGCACACGGTGCTCATCATCTGGTCGATCGTGGTCGTCGTACCGCTGCTCTGGACGGTCATGTCGTCGTTCAAGACGAGCTCCGAGATCTTCGCCTCGCCGTTCTCACTGCCGTCGACGTGGAGCTTCGACAACTACGTGAACGCGTGGACGACGGCCGGTATCGGGAGCTTCTTCCTGAACTCGATCGTGGTGGTGTTCGGCGCCCTCATCGTGACCATGCTGTTCGGCTCGATGTGTGCGTACGTCCTGGCGCGGTTCCGCTTCTTCGGGAGCCGGGCCATCTACTACCTGATGCTCGCCGGTCTCACCTTCCCGGTGTTCCTCGCGATCGTGCCGTTGTTCTTCGTGCTGCAGAGCCTCGGGTTGCTCAACTCGCTCCCGGGACTCATCCTCACCTACGCTGCGTTCGCCTTCCCGTTCACCGTGTTCTTCCTGTTCTCGTTCTTCAAGTCGCTGCCGGTCTCCATCGCGGAGGCGGCCGCGATCGACGGAGCAGGGGAGTGGCGGACCTTCTTCCAGGTGATGCTGCCCATGGCGAGGCCGGGGCTCGCGACCGTCGCGATCCTCAACTTCGTCGGGCTGTGGAACCAGTTCCTCCTGCCGGTGGCGCTCAACTCGAACCCGCAGAACTACGTCCTGACGCAGGGGATGGCGTCGTTCGCCGCCCAGGCCGGGTACTCGGTGGACTTCGGTGCGCTCTTCGCGGCGTCCGTGATCACCGTGGTCCCCGTGCTCATCGTGTACCTGATCTTCCAGCGACAGCTGCAGGGTTCGGTGTCGCAGGGCACGGACAAGTAGCGCAGCGGCGTGCGCGTCCTCGGCTCGAGCGGATCACTGGAACAATGGGTCCAATGAGCCTCCAGTCGCCAATCGCCGTCGAGATCGCCGTCCAGGACGTGGAGGGGGTCCGCATCGCCATCCGCGAGGGAGCCCAGCGGGTCGAGTTGTGCCAGGCCCTCGGCACCGGTGGGCTCACCCCCTCCATCGGACTGGTCATGGCGGCGGTCCGTGCTGCGGACGAAGCCGGGCTCAGCGACTTCGTGCACGTGCTCGTGCGTCCGCGAGAGGGTGGTTTCGTCTACTCGCCCGCGGAGATCGACGTCATGTCCGGCGACATCCTCGCGCTCGAGGCCGCGGGTGCTGCGGGCATCGTGGTCGGCGCCCTCCGGTCCGACCGGACGATCGACCTGGAGGCGCTGGCTCAGCTGCGTCAGGCTGCGGGTTCGCTCGCGGTGACGTTCCACCGGGCCGTCGACGCCACGACCGACCCCGTCCGGTCCGCCGACCAGCTGCGCGACGCCGGTGTGGACCGTCTGTTGACGTCCGGCGGCGCGCGCGCGAGCATCGACGGCGCGGAGAAGCTCGCGCAGATGGCCTCGAGGGGTGACAGCTCGATGCAGATCATGGCCGGTGGCGGCGTCACGATCGATGCGATCCCCGCCCTCGCCCGGGCGGGTGTCGACGCGGTGCACCTGTCCGCCCGTCGTCGTGCCGGCCGGGTCACCGAGACCGGCCCCGGCGGAGGGTCGCCGAGCTACGACATCACGGACGCGACGACCGTCGCTCGCGCGGTTGCCGCGGCCAGGCGCGCCGCCGTCGCCGTCTGAGATCCGTCGCCACCGAGGGGATCGTCGATCGGTCCTATCGAGCGATCAGAGTGCCACGATGACGAGGGCGAGGATCAGCACGAGCTGACCGATCAGTCGTGGGACGAACGGTACGGCGAGGCGACCGAACCGCTCGGGCTGGCGTGCGGCCGCGGCGTTCGCCGGGAACACCGCGACGAGGAACACGATCAGGCAGACCACTGCGGCGAGCCTGGTGGGTGGGACGAGCAGGCCGACGCCGCCCGCGATCTCGCACACACCGGTGACGACGACGAGCATCCGCGGTGTGATGGTGCTGTTCCGGAAGGGTCCCGGGATCATCGCGGCCATGGTCTTCGCCGGTCCAGGCAGGAAGTGGAGGACTCCCATGCCGATGAACATGATCGCGAGGACGACGGTCAGGACGGACTGCAGGAGCTGGAACGGGTTCACCAGGCAATTCTGCTCCGTCGAGTCCGGATCGCCGCACTCGGTGGTCGGCCCGGCGGCGATAGGCTGACGGTATGACTGAGCCGCGGGACGAAGACGCGCTGAGCTGGGCGGGCGACGACGATCCGACGCTCGACGCCTCGGCTTCCGGCGACCGGACCACGCTCGAGCCCGCATCGCAGGAGCCGATCACGCGTGATCGGGCGACCGCGGCGGTCCCGTCGGCCTCGGAGTCGGCCGGTCCGGTCGCGGAACCGGTGGCCCCTCCTGTCGAGGTCGACGTCGCGAAGCCGACCGATGGGGTCGCGGATGAGGCTGCCGCCGGAGAGCGCGAGCAGATGAGTTCGGTCATGCTCGTCACGCTGGGCATCTTCGGTGGGGTCTTCCTGCTGTACAGCGTCGGTTGGCTGATCTCGGCGTTCCGTCCTGACGCGGCCGTCCCGAGCGACGCGGTCGGCCGATTCATGTTCGATCTCGGACAGGGACTCGCGGTCGCCGCGGGACCCGTCTGGATGGCGGCGACCCTCTGGTTGACCCGCAGCGGCAGACCGGTCGTCAGGATCGCGATGCTCCTGCTCGGTGTCGTGCTCATCCTGCCCTGGCCGTTCCTCCGAGGAGTGTGACCCTGATGCCCTCCACCACCGCGGACCCCGTGTCGAAACCCGCCGCCGAGCGGCCCGGCTGGCTCAGCTGGTCCATCGCCGTCCTGTTCGGCCTGTTCTTCGCCTATGACGTCTTCGAGGCCGTCGGCAACCTCGTCGGCATCGTCGGAACGGCGAACGGCCTCGCCGTGCCGGTGCTGCCACTCGGCTGGGTCGTCCTCATCGGCGGCCTGCTCGTGCCGATCGTGGCCTTCGCGATCGCCTTCTGGACCGGTCGCGACCGGTCGCTCGGCGAGCAGGCCGTGCGCTACCTCGTCGCACTGTGCGTCGTCGCGGCGATCTCGCTGTCGGTCCTCGCGATGTTCGGCGCCCAGCAGTTGATCGACCTCTCCGTCTGACCCGGCCGCCGCCTCGTCACACGACGAAGCGCCCGGTGCGCCTCCGATAGGCTTGCGATGGCCGCCGGACACCGACGCGCTGCCCACCCCACTGCTACTGCGAAGGAACCGTTCCGTGTCGAAACCGGTCGTACTGATCGCCGAAGAACTCTCACCAGCCACCGTCGACGCCCTCGGGCCCGACTTCGACGTGCGCTCCGTCGACGGGACGGACCGCCCGGCTCTGCTCGCGGCGATCGCCGACGCCGACGCCATCCTGGTCCGATCCGCGACCAAGGTCGACGAAGAGGCCATCCAGGCGGCCACCCGGTTGAAAGTCGTCGCGCGCGCGGGTGTCGGTCTCGACAACGTCGACATCAAGGCGGCCACGACGGCCGGCGTCATGGTCGTCAACGCACCGACGTCGAACATCATCTCCGCGGCCGAGCTCACCGTCGGGCACATCCTGAGCCTCGCCCGCCACATCCCGGCCGCGCACGCCGCGCTCGCCCAGGGGCAGTGGAAGCGGTCCAAGTACACGGGTACCGAGCTGTACGAGAAGACCATCGGCATCATCGGCCTCGGCCGTATCGGTGCCCTCATCACGGCCCGTCTGCAGGCCTTCGGCACGAACGTCATCGCGTACGACCCCTACATCACGTCCGCTCGTGCGCAGCAGCTCGGGGTGCAGCTGGTCACGCTCGACGAGCTGCTGGCGCAGTCCGACTTCATCACGATCCACATGCCGAAGACGCCGGAGACGACGGGCATGATCGCCGGCCCGCAGTTCGCGCTCATGAAGCCGACGGCCTACGTCGTCAACGTCGCCCGCGGCGGCCTGATCGACGAGGATGCGCTGTACGAAGCGCTGTCGAAACATGTCATCGCCGGTGCCGGCCTCGACGTCTTCGTCAGCGAACCGCCCACCGACACGAAGCTGCTCGGGCTCGAGAACGTGATCGTGACGCCGCACCTCGGTGCCTCCACCGATGAGGCGCAGGAGAAGGCCGGCGTCTCGGTCGCCAAGTCCGTGCGCCTCGCGCTCGGCGGCGAACTCGTCCCGGACGCGGTCAACGTCGCCGGCGGTGTGATCGACCCCTACGTCCGTCCCGGCATCCCGCTCGTCGAGAAGCTCGGTCAGGTCTTCGCCGCGCTGTCGACCTCGTCGCTCACGAGCGTCGACGTCGAGGTCCACGGCGAGCTGAGCGGGTACGACGTCAGCGTCCTGAAGCTGGCCGCGCTCAAGGGGATCTTCACGAACATCGTCAGCGAGACGGTCTCGTACGTGAACGCTCCGCTGCTCGCCGAGCAGCGCGGTGTCGTCACGCGCCTGCTCACCGACGAGGTGAGCGAGGAGTACCGCAACGTCATCACGCTGCGCGGAGCTCTCAGCGACGGATCGCAGATCTCGGTGTCGGGCACGCTGACGGGCACGAAGCAGACCGAGAAGATCGTCGAGATCAACGGCTACGACGTCGAGGTGCCGTTCGCGAAGCACCACATCGTGATGGTCTACACCGACCGGCCCGGCATCGTGGCCGTCTACGGTCAGCGTTTCGGCGAGGCGGGCATCAACATCGCGGGCATGCAGATCGCCCGTCACGAGGCCGGCGGCCCTGCGCTGAGCGTGCTGACGGTCGACTCACCGGTCGCAGACGACGTCCTCGAGGTCATCCGCGAGACGATCGACGCGACGCTGCTCCGCGAGATCGACATCACCGAGCAGTAGCCCGACCGCCGCTGCGACCCGATGCCCCGTGCCGACCGGTGCGGGGCATCGGGTCGCTAGGTCGAGACGCCGACGCCGAGACGCCTTCGCCGCTTCGGTACGCCCGGCGGGGGTCGCGGCTCAGCGACCGCCGGCGGGAAGCAGTCGCGCGATGACGGCCAGGAGCCGCTCGATCGACTCGTCGCTGCCCTCATCGGGATCGCTGACCCCCATGCCGAGCTGCGCCGTGTTGGCGTAGAGGCCGTCGGACATCAACACGATCGCGCGGGCGGTGTCGGGATCGCCGACGGCGTCCTCCACCGTGCGCAACCAGCTCCGGCGGATGTCCGCCATCGCCTCGCTCGCCTGAGCGTGCTGTCCCTGCGCCAGCCGCGCGACGGCGATGATCGTCCGGTCGAACGGGGTGCCGCAGTCGACGGAGGTCCGCACGAAGTACTCGACGACACCCTCCGGGGCCGCGAGCATCCGCGCCGTGTCGGCCTCGCTCATGTCTGAAAGCCGCTCGATGAGGCCGTCGACGAGGGCCTCCTTGCTGCCGAAGTGGTAGAGCAGACCGCCCTTGGAGACGCCGGCCGCCGCGGCGACGGCGTCGAGGGTGGCGGCGCGTTCACCCTGCTCGATGAGGAGTTCGGCGAAGGCGTCGAGGACGCGTTCTCGGGCTGCGGTCTGCTTCGCCATGGCTCCATCGTATTCGGCTCGTCGGATTCGGATTGATACTATACCGGCTGGACGGTATAGTCGAGCAGGCGGCGCCCGACCGGCGCCGTTCTCCACGCTGTGAAAGAGGTCCCCGTGTCCACCGCCACCGAACCCACCGCCGTCGCCGCTCCCCGTGCCGGCCGGCGAGCCTGGTTCGCGCTCGCCGTCCTCATGCTCCCCGTCCTGCTGGTGTCGGTCGACAACACCGTCCTCAACTTCGCGCTGCCCGCGATCTCGAGCGCGCTCACCCCGACCGGCACGCAGCTGCTCTGGATCGTCGACGTCTACCCGCTGGTCCTCGCCGGCCTGCTCGTGTCGATGGGTAGCCTCGGCGACCGCATCGGACGTCGTCGCCTCCTGCTCATCGGCTCCGTCGGATTCGGTGTCGTCTCCGTCGCCGCGGCGTTCGCGCCCAGCGCCGAGCTCCTCATCGCGGCTCGAGCGGCGCTCGGGTTCTTCGGAGCGATGCTCATGCCGTCGACGCTCTCGCTGCTGCGGAACATCTTCCTCGACCGCGACCAGCGACGGTTCGCCATCGCCGTCTGGGCCAGCGGGTTCGCCGCCGGCAGCGCGCTCGGGCCGATCGTCGGTGGGATCATCCTCGAGCACTTCGCCTGGGGTGCGGTGTTCCTGCTCGCCGTACCGGTCCTCCTGCCGCTCGTCGTCCTCGCGCCCTTCCTCATCCCGGAGTCGAAGGACCCGAACCCCGGACGCATCGATGTCCCGAGCATCCTGCTCATCCTCCTGACCATGACGCCACTCGTGTTCAGCATCAAGCACCTGGCGGAAGCCGGCTTCGACCTGCTCACGGTCGTCTCGATGGTCGTCGGCGTGGTCAGCGGCGTCCTCTTCATCCGTCGTCAGCTCCGCCTCGAGCACCCGCTGCTCGACCTGAGCCTGTTCCGGCAGGCCTCGTTCAGCGGCGCCGTGGTCATCAACCTGCTGAGCGTGACGGCGCTCGTCGGTGGGCTGTTCTTCGTGTCGCAGCACCTGCAGCTGGTGCTGGGCCTGCAGCCGCTCGACGCCGGGCTCGTCCTGCTCCCCGGGCTCATCGTGATGATCATCGCCGGCCTCGTGATCGTGCCGATCTCCAAGCGGGTCCGTCCGGGCATCGTGGTCCCGATCGCACTCGTCGTCTCCGCCGTCGGATACGCCTCCATCGCGATCACCGGGGGAGACGTGTCGGCCCTCGGGATCGGTCTCGCGTTCGTCGCCCTCGGGCTCGGCATCGGGTCCGCCGAGACGGTGTCGAACGAACTCGTGATCGCGAGTGCGCCGCCGGAGAAGGCCGGCGCGGCGTCCGGTGTCTCCGAGACCGCGTACGAGCTCGGCGCGGTGCTCGGCACGGCGACGCTCGGCACCGTGCTCACCGCCTCCTACCGGTCGTCGGTCGTCCTGCCGGACGGACTGACCGCTGCGCAGCAGCAGGCGGCGGGGGAGACCCTGGGTGGTGCGGCGAACGTCGCCGCGCAGCTGCCCGGCGACCTCGCGGGTGCACTCATGGACTCCGCGCGGCACGCCTTCGACAGCGGTGTCGGTGTCGCAGCGTGGATCGGCGTCGGCCTCATCGTGGCCGCCATGCTCGTCGCGGCGATCGGTCTGCGCCGGGTCCGGTAGCGCTCTGTCGATCGTGCCACCCGGAGACGGGTGGCACGATCCGCCCGAGGTCGGAGGCGTTAAGCTGGGCGCACACCGTCGTCGCATCCTCAGGAGTCGCATGTCCCGCACCGTCAAGCTCGCAGTCATCCCCGGCGACGGGATCGGTCCCGAGGTCGTCGGCGAGGCGCTCAAGGTCCTCGATGCGGCGGTGCAGGGTGGCGACGTCCAGTTCGAGCAGACGCCCTTCTCGCTCGGCGCCGCACGGTTCCTCGAGACGGGCGACGTGCTGACCGACGCGGACCTCGCCGCGATCGCCTCGCACGACGCCATCCTCCTCGGAGCGGTCGGCGGCGTGCCCGGCGACCCTCGGCTCGTGAACGCGAACATCGAGCGAGGGCTGCTCCTCAAGCTCCGGTTCAGCCTCGACCACTACGTCAACCTGCGCCCGACCGTCGTGTACCCGGGCGTCCCGAGCCCGCTGAGCGAGCCCGGCGACGTGGACTTCGTCGTCGTCCGCGAGGGCACGGAGGGGCCGTACGTCGGCAACGGCGGAGCGATCCGCCAGGGCACGCCGCACGAGATCGCGAACGAGGTGTCGGTCAACACCGCGTACGGGGTGGAGCGGGTCGTGCGCTATGCGTTCGCCGCTGCGGCCGCGCGTCGGGGGAAGCTCACCCTCGTCCACAAAACCAACGTCCTCGTCTTCGCCGGGTCGCTCTGGAAGCGCGTCGTCGACGCGGTGTCCGCGGAGTTCCCCGACGTCGCGGTCGACTACCTGCACGTCGACGCGGCCACCATCTTCCTCGTCACGGATCCTGCTAGATTTGACGTCATCGTCACGGACAACCTCTTCGGCGACATCCTCACCGATCTGGCCGGCGCGATCAGCGGCGGCATCGGACTCGCGGCCTCGGGAAACATCAACCCGGACGGCACGTACCCGAGCATGTTCGAGCCCGTCCACGGATCGGCGCCCGACATCGCCGGGAAGCAGCTGGCCGACCCGACCGCCGCCATCCTCTCCGTCTCCTTGATGCTGTCGCATCTCGGGCTCGAGACGGAGGCGGCGCGAGTCGCCACTGCCGTCACCGCCGACATCGCCGCCCGCACCGGCGCAGCACGCACGACGACCGAGGTCGGCGATGCGATCGCAGCCCTCGCGGCGAACCGGTAGACGCCCACCAGACACGCAGATCACGACGGAAGACACCATCATGACGATCAACCTCCCCATGGCGCAGCGCGAGCTCGCCTTCACCGTGACCCCCAACGAGCAGCCCGTCCCCGACGCCGAGCGCGACGTGATCCTCGCCGATCCGGGCTTCGGGCAGCACTTCACCGACCACATGGTCGACATCTGCTGGTCCGAGCGCGGTGGATGGCACCGCCCGCGGGTCCAGGCGTACGGTCCGATCTCGCTCGACCCGGCCGCCGCCGTCCTCCACTACGCCCAGGAGATCTTCGAAGGACTGAAGGCGTACCGTCACGCCGACGGCTCCATCTGGTCGTTCCGCCCCGACGCCAACGGCCGCCGCCTGCAGCGCTCGGCCAAGCGGCTCGCGCTGCCGGAGCTCCCGGTCGAGTACTTCGTCGAGTCGATCAAGCAGCTCATCGCCGTCGACGGCGCCTGGGTGCCGTCCGCGCCGGAGACCAGCCTGTACCTGCGACCGTTCATGTTCGCCAAGGAGGCCTTCCTCGGCGTCCGCCCGGCGAAGAAGGTCAACTACTACGTCATCGCCAGCCCGGCCGGCGCGTACTTCACGGGCGGCGTCACCCCCGTGTCCATCTGGTTGTCCACCGACTACAGCCGTGCGGGCAAGGGCGGCACCGGGGCGGCGAAGACCGGCGGCAACTACGCGTCCTCCCTGCTCCCGCAGGCCGAGGCGTACGAGCACGGGTGCGCCCAGGTGCTCTTCCTGGACGCACAGGAGGCGACCTACATCGAAGAGCTCGGCGGGATGAACGTCGTCCTCGTCAAGCGCGACGGCACGCTCGTCACGCCGGAGTCGGACTCGATCCTCGAGGGCATCACCCGCGACAGCATCCTGCAGCTCGCGGAGGACCGTGGACACCGGGTGGAGCGCCGTCGGGTCACGATCGACGAGTGGCGCGAAGGCGTCGAGAGCGGCGACATCGTCGAGGTGTTCGCCTGCGGGACGGCTGCGGTCGTCACACCGATCGCGCAGCTGAAGGCCAAGGACTTCACCGTGGGCGACGCCGACGCTCCGGCGGGCGAACTCACGATGTCGCTGCGTCAGGAACTGACCGACATCCAGTACGGCCGCCTGCCCGACCGTCACGGGTGGATGACGCGGCTCGACGCGGAGTAGCCTCCGAGCAGCCTGGGAAGCCCCGCACCTCGTGCGGGGCTTCCGTGTCGCCGGGGCACCTCGGGATAGGCTGGAGTGGTGAAAATCGCTCGCTTCAGTCACGATCAGGCCATCCGCTACGGCATCATCGACGATGCGGATCTCGTCGTCCTCGACGGCGATCCGCTCTACTCGGGCTTCGAACCGACGGGGGAGCGTGTCCCGCTCGCGGATGCGGTCCTGCTCGCGCCGGTCATCCCTCGCTCCAAGGTCGTCGCCGTCGGTAAGAACTACCACGACCACGCAGCCGAGATGGGCGGGGAGGCTCCCACCGAGCCGCTGCTCTTCCTGAAGCCCAACACCTCCGTGGTCGGGCCGGGAGACGCCGTCGTCTTCCCCAAGCAGTCCGAGCGCATCGACTTCGAGGGTGAGCTCGCCATCGTGATCGGCGGCGTCGCCAAGAACGTCAGCGCGGAGCGTGCCGACGAGGTCATCTTCGGCTACACGATCGCGAACGACGTCACGGCCCGCGACCTCCAGGAGTCCGACGGTCAGTGGGCCCGGGCGAAGGGCTTCGACACGTTCTGCCCGCTCGGCCCCTACATCGAGACGGAGTTCTCCTTCGACGGCGCGACGATCGAGACCCGAGTCGACGGTGAGGTCCGCCAGCACGCCCCGCTCTCCGACATGGTGCACTCCATCGGTGCGATCGTCGAGTACGCGTCCGCCGTTTGGACGCTCCTCCCGGGCGACGTCATCCTGACCGGGACCCCGGCCGGCGTCGGACCCTTCACCGACGGGCAGGTCGTCGAGGTCGAGGTCTCGGGCATCGGCATCCTCCGGAACACCGGCCGCCGGCCCTGACCCGCGTCAGCTGCGCTGGCCGAGAGCGGTCAGCGCAGCGGCGACGTCGTCGTCGGTGTTCCAGAGATGGAACGCGACCCTCGCACGGCCCGCGCGACCCGATGCGGTGATCCCGGCCGACTGCAGCGCCCGGAGGTCGTGTCCATCGGGGTCCGTCCACGTCACGATCGCCGAGGCCGTTCCCGTCAGGAGCGACCGGCTCTCGCCGATGCCCTCCCGGAGCGATGCTGCGAGCCGGGTGTCGTGCTCGTACACGGCGACGGCGTCGACCGCCGCGAAGAGGGCGATGGCGGGCTCGGCGCCGACCCAGGCCTGCCACGCGGGGGAGACGTCGAACCGTCGAGCGCTCTCGGCGAGATGCAACGACGGTCCGTAACAGGACGACCAGACGTCGTCGCCCGAGTACCAACCGGCCTGGCTCGGTCGGAGGCGGTCCGACACCTCGTCGCGCACCGTCATGAACGCCACACCTCGTGGCGCGCAGAGCCACTTGTAGGCGTGGCACACGGTGATGTCGTCGGCCGAGGCGTCGACGGGGAGCCACCCCGCGGCCTGGGTGAGGTCGTTGAGCGTCAGCGCGCCGTGGACGGCCGCCGCCTCACGGATGGCGACCACGTCGGCGACCGCGCCGGTCGCGGACTGCACCGCGGAGTAGGCGACGAGCCAGGTCGAGGCGTCGATGTGGGCGGCGAGATCGGTGAGCGGTGCGTGGCGGACACGCACGCCGCGGTGCGCCTGCATGAGGAACGGGGCGACGAGCGAGCTGAAGTCGCCCTCGACGCACAGGATCTCGGCGCCGTCCGGCACCGACGCCGCGACCATGGCGACCATGGCGGAGGTCTGGGATCCGATCGCGACCGAGCGGAGGGGCACGTTGACCAGCTCGGCGAAGGAACCGCGCACGCGCTCGACGACCGCGCCGTAGGCGGCTGCATCGGTTCGAGCAGCCTGCCAGGCGGAGAGGTCGGCCATGACGGCGTCCGTCGTGCCGATCGTCGGCAGTCCCAGCGTGCAGGCGGCCAGGTAGCCGGGTGCGGATGGGAAGGATCCGCTGGCTTCCTGCAGGCTGAGGGTGCTCATGCATCCAGTCTCTTCGCCCGACATCCATGCGACAAGGACTAGCTCTCGATGAGAACTATAACCGTGGATTATGCTTCGAGGGTGTCCACCCTCTCACCGCATCCCTCGTCATCGACCCTCGACGCCGCTTCCCTCCTCGTCGTCGGCGCCATCGCCTCGACCGGGTCGATCACGGCCGCCGCGCAAGCGCTCGGCTCGAGCCAACCCGCGGTGAGCCAGCATCTCCGCCGGCTCGAGCGGCGGCTCGGCATGCCGGTCGTCGAGCGCGTCGGTCGGGGCGTCCGCCTCACCGAGGCCGGTGCGATCCTCGCCGGACACGCGGTGGCGGTGGACCGAGCGGTGCGCGCGGCGTCCGAGGAGGTCGCGGCACTCGCGGGGTTGCGGAGGGGTCGGGTGCGCCTCGTCGCCTTCCCTTCGGCGTCGTCGATGCTCGTACCGCAGCTCCTCGCTCGCCTGGCCGACGAGCATCCGGGGATCGGGGTCTCCTTCGTCGAGGCCGAACCGCCGGAGGCCGTCGCCGCGGTCCGTGCCGGTGAAGCCGACGTCGCGATCACCTTCAGCTACCCGGACGACCCGGACGACCCGCATCGGGAGAGCGCGGCCGGGCTCCGGGTGCGCCGGTTCGGAACCGACCCGATGCGTCTCGTGCTCCCGGTCGGCCACGCTCGAGCCGGTGACCGACAGGTCGACCTCGCGGCGCTCGCCGGTGAGCGCTGGATCGCGGGTTGTCCGCGCTGCCGAGGTCATCTCCTCGGCCTCTGCCGGTCGAGCGGCTTCGAGCCCGTCATCGCGCACGAGACCGACAATGCGATCGCGGTCACCGCCCTGGTGGCGGCCGGGCTCGGCGTCGCCCTGCTACCAACGCTCGCGCTCGCGGCCGCGCAGCTGCCGACCGAGGTGGTCGTGCTGCCGACGCGCAACGACGACGACCGGGCGCTCCACCTCGTCAGCGCCGAGCACGCGGACCGCATCCCCGCCGTCGCTGCACTCCTGCGGATCGCCGCGTCCCTGGGCGGCGCGACTAAGATGACAGGCGATGTCTGACACGATTACGCACCCCTTCTCCACGGCTTCCGGCACCGACGTCCGCGTCCGGTTCTGCCCGTCGCCGACCGGCACGCCGCACGTCGGTCTCGTCCGCACGGCGCTGTTCAACTGGGCGTACGCCCGGCACACGGGGGGCAAGCTCGTCTTCCGGATCGAGGACACCGATGCCGCTCGCGACAGCGAGGAGAGCTACGAGCAGCTCGTCGACGCGCTCACGTGGCTGCGGCTCGACTGGGACGAGGGCGTCGGCGTCGGCGGACCACACGCGCCGTACCGGCAGTCCGAGCGGAGCGACATCTACGCCGACGTGATCGCGCGGCTGACGGCTGCCGGGCACCTCTACGAGAGCTTCTCGAACGCCGACGAGATCGACGCCCGCAACGAGGCGGCCGGCCGGCCGAAGCAGTTCGGGTACGACAACTTCGACCGCGACCTCACCGACGAGCAGCGCGCAGCGTTCCGAGCCGAGGGCCGCGAACCGGCGCTCCGTCTCCGGGTCCCGGACGACGACCTCAGCTTCGACGATCTCGTGCGCGGCGAGATCACCTTCCCCGCCGGGTCGTTCACGGACTTCGTCCTCGTGCGCCCGAACGGCAAGCCGCTCTACACGCTCGTGAACCCCGTCGACGACGCCATCATGCAGATCACCCACGTCCTCCGCGGCGAGGATCTGCTGCCGTCGACGCCGCGACAGATCGCGCTGTACCACGCGCTCATCGACATCGGTCTCACGACCTTCGTCCCACGGTTCGGTCACCTGCCGTACGTCATGGGTGAGGGCAACAAGAAGCTCTCCAAGCGCGACCCGGAGGCGAACCTCTTCCACCACCGCGACCGCGGCTTCGTGCCGGAGGGGCTCATCAATTACCTCGCGCTGCTCGGATGGTCGCTGAGCGGCGACCGCGACGTCTTCTCCATCGACGAGATGATCGCCGCGTTCGACGTCGTCGACGTCAACCCGAACCCGGCGCGCTTCGACCTCAAGAAGGCGGAGTCGATCAACGGCGACCACATCCGACTGCTGGAGCCGGCCGACTTCCTCGGCCGCATCACGCCGTACCTCGTCGAGGCCGGTGTGGTGAGCGAGCCCGTCACCGAGGCGCAGCAGGCCGTGCTCGAGCAGGCCGCCCCGCTCGTCCAGGAGCGCATCGCGCTGCTCGGCGAGGTCCCCGCGCTCCTCGGCTTCCTGTTCCGCGGTGCCGCGGAGCTCGAGTACCAGGAGGACGCGCTCAAGGGTCTTCCGGCGAACGCCGGCGAGGTGCTCGCCGCGTCCATCGGTGCCCTCGAGCTCGTCCCCGAGTCGGAGTGGGCGGCCGGTTCGATCCAGGACGCGCTCGCCGGCGCGCTCATCGAGGGCCTCGGATTGAAGCCCCGTATCGCCTACGGCCCGCTGCGTGTCGCCGCGTCCGGGCGTCGGATCTCCCCGCCGCTCTTCGAGTCGCTCGAGATCCTCGGGAAGACGGAATCGATCACGCGACTCGATCGGCTCTCCGCGCACCTCGCGTCATGAGCGACTCGTACGACGTCGTCGTCGTCGGCGCGGGACCCGCGGGGCTCTCGGCCGCGCTGAACCTGGCGCGCGCGCGTCGGCGCATCCTCGTGCTCGACGGCAATCGCCCACGGCACGCTGCGACGCTGCGCTCGCACGGCTTCCTCACCCGCGACGGCATCGCTCCGCTGGATCTCCGGCGAATGGGGCGCGAGGAGGTCGCGGCGTACGCGAACGCGGAGGTCCAGTTCGCGTCCGTGCAGTCGATCGAGCCGACTGCTGACGGCTTCCACATCGTCGCCCAGGGGGTCCGCGGCGAGCCGGATCGCGACGTCGTGACCCGGACGGTCGTCGTCGCGAGCGGTCTCACGGAGACGTTGCCGAAGGTCACGAATCTGCGGGCCTTCTACGGAACGGATCTGCACAGCTGCGTCGAGTGCGACGGGTACGAGAAGGCCGACGCGCCGCTCGCGCTCATCGGCGAGACGGCGGACCTGGCGGAATGGGCGATCCTCGTCGCACAGTGGTCGTCGGACCTCATCGTCTTCACGAACGGGACCGGCACCGTGACCGGCCCGGAGGAGGCCGCGCTCGCCTCCGCGGGCATCCGGGTCGAGCGCGGTGTGATCGCGGAGCTCGAGGGCGGTCGCGACGGCTTCACCGGTGTCCGCCTCGGCGACGGTGTGCTCATCCCACGCTCCGGCGGTTTCGTGCGGCCGCAGTGGGCCGTGCCCCTCGGATATCTGGAACGGCTCGCCCTCGATCGCGACACCGACGGCTACGTCGTGGTCGACGCCTGGGGTCGCACGTCCGTGCCGGGTGTGTACGCCGCCGGCGACATCACGCCTCCCGGTCCGCAGCAGCTCATCGTCGCGGCCGGGAACGGCGCTCGGGTGTCCAGAGCGCTCAACCGTGACCTCGCTGGCGTCCCCAGCTGAGTGACCCGCGACGCGCCCGGGACGCTTCGATTTGAGACGGCCGCCTCCGTAGGCTAGTGTTGTTCTTCGGTCGGGGCTTCGGTTCTGACAGTGGGGTATGGTGTAATTGGCAACACGACTGATTCTGGTTCAGTTGTTCTTGGTTCGAGTCCAGGTACCCCAGCCAGAGTGTCCTTGTTTAAACCGAGGAACGAAAGAACTGAATTTTCGGAGTTCAACGACAAGCTCCCCGCTGAATCGCGGGGAGCTTTTTTGTTTGTTGACGCAGCGAGGACTGCGTTGCCGAGGCTCTGGAACACCTCGTTCACCTCAGTGAGTTCGACGCCGAGCATGACTCCTTCAGGTACTCGGTAGACGCGAGTGCGGGTGTAGAAGACGGCCAGCAACTCTCGGCGTACGTCGTCTTTGGCGTTCTTGAACAGCTCAGCAGGGTCTCGGAGCAGATCGAGGTAGGCGAGCGCAGTCTCAGCGCCATAGTGCAGTCGCTCGACAGACTGTTCGAGCTTCTCCGCGATGACGCCCTTGCGCATCACGACCTGCTCCAGCCGTTCACGAAGCCTCGGCGTCGAGATACTGCCGTCAGCCGCGAGTTCCACGAGGCGCTCTTCCTGAGCTTCCAGATCGCTGAGCTCTCGCTGCAACGCCGACTTGGCGTCGGCATCAGCGTCGATCATGCTCTGGAGCGTCTGCGTGAGCAGCTCCCGCAGCTTCCCGATGACGTCGGCGTCGAGGCGTATGAGCTTGAGCTTGTCGATGATCTGATCCTCGATGTCTTCGATCCGGAAGCCGGTCGTGGGGCAACCAACGCGGTTACGGGCGGCGCAGGTGTAGTACTCGTACGTTCCGCCGTTGCCGGTGTTCTGGCTGTACACGAGCCGACTGAGACGCCCGGCGGCGTGGCAGGCGCCGCAGATAAGGTGCCCCCGCAAGTAATGGAAGTGCTTCATGTCGCGGTCGCCATCGCGGTTGCGCGAGTTAAGGATCGTCTGCACCTTGACGAAGAGTTCCTTCGTCACGATGGGCTCATGCCTACCGGTGAAGAGGCGTCCCTTATAACGAACGATCCCGGTGTAGTACGGGTCGCGGAGGATCTTGGCCAGGCTCGACTTGTTGATCGGACGAGCAGGGCGGCTCGGTGAAGGTCGCATGGTCAGCCCCTGATCGGTGAGTATGTCGGCCAGCTGTGCGACGGAGTGACGACCAGTCGCGTACTGTTCGAAGGCCCAACGGATAAGCGGCGCCCGATCCGGGTCTACGTCGATCGTGTTGACGAGGCGCCCGCTGAACTCCTTCCGGACGTTGAGGTAGCCGAGCTTGGCGCGCCCGATGGAGCCGCCCTGTTCGACTTTGTGCGCCATCTTCACGCGCACGTCCTCGCCGTTCATGCGGACTTGCACTTCGTTCATTACGTCGGTGATGGCTTCCATCGCATCGGCCATGTAGCCGTCGCCAAATTCCTCCTTCGCCGAAATCAGGCGCACGCCCTTCTCGAGGAGTTCTCGCTTCGTGATGGCTGCGTCGGTGAAATTTCGGAAGACACGGGAGCGCATGTAGATGACGACGTACTTCACCTCGGGGTGCTCGTCGATGTAGCGCATCATCTTCTTGAACTCGGCCCGCTTTGCGATGGTCTGCGCGGACTGGCCGGGCTCGACAAACTCGCGCGAAATCGTCGCCTTGAGCTCGCGCACCTTCCGTAGCGTCTCCACGCGTTGTGTCGCGATGCTGTTGCCGTCCTCGTCGATGTCCGAAGCCGTATGCATCTGCCGAGGCGTAGACACACGCAGGTACACGACAGCCTGTGCGAGGTCCACGCTTGCCTGAGCGGGCCGTGGTGCGTTGACACCGAGCAGCTGCTCGAGGTCGCTGAATGACGTGGTGCTGGTCGGGCTTTTCGCCGTTTCCATAGGGGGTCCTCCGTTTAGGTCCTCCGCATTTACGCTCGAACGGCGAGGGAAGTCCAGTCCTTCCTCGCGAAATCGGGGCACTTCGGGCTCCAACCCTGGGGTCGTGGCGTCGTTGTAGTTTTCGCCTCGTTCGGCATCGCTCGTCATTGGCTCGGATTCCCCTCGTTCGAAGCGTTCCGCCCGCCGGGACCCCGCCTGAACCCGTCGCGCTCAGCGATGACAATCAGGAGGCGCGCCAGCAGGTGATAGTTGAATTCCTCGCGAGGTTCGGGAACGACGACCACGCGACCCTTTCCGGACTTCCGCTGACGATCTCGACGTTGCTTCCGGTTGCCGCTACTTGATGAAGGCATGGACGCGCCCCTTCAGGTCGATCAGGTCGTATACCTCCGCGAGACGTGAGATCAGCGGGTCGAGATTCCAGTTGAGCGCGTCAAACTCGATGCCGTGATGGATGCACCAGTCGGCGAGGCTGGACTCCCATCCGGTTAGCGGACTCAGTGCACGCAGCGCTGCCTCATTGTCCGGGTAGGTTCCGACGAAGTTCTCGTGAAATCCCTCCATCAGATCGTCCTGCATCGCGTGCACGTCCGGGAGCGTCAGATACGCCAGGAGTGCGTCGTCCTGGTCGACCTCGAGGCGGTGGAGCACCTCGACGGTGGCGGCGATGTCAACGCCCGATGCGGTGCCGGGCACTCGGAAGATGACGTGCTCGTCGCCGATTGTTCTCGTGGTGAGGACTCGGACGTTTCCGAGCGGGTGGGGGAGCGGCTCCGCGATCCAGCTGTCGTCCTCGGGACGGACGAGGTGCGTGCTCGGATCATGCTCGACGTCGAAGAGAGCGAAGCCTCGGAGCGCGTGCTCCTTGCGAGCGATTCGGATCCTGACGGCTTCGAGCTCTCGGACATGCAGTCCCTCCGCGTACGAGCACTCGTCGCACGGTTTACCGACACTAACTGACCGGAACACTCTCAAAAAGGAAATAGCCCGCGAGGTGAAACCGTCAGTCACCTGCGAGATGAGTACAATGTGTCGGCCCGACCGCATCGACGAGTTCTCCGACGAGCAGAGCTTCACTGCGCTACGCACAGTCGCGGACCACGTGGCAGGTCAGCTGCGTTTCGTGGAGCCGGTCTTCGCGAGCGACGCGGAGGAGCCGATCGATTTTGTGGCCGACTGGGCGGAAGCGGGATTCCCAGCGGCGAGCGAAGTGCCGCTTTGGTTCTGCCCGAGCTGGGAGAATCGGAGCGGCAGGCACCAAGGCTATGACTGGCTCTACGCTGACGCGATGAACAGCGAGGGCGCCTGGAACCTCGATCCAGGTGCGAACGATCGAGAGGTTCTGATCGGCTTCCCCGGGACGTCCCATCTCGTGACCGTTCTCAGAGACACGGACTACAATCGCCCATTCTGCATCGAGCAGATCACCGAAAGTTCCTGACGGGTGACCGTGAGGTGAGCGGGGGATGTGTCGTCGACGGCTGCGAGAAGGAAGTCCGCGCACGCGCGATCAAAGCAACTCTGGTGGGATCGTTCACTCGCTAAACGAGACTACCGAGCCGCTCCTGAACGTCGAGTGCTTTCGCTTTCTCAAGGCTTCTTGTGCCGTAGAAATTACAACGTTCCCGAACGGAATATTGACGCTGCTGCCTGACGCGTCATAATCACGAGTCCTCGTTCATGCAGAGCGACTTGAACGTGATCCGTCCTGGATCGCGGGTCGCTCGCATGAAGGAGGTCTCGCCATGAGCGAGGAGACCGCCGCCGAGATGGGCGGCACGATGCACGAGAACGGCATGGGGCCGCTGCGCCCGCTGTCGGTGCGCATGAGCGACGGAACCCGGGCGCAGCTCGAGATCCTGGCGCAGCTGAACGAGCGATCTCTCACGGAGCAGACGCGACTCGCGCTGGAGCACTGGGTCGAGACGAGCAAGTCCGATCCGGCTGTGCTCAGGCGTGCTGAGCAGGTGCGTGCCGAGATCGAACGCGACGCTGAGACGCGTCGCAATGCGATCGAGGCAGTGCTGGGCGGCAAGACCGCCAAGCCGACCGCTCGTGCATCCAAGCAGGCATCATCCGGCGCCTGATCATCTCTGACGGTGGTCGTTCCCGGAGTCGAGCGCTAACGTGCTCCTCCGGGACGGCTGCCGCTATCCACCTGCTGCTCGTTGCTCTGCCGCGGCTTGCCAGGAGAGCCAACTGGTTCGCCGGCCGCATAGAGCAAGGAGATGACGATGGTCAGAGGGATCTACCTCCCGGCAGATGATCGGGAGGAACTGGTGGTGCGCGACTTCGCGGACGCCAGCGACTACACGCGCTGCGTCGATGGCTACTTCGAAGCCGTGGACGTGCCGGACTAAGGCGTCACGATCTACGTCAACAAGATCGGGTTGCCTCGGCGGTTGCCGTTCAACTCACGGGCGTCGTTTCTGTGGTGGTACTACGTGCCTGCTGCACGCGAGTCACTGCTCGTGGGCGACGCCGTGATCGTCGGGTGGCCTGACGCCGATGGTGAGAGTACGGATGTTCCCGAGGCGATGCGGCGAACGCTGACCGACCCTGTCGAGCACGGCATCACCGTCAGGCTCGGTAACGCGCCCGGACGCGATGTGCACCCGCTGAGCAAGTTGGCGCAGATCGTATTGCCACTGAGGGCGGGGGATCCGAGTGTGCTCATGTCGTCCGCGCGCTTCGCGAGCTACTTCGATGCGCTGGCGTGGGCTGTCGTGCTTCAGGAGCGCTGGCCGGATGCCGAGTGCGTCGAAGTTGTATCCGTCGTAGATGGACGGCCGCGATCAGGCTCGTGACCCGTCGCCGTCGTGCCTCACCACAGGCCGGCAACATGGCGGCATCGGCTGGATGGAGTGCTTCGGCGCTCTCCGGTCGGTGCCGCCTTCTTCACGTTGAGCGCTAGAAGGATGAGCGATGCACGCGAACGAGTTCACTCGTCACTTCGTCTACTTCAACGACGACGAAGCGAGTACCGTCGTCGATGGCAGTCAGCTTGACTGTCTCACCTGAACGGACGTGATCGAGACCGACGCCGCCAGCGATCGGGATGTCAGCGGTGTCGAGCGGTTGCGCCAGTTGTTCAAGTAGTTGGCTTGGAACCGGGATGGCTTCTGGCCGTGCCATGGTCTCGTACACCTTGCGATCGGCGAAAGAATGGAGCGTGTCGAGCTCACGGCCGCGCGGCCTGTTTCGCGTCGCGCGAGCGGCGATAAAGAGTGCCAGAGAGATGCAGAGTAATGCGAAGTTGCCGATTGTGATGAGCCAGGCGCCGCCCTCTGACATGTAGTAGAGCAGGGTCCCTTGTCGGTTCATGAAGAAGAGCACCACGGTGGTGATGCCGAAGATGATAGCGAGGACTTGGGTGGTGCGATAGTTCTTAATCATTGCGTTGTGAGCGGACCAGTTTCTCGACCTGGTCCAGGTCGTAGATCAGCCGATGCGGCAGGTGCGGTTGTAGCCGACGTCAGCGCAGCTGATCGTCGAACCGCTCGTCGACCAGTTGGAAGTGATCGACGAACCCCAGGTCTGCGCGGTGCCGCCACATCCGACGTACACGCGGAAGCGCTTGCCCTGCGTGTTGTAGGACCAGTTCTTCACCCGCGGGTTGGCGGTGGAAGAGAGCGTGGCGAAGCCATCCGTACCGTTCTGGACTTCGACCCACATGCCGACGGGAGTGCTGGATGCACAGGTGACCGTGCCGCCAGCGGCGTTGGCGGGAGCGGCGGTGAGCGTCATGCTCGCCGCGACGAGGGCAAACGCGCCGATGGCGACGGCTGCCCGTGACTTCAAACGCTTTAACATCTGACAATCCCCTCTAATCAGGCTCGCGGGCGGTCGCCCCCGAGTGGCCCTGATTATGAGGAAGAGGTGTCGTCTTGAGAACCCATTTCAGGTCACTTTCCGTTGTAGTTTTTGCGACGATCCCCAAGTTTCTCGGGGTCGCGCGGCAGTGTTGATCGCGGCCGTCGCCGCCCGTGGTGTCTGAATGTCTGCCCGCTGGTGTTGACTGAGTCTCAACGAACACTGGGGAAGTGCATGGTCAAGATCCACGGGTATTTCGAGTACGACGACGACTCGCTGACGCCGGGGCAGGCGAAGGACGGCGGGCTGAGCCAGCTGCTTTTCGATAGCGAGGGAAAGTTGTCGGATCATGCGTCGTTCCACCCCGAGGATCCGGACGACGAAGACGAGTACAGCTACGACTCGACGTCGCCGAACAGCGACTCCGACTCGGATGCCGACGCACAGGCCGCGGCGCTCCTCATCTTGGCTGTGATCGGCGCCGCGGCAGGCGGGTACGTTCTGATCCGCAAGGCGATGCCGCACGTGCAGCGCATGATCAACGAGCGAGCGCTGCCAGCAGTCCGGTCATTCTGGAAGAAGGTGCGCGGGCAGGGGAGCGAAGCTGAAGAGGCTGACGTGGACGAGGCGAGCGTCATCGTCGCGCAGACTCCGCCCGCGCATGAAGATGCAGCGGCACCCGGAACCGATGTCGCCGTCGGGAAGCCTCAGATGAGTCCGGAAGAGTGGTACGCCCGCTTCCGGGCACTGTTCGAGGCGAGGAAGTTCGCTGACGAGCAGTGGAAGCTGCTGTCATCGGTTCAGGTCGCCGATGATGAAGCGATCTCTGAGCTGCAGCGCGAGATGGCGCGTAACCGTCCGGAGGCAGTCGTTCGGCAGGTGACACTCATGCTCAAGGCTGCCCCGGAGATCGACGCGGACGCCGAGGCCGAGTTGATGCCGGTCGAGGTCGAGCGCGACCCGGACAGCGACCCTGATCGATCACTATTCACGAAAAGCCCAGTTCAGGATATAACTTAGGGCAGTTATCGGCATCAGGTTGAGGCGAGCTACCTCCCGGCTGGAACGCGACACGAAGTCTCACCTGAGGTGTCCTCGGCTCGAATGTCATAGTCGGCCGATACCGTGGGATAAGTGACCCGACACCATTAATCTGCGCCCTGATCGGCGTTAAGGAGACCGCAACACGCCATGGCAGGACGAACCGCAAAGCCGAAACCAACGAAGACGCTGGAGCAGCGGCTGTGGGACGCTGCCGACAAGCTGCGCGGGAACCAGGAGCCGAGCGAGTACAAGCACGTCGTGCTCGGCCTCGTCTTCCTGAAGTACATCTCCGACCGCTTCGAGGAGCGTCGTGGATCACTGGAGTCGGAGCTGCTCGCGGACGGGATCAAGCCGGAGCGGGTCTCATCTTTCCTTGAGGATCGCGACGAGTACATCAGCCAGAACGTCTTCTGGGTACCCGAGAACGCTCGCTGGGGATACGTGCAGTCACGGGCGAAGCTGACGACAGTCGGTCAGGACATCGACACCGCGATGGATCTCATTGAGAAGGAGAACCCGTCTGTTCGAGGTGTGCTCCCACGCAACTACGGACGTGACGGCCTGGACAAGCGTCGCCTCGGCGAGCTCGTCGACCTGATCGGCGGCATCGGCTTCACCAGTACCGACGACCACGGAGCCGACGATGTGCTCGGACGTGTCTACGAGTACTTCCTCGGGCAGTTCGCCGGCAAGGAGACCGGCAAGGATGCTGGCGCCTTCTATACGCCTCGAAGCGTTGTTAAGACGCTCGTCGAGATGCTCGAGCCGTACCAGGGGCGCGTCTATGACCCGGCCGCGGGCTCAGGCGGCATGTTCGTTCAGTCGGCTGATTTCGTGAAGGCACATGGCGGTAAGCGCACCGACATCTCGGTCTACGGGCAGGAGTACACGGACACGACGTGGAAGCTCGCCAAGATGAACCTCGCGCTGCGAGGCATCGAAGCCGATCTTGGCCCGAAGTCAGCCGATACATTCACAGAGGATCTGCACCCAGACCTTCGCGCCGACTTCATCATCGCGAACCCGCCGTTCAACGTTTCCGACTGGTGGGACGGGAAGCTCGCGGATGATCCGCGCTGGAAGTATGGGACACCGCCACAGGGCAACGCCAACTTCGGTTGGGTTCAGCACTTCATCCATCACTTGAGCCCGAAGGGCACAGCAGGCTTCGTGCTCGCGAATGGCTCACTTTCTTCGAAGAGCGGCGGCGAAGGTGAGATCCGACGCAAGCTCGTTGAGGCAGATCTTGTGGACTGCATCGTGGCGATGCCGGACAAGCTCTTCTTCAACACCGGAATCCCGGTGTCACTCTGGTTCATCAGCAAGGAGCGCCACGGCAACGGACACCGTGAGCGTCGCGGCGAGGTGCTGTTCATCGACGCTCGCAAGCTCGGCACCATGGAGTCACGTCGGCTGCGAGTGTTCGATGACGCCGACATCGCGAGGGTCGCCGATACGTATCACTCGTGGCGCAATCGCGACGGTGGTTTCGCAGACGTGCCCGGCTTCGCGAAGGCCGCAAAGCTCGACGAGATCGAGAAGCATGACTTCGTGCTCACTCCGGGGCGGTACGTCGGTGCGGCCGAAGCCGAAGCGGATGATGAGCCGATCGACGAGAAGATCAAGCGGCTAACCGAAGCCCTGCTGGCAGAGTTCGACCGGGGCGCTGACCTGGAGAAGCATGTGCGGGAAAGACTGGGTCAGATTTCATGACTCCAGGGCGCCGAGTCTCGCTGGGAGACATCATCAAGATCAAGCATGGCTTCGCGTTCAAAGGCGAAGACATTACGACTGAGCGGCAACCGCACTTCTTGGTGACCCCGGGCAACTTCTCCATTGGTGGAGGATTCAAGCTCAACCGACTCAAGTACTTCAAAGGGATCCCGCCCGAGGAATATGTGCTTCGTCCTGGCGATCTTGTGGTCACGATGACTGACCTAAGCAAGAACATGGACACCCTCGGGTATGCCGCGACCGTGCCCTCCCTGCCGCCTGGACTCACAGCTCTCCACAACCAGCGAATCGGCTTGATATCGATCACGTCTCCCGACGTCGATCAGAGTTGGCTCGAGTATCGAATGCGAGCGTCGGACTATAGGGCAGAGGTCCTTGCCAGCTCGTCGGGCAGCACGGTGCATCACACATCGCCAGGACGAATCCTGGAGTTCCAATTGGACTTGCCGTCACTTGAGTATCAGCGGGAGGTCGCTTCGACCCTCAGCGCGCTCGACGACAAGATCGAGTCGAATCGGCGAGCGAACGCATTGATATCCGACCTGCTCGATGCGAAGTCCGAAAAGTTTGGGGCAGGCCTTCCGACGGTTCCACTCAGGATCATTGCAAAGTCCATCAAGGAGACAGCGAATCCGTCCAAACTTGGCGACGCGGTGGTTGACCACTTCAGCCTTCCCGCGTTCGATTCCGGGGCTCGGCCTGAGCGCGCCGCCGCAGCGAGAATTATGAGCAACAAGCTCAGGGTGCCGCAGCACGCGGTTCTCCTCTCGCGCCTTAATCCGCGATTCAATCGCACATGGTGGGTTACCGCTGGGACAGAGGCAATGGCACTTGCATCGACCGAGTTCCTGGTATTGACGGCCGAGGATGGCCTCGAGTTGGCGGCCGTGTGGCTGGCAGTGCGCGATCCGTTCTTCCGTGAAGAGCTACCGAAGCGCGTGACAGGCACGTCGGGCAGCCACCAAAGAGTGCGACCTGATGACGCGCTCGCGATCGAAGTCCCAGATTTCAGAAGCGCAGCGCTGGAGGTGAAGCAGTCGACGCTCGCGTTGCTGATGCGAGCCGAGAGCCTACGCATCGAGTCGGATCGTGTGACCACCCTTCGCGACTCGCTTCTCCCCGAACTCCTTTTCGGACGCAGGCGCATCCCCGTCGAAGGAGTTGCAGTGTGACGGGACTCAACATCGAGTGGGCTCTTGGCGAGCTGGATAAGTTCATCCAGCAGACCGTGATGACCAACAATAGTTACGTCGGTAACGGAGTCGTATCGCTCTCCAACAAGTCCAGCACCGCTGCCTCGGATACCGAAGTGGCGCAGCAAGCACAGGTCGTGGAGAAGGTTTTCGACCGGGTCATCCCGAGCTGGCGCACAGACATCGAACTGCGCAAAAGCAACCGCTGGACACGGCATCGTGAAGCGGCCATCCGCGCGAAGGCGGAGCTGGAGCGGCAGGAAGAGATTCGCAAGAACCTGGGTGATGACGCTCCAGAGTTGTCAGCCGCCAAATTGCACTCCTGGATCTGGAGCGGAGCTTCCTCGCTGTGGCAGTCCGGCCACTACCGCGAGGCTGTCGAGGGCGCGATCAAGAAGCTGAACGCCGAGACCCAGAACAAAGTCGGTCGCCGTAATCTCAGTGAGACCGATCTCTTCAACCAGGCGTTCAGTGAGCAGCCACCGAGTGCCGGCAAGCCGCGCTTGCACCGGATGGAGGACGACGGCAGTTCGACATTCAAGTCGATTCAGCGCGGTGCTCGTACGTTCGCCGAGGGCGTGTTTGCTGGCATCCGGAATCCGCTCGCACACGAGGCCAGCCAGGAGATGCCCGAGCAACAGGCGTTGGAGTATCTGGCCGCCCTCAGCGTGCTCGCACGGTGGGTGGACGCATCAACGCTGGAGGTCGCCTCATGACCGCATTCAACGAGAACATCGTCGAGCTGGCCGCGCTCGAGTACTTCGCAGAGCTCGGCTATCACACGTTGCACGGCCCGAGCCTCGCACCGGGCGAAGCCGCGGCTGAGCGTGACTCGTACGAGGAAGTCTTCCTGTGGGAGCGACTGCGCGACGCGATTCGACTCCTGAACCCCGGTCTCGACAACGATGCGGTCGCTGAGACCATCAAGCGCGTGCGCCGGGCCGAGTCGCAGAGCGCTATCGACGAAAACCACCGGCTGCACAAGCTCTTCACCGAAGGGGTGCCCGTCGAGCAGCGCGGCTCCGACGGCATCCTCCGGACGCGCACGATCAACCTGATCGACTTCGAGCAGCCCGAGCGCAACGACTGGGTGGCGGTTAACCAGTTCACGATTGTCGAGAACGGCAAGAACCGCCGCCCCGACGTACTCGTGTTCGTCAACGGAATCCCGCTGGCGCTGTTGGAGCTCAAGAACCCGGCCGCTGAGCACGCGACGCTCAAGTCCGCTTGGAACCAGGTGCAGACGTATCGTAAGGACATTCCGTCGGTGTTCCTGGCGAACGCTGTGACGGTCATCTCCGACGGAACATCTGCCGCGATGAGCAGCTACAGCGGCGCGTTCGAGCACTATGCTCCATGGAAGACGATGGACGGCAGGACGGTGATCACCGACCGGCCGGCGCTTGAGGTGCTCGCTAAGGGTGTCTTCGACAAGACCCGCTTCCTCGATTTGCTCCGCAACTTCGTGGTGTTCAGCCGTGAGACCGTGACGGACAAGGTCACGAAGCAGAAGACTTCCGTTCTTATCAAGCGCGTCGCGAAGTACCACCAGTACTGGGCAGTCAACGCTGCGGTCGAGTCGACCATTCAAGCGTCGAGCCCGGCCGGTGACCGTCGCGGTGGTGTTGTCTGGCACACGCAGGGTTCGGGCAAGAGCTTCGAGATGGTGTTCTACGCCGCGAAGGTGATGCGTGATGCGCGGATGGCCAACCCGACGCTCGTGTTCATCACCGACCGTAACGACCTGGACAACCAGCTCTACGAAGAGGTCTTCGCACCAGCGCACATCCTGCCTGAATCGCCTGTCCAGGCCGAGACCCGCAAGGATCTGCGCACAAGGCTGACCCGCGCATCCGGCGGCATCGTCTTCACGACAATCCAGAAGTTTGCACCTGGCGAGGACGGTGACGCGAACGTCGTGCTCACGGATCGACGCAACGTCATCGTGATCGCGGACGAGGCGCATCGCTCTCAGTACGGCTTCAGCGAGTACCTTGACCGCAGCGGACGGCTCAAGGCCGGTCTCGCGAAACACATGCGTGACGCCTTGCCGGGAGCTACCTATCTCGGTTTCACCGGAACGCCGATTGACTCGGCAGACAAGTCGACGCGCTCGGTGTTCGGCGATTACGTCGACGTCTACGACCTGACGCGTGCTGTCGAGGATGGTGCAACTGTTCGCATCTTCTACGAATCTCGCCTCGCCAAGGTCGATCTCTCGGCCGAGGACTACGCCGCACTCGACGAACTCGTCGAAGAGGTCACCGAGCAAGTCGAAGAGGACGCTGCCACGGCCGCCAAGTCGCGGTGGTCACGACTCGAAGCGATCGTCGGCGCCGACGCACGCCTCGACATGGTCGCAGCCGACATCGTCGAGCACTGGGAGAAGCGACGCGAGTCAATCCTCGGTAAGGGCATGATCGTGACGATGAGCCGCCGCATCGCGGTGCGCCTCTACGAAAAGATCGTGGCGCTGCGTCCGGAGTGGCACTCCGACGATCCCGCCAAGGGCAAGATCAAGGTCGTCATGACCGGATCTGCCGCAGACCCGGCAGAGTTCCAGCCACACATTCACTCGAAGGACGTGCGCAAGGATCTCAAGGCGCGGGCGAAGAACGCTGACGACCCGCTTGAGCTGGTCATCGTGCGAGACATGTGGCTGACCGGCTTTGACGCGCCGTCGATGCACACGATGTACGTCGACAAGACGATGCAGGGAGCAGGACTGATGCAGGCCATCGCCCGCGTGAACCGAACGTTCCGGGACAAGCCGGGCGGGCTGATCGTCGACTACATCGGCATCTTCGACAACCTGCAGAGCGCGCTGAGCGAGTACTCACCGTCCGACCGCGATCAGGCAGGTGTGCCGATCGAGGACATGGTTGACATCATGCTCGAGAAGCACGATGTCGTGCGCGGACTACTTCATGGCGTGACGTATGACGCATCTCCGGCGCTGTCACCATCGCAGCGTCTCGCTGAGTATGCCAAGGTGCTCGACTTCGTGATGGCCGATCCGGATCGAACGAGCCGCTTCAACGATCAGGTGCTGGCGCTGGCGAAGGCATTCGCGCTGGCCGGCGCACGTGACGAAGCGGCCGCCATTCGAAACGACGTCCGTCTGTTCACCGACGTACGCGCGGCGATTCTCAAGATCCAGAACCCTGACTCGGGGCGTGGTGGGATCGGAAGCGTCGAGATCGACACCGCCCTCGGTCAGCTCTTGAACGAGGCCGTGTCGGCAAATCAGGTGATCGACGTCTATCAACTGGCCGGTGTCGAGACTCCTGAACTATCGCTGCTGTCAGAGGAGTTCCTCGACTCGCTCGCGGAGAAGGAGAAGCCGAACCTCCAGATGGGGCTGCTTCGACGGCTTCTCAACGATCAGATCCGCACAGTGCAGCGGACGAACGTCGTGCAGGCGCGTAAGTTCTCCGAGCAGCTCGAAGAAGCGATCAACCGCTACACGAACCGGTCGCTGACGACGGCAGAGATCATTGCGGAGCTGGTGAAGCTCGCCAAGACGATGCGCGCCGAGGACGCCCGCCACAAGTCGCTTGGGCTGCGGGAGGACGAGGCTGCCTTCTACGACGCCGTCCGGCTCAACGATGCCGCGGTGCTCGAGCTGGGGGACGATACACTCAAGAAGATCGCGCAGGAGCTGGTCACCGCAGTGCGTGCTTCCGCCACGATCGACTGGAATCTCAAGGATTCAGTGCGAGCTGCGATGCGCACGAAGGTTCGGCGCTTGCTGGCGAAGTACGACTACCCGCCAGACGCAGAAGCCAAGGCAATCGAGCTTGTGCTCGAGCAGGCCGAAGTGCTGGCGGGCAGTGAGGCGCAGCGATGATCACTTATCGAGTCGTCGCTTCGGCGCAATCCTCCTGGGGGTGCGCGTAGCCATGCGTCTCTCGGAGCACTTCTGCGTCACTCCGACAGCTGATGACGATTGGTTCGACCCACATCTGACGGTCGATACCAAGCTGTTCATCGATCCGTTCTTGTTGCTTGAAGGAGGGGAGTGTGCCATTGCTCGCGAGCTGACTCTTTACTTTGAGGGAGGCCATAGAAGCCGCTTCTCGAGGCTCATGGATCGCAATTTACTCGACTGGCGACTGCGCGGAGATGGACTGAACAGGCCGCCGCTCGTGGAAGAGGAGTGGGACGCGTAATGGCTGCGATGCGAGCCCCGAAGAACAACGCGAAGGGCACCTCCGGGCAGAGCTTTGTCAAAGGGCAGTTCGAGGAACTGGGATGGGGTGCCATCCCGAACCTCGAGCACGACGTAGGCACCGACCTATTCGTCATGGCTCGGGACGCGCGCCGCTTCGACCTGGGGGCTCTCGTAGGTGCGCAGGTCAAGAATTGGGCTCTTGAGTTCGATGCGCCTGCGACTCACGAGGGCCGGGAGGGCTGGTGGTACGCGGACGATGAAGAACACTTCGACTACTGGACAACTCACCGAGTCCCGCACATCCTTGTCTTCTACGACAAGGATGCCAAGGTTTCTTATTGGGTCCACATCGTCGAGGACGCAGTCATCTCTACGGGCAAGGGGCGAAAGGTCTTCGTCCCGAAGACGCAGACCGTAGATCTAGATCATTTCGAGGCTTTGCTCGAAGTCGCCCTCAGCAGCTCAACTGGGAAGACTTGGGAAGGAAGCGCTTGGACCCCTGGGCAGGAGATTCCGGACAACTCGCAGTTGAGGTATGCGCTCCTTGCTCCCAGGCTCATCGCACCCCACGGCAACGCCTCGACCGATACGGTGACCGCTGCGCAAGCGGTCGCTCTTGTGTCCTCGGTTCGTCTCTTCGAGGTCCACAGGCACTACGAGGACAAGCAGCCGCTTCTTGATCCCACGGTGAGTGCTGCCGATGATGACTTCGAGTGGCGACTGTACGCCGCGCTCCTCACCTGGGTGGAGAAGGGCGAGCGTGCAGCGCTCGAGGAGCTAACTACGGCAGAAACGACCCCTGAGCAGCGCGCCGCTACCGTAGTGATGAATGCATCCGCTCTGTTCGAGGACGGGAAGGTGCGTTCCGCTATCAAGCTCCTTACGAGGTCACTCGAAGAGCGCGATGACTACAACCCGGTCGATCACGCATGGCTGAGACTGCATCTCGCGCGAAACTTGCTCCTGGACGGTTCGCTTCGGCGGGCTCGAAGCATCGCCCTTGAAGTCGCCATGATCGGACAGACTGCGCCAGAGGATCCAACGGCTCGCTTCTTGTCTGGAACGGCTGCAGACATGCTGTTCACTCTGAGCGGCTGGGCAGCTGCAGACCTCGAGCAGATGATCAAGGCGCGCGATAACGCTGCTTCGTGGTGGCGCGGACAGAAAATGTCCGTCGGTCTTGGCAAGCATCTCGAGAACGCCTTCAAGACGTGGGCGAACGATAAGTCGATCACGATCGGCGGCTCCGACGAAACCTGGACCAACATCCGTGCCGCGATGCTCATCTCTAACTTCGGTGGCGATACCTCTTCGTGGCGCTACGAGGCGTGCCAGCTCGCACGCCACATTCTTATGACCTCGCGCGAGGTGGACTCGGTGAGCAGCGCCCTCGAGCTCTTCTTGCTCGCGGGATCGAAAAGTGACATCAAACATGCAGTGACGCGATTGCTCGATATCGGTCCGGTGGCTGCGCTCGTGAACGTCGCGGAGCGCGTAGATCTGCGGCGATCTACGCGAGACTCACTCCACTCGGACCTGGAGCTGCTAGGGCTGGCTGGCAAGGTCCTTCCAACGGCCGTGGCTGATCGCGCCGCCCGGATGCTGCTCTCCGAGCTCGCAGATCCGGGTAGGCGGCTCAAGCGACTTCGCCCGTCGAACCCTCGCTACGAGGAGCCGCTCGCGTTGGCGCTTGCGCGGACGTTCGTAGCTTGTTCCAAGGAGATTCAGGCGGAAGTTCGATCATGGGTCTGCAGCTTGCCACCGGTCGACGACGAGCTGATCGCCCGCGGATATGCATTGCTGGTCCGCAATGTTCGTGACCTCGATTGGTCCGAGGCGGAGCTGAACAAACTCCGGGCTAGACCGGGCGGAGACACAGCTGTGCTCGCCAATGCGATCGAGGCACTACTCGCGGGCCGTGATCCTGAGCTCCGAGCCGGCCTTATCGACCGCATCGCGCAGGGCGACACGTCCGCGTTGGCCAGCTGGGGCAACGTCACCGAACTACCTGAACGGGCAGCATCAGGGATGATCGAGAGCTCCGCGAAGGCCGTGCGCAGCAATATCGACTCCGCGCACAAAGGCATGTATGGCTATGGCAGTTCTAACGACGCCTTGCATACGCTCGTACTGCTCAATCTGTGGCATCCGGCCGCCGCCGACTGGGACGCCTGCGTGGCCGCGATAGCCGACGAGCAATCATCCCCAGACCATCTCGCTTCCGGTGTCAATCTGTTGATCCGGCTTTCAGAGAAGATTCCCGATGCGGTGCGCGAGCAGCTTCGCGAGCCCCTGGCGCGGCTGGCGTCACGAACGCCAGATCCGAACCATGGCCTGGGCTTTTTCAATAGGGCAGATATTCGAGGCGACGCGCTGCTGCTTCTCAATCTCATCTCGCCCGACGAGGCGTCCGACAACACTGTGACTGACCTGCTGAGCGGTGCCCCGGATCGGATCCAGGCCGGCATCCGGCTGATTGCGATGCGGCGAGAGCCGAGCCAGCTGGGCGCGCTGGCTGCACTATCAACCCACAGCGACCTCGAGATCCGTTCCGCGGTGGCTGGCGCCCTCGCGGAGTGGCTGGCACTGGATGTGGCTGGTGAACAAAGTCGCCGCGTATTGACTCAACTGCTGAGTGAGCCGGGTGTCGAGCTGGCAACGCGAGTGTCGCGCACGCTGTTCCAGACTGGCCGCTCTGCAAGTGCGGAAGTGCTCGCTAACGAACTCGCATCCCACCCCTCAGCAGTGGTTCGAGCGCATGTGACGGAGCTTCTGCGCACGTGGGACCGCGCTGAAGCCGAGGACGTCGGGGGTGACCGCGAATGAGTCTCCGAGACCGTCTGCATAAGCGCGATTCGTTCGCCGTGATGGACACCTCGCTCGGTGTACTGCATTTTGTCTTTATTCAGCGACGTTATCTAAATGAGAATCTTCGCGTGGCACTGGGGCTGGCGCGCAGAGAAGGGTAAGCAGCATGAAGCTGTCGAGGTTGAAAGTTGAGAACTACAAGCGTCTGCAGGACCTAGATATCGAGGTGCGCGACCACCTCGTGCTGGTAGGCGCGAACGATGTCGGAAAGTCCTCGCTCCTTCGGTGCCTGGATCTCGTGCTCGGGGCAAGCACAGCTCAGCTGTACTCCAACCTCGGCGTAGATGACCTCAGAGACGCAGCGCAGCCTCTCGTGGTCGAGGTGATGCTGGTCGATTTCTCCAGCGACGAGCAAGCCTTGTTCGCGGACGAGATCGAAGTTGACGCCCAAACGGGTAATCTCTCCCTGCTCGTTCGCCTCACCGTCGACGCAGACGAGAACGAGTCGATCTCGATCACGCGCACTGCTCCAGCGAGCGGAACAAGTCGGCAACTCTCGCGCGATCAGCTTGAAGGGTTGGGCTGGAAGTTCCTCAGTGCGACAGCTCAGACGAGAGATCTACGCGACGGGCGTCGATCGCCCGTTGACGACTTGCTTGCCAACGTCGTACTCGGGGGAGAGGCTTCTGCGTTCGAGGCCGCGGCGAAGGAGTTCCAGGCCGCTCTCGATGGCTCCGGGGTGCTCGGCGGCCTCCGGGTCGATCTATCCGGCCAGCTGTCACGCGCCCTGCCGAAAGAGGTAGAGCCAGCCGATCTGAGTTTCGTGAGTTCCGCATCGGCCACCGAGGACGTACTCAGCGACGTACGTCTTCAGGTGCTGAAGGATGGGGTACCGCGCAACCTCTCCGAGCAATCTGACGGTTCGCGCGCCCTCTACGCCATCGCGCTTTACGACCTCATGAGCGTCGGCTCGAATCTGGTCGGTATCGATGAACCCGAAGTGCACCTCCACCCGACGAGCCAACGCAGCCTCGCGCGCCTGTTGCGCGAGGGGGCCAATCAGAAGATCATCGCGACGCGCTCACCTGACATCGTGGGCGCCTTCGACCCCAATTTGATCGTCGTAGTCAAGGCCGGCGGCTCCGTCGTTCAACCGAAGAGCGGCTTCATGTCTGGCGACGAGCGAATGTTCGTCCGGTGGTGGGTTCGCGACAAGCTCGAACCGTTGACCGCGCAGCGCGTCGTCGCAGTCGAGGGTATCTCTGACCGAATCATCCTCGAACGGTCCGCTGAACTCACGAACCGATCGCTCGATCGACTCGGTATCTCTGTCCTCGAGGTAGGCGGCGCCGGCGAAATGGGGCCTGTCGACAAGTTGTTCGGACCAAACGGTTTCGACGTACCGATGACGCTCTTGATCGACGACGACGCGGCTGCAGACACTGCAGCGAAGCTCGGAGTCGAGGCGGCCGATCTGGCGGACCATTCTGTGTGGGTTTCCGTCGCGGACCTGGAAGACGAGTACGTGCAGGCACTCGGCCACGATCGGGTGTGGAGCGCGCTCGAGTCGAGCGGGCAGTTCAGTCGAGCTCATCTCGCGAACTGTGCAGCGAGCGGCGACGGGGGAGTGCGCACGGCCGCTGATGTTGCAGCATTCTGTCGTCGGAAAAGCGACTACAAGGTGCGGGCGGCTTTGTCCGTTGCGGCCGTCCTCACGAAGGACGACGTCGCGTCGATCCAGAGCATCGAGAAATTGCTGACGGAGATCGCGTCGTGACGATCACTCCGACCGCTGCACAGGAACGAATCAGAGATGCGACGGCTCCCGACCTCCTCGTGATTGCCCCGGCTGGCTGTGGCAAGACGGAGGCGCTCGCGCTGCGCATCCAAGGCCTTCTGCGCCGTGGCGACGTTGCAGCACCGAAGAAAGTGCTTGTGACCGCGTTCTCCAACCGGGCTCGCGACAACATTCGCGAACGACTTAAGGCGTACCTTCCTGCTGCAGTACTCCGTGATCGAGTGAGCGTCGCCAACTTCCATGGCGTCGCAGCTCGGCTCATCCGAGCTCACGGGAATGTCATCGGGATAGCTGAGGACATCGAGTTCCCGGAGAACGACTGGGTGGGACAGCGATGTCGAGAGCTCAACTTCGACTTCAATACGTCAGCAGAAGTGCAGCGCACACTTCGTGTCGCGAAGCAGGATGGACGAACGGACGCGGAGGTGATCGATTATCTGGAGGCACCTGGTCGCGAGGCAGCTCTGCGCATCGAGCAAGAGCGTGTGGCGGCAGGAAGGCTGACATACGACGATCTTCCGCGTCTGGCGGAGCTGATTCTTGCCAACGAGCAAGTCGCTTCGCTCTACAACGCGCACTTCGGTGCGGTCGTCGTCGACGAGTTTCAAGATCTGACTCCGCAGCAGCTTCGTATCGTGAATGTGATCGGCCGCGGGCGCACAACATTCGCCGGCGATCTTGCGCAAGGTATCTATGGCTTCGCCGGAGCAAGCCCTAACGAGGTCAGCCAAGCTGTCCGCGATGAGTGCTCTGAAGTTGTCGAGTTTTCCGAGTCTCATCGCTCGTCTCCTGCCGTGCTCGCCATGGTCAACTCTCTTTCGAGGCTCACTGGCGGAACCTCGCTCACGTCAGCGAGCCCGGCTTCGTGGCCGGGCGGGGGAATGAAGTCGTGGGTTCGACACGATACGGCCGCGGGGGAAGCGGAGTGGGCTGCAAGACTGGCCGTCACGCTAATAGAGCATGCTCCGAACCATCGCGTTGGCATCGTTGCTCGCACTGGGCCACGCCGTCGCTTCGTCGATGCCGCCCTCGCCGGAGCCACCGTCGAGGTATACCGCTGGGACGACGCCGTGCTCGACACGGACACCGCCAACCTACTGAAGAGCCTCCTGCGTCAGCTGAATGTCCCAGAGATGCTCGCAGCAGCAGACCCGCTGACCTATCTCCGCGACGTGGCGGACTTTTCCTCTGTGGCTGAGAACAAGAACGAGCTCAGGGAAGCGCTGGACTGGTGCCACGACCTTCTCGTCTCAGGAGAGACCGCAGCGTCTGTACGTGGCCGAATCCGTGTCGGCACTGGAACTACGTTGATCACGGAACCGGGGATTCACCTGCTCACCGGCCATACAGGAAAGGGGCAGCAGTTCGACTGGGTGATCGTTGTCGGTGCCGAGGATGGAACGATGCCGGATTTCCGTGCCACAACGCCGGAGTCGATTGCCGAGGAGGCGCGCGTCCTCTCGGTGATGCTCTCCCGGGCGAGACATGGTGTCGTCCTGAGCTATGCGCTGACCGTCCCCGACCGGAGTGGAACCCCGCGCAGGAAGAGCCCTACGAGGTTCCTGACGGAGATCGGAACAGCGAGCCCGATGGACGATGCCGAGATGCGCGGCTGGCTGAATGCTTCAGATTGGGACGCGCTGACAGCCCGCTGATCCGACGATTCGACCACGGGAGGTCAGTCGAAACGGTGAAGGGCGCGGAAGACAGCTCCATGCGAGAGATGGTGACGCCGCTCAAGTTCGGCGAGCGTTGCACCTGCCGCGTGCTCCGAAATCAACCGTTGAGCGTGTTTGTCCGTTACGCCAGATTGGCGGATCACAGCGTGCTGCTGGCGCAGGAAGCGGAGCAGCGCGGATGGTGCAACGCCATGCTCACGCGCAATCGACGTCGCGCTGTCGCCGGCTTCGTAGTCGGCAACAATCCGCTTCACCTGTCCCGCCGTGAACCGCTGTGTCAGTGGCACGCTGGTGCGGCCTCGTGGTGGTCGGGACACCGAATCCCGTCCGCCGCCCGCGCGTAGCTTTGCCAGTCCACCAGGGGTAAAGCCTGACCCGGTATGGTTTGAACAGAGGCGGATAAGGCCAGCCAGACGGCAACATCACGACGAAGGCCCGCGATCATCGCGGGCCTTCGTCGTTTCCGGCGTGATCAGCCCGTCCGTTGGCCGGTGGGCGCCGAGGAACGCCGACGTCCTCACCGCGGTCCGGAATCCTCATGGGCGGCCGTGCGCTCGAATGCGATGATGCGCTCGACGGCCGGGATGATCTGCGAGGCCATCCGACGGAAGACCTCTGGTCCCTGGCCGAACGGGTCGACGACGTCGTCCTGCGCCGGATCAGGGAGTCGTGCGCCCGTGCGGTTGGCCGCCAGTTCGGGGCCAAGACGCTTCCAGCGCCCTGCTCGCGAACGGGGGAGCCGTCCCGACCCGACGGTGTCGAGGAGTCGGGCGAACTCACGCAGGGAGAAGGTCCGACGCAGCGCCTCCGGGCACAACCTGAGGACGGCGCCACGATGCTCCCGCGTCATGGTCAGGACGACGTCCTGTCGAGTGACGAGGCCCGCGGTGAGCTGCGTCGCGGCGAAGCCGGCTGCCGTCGCGGCGAGTGGACCGAGCAGTGCCGCGCTCGAGGGGTCGATCGGGTGTCCGCGCAGCGCGCCCGTCCCGGCGCTCCGCACCTCGAAGCCGCACGCCTCGACCTCCGCCAACCCGCTCGTGAGGAGGAACTCGGCATACGGGGATCGACAGATGTTGCCGGTGCAGACGATCAGGATCCGCGTCGGATGCGGATCGAGCGGGGTGTTCATGCCGTGGTCCGCCCTGGTCGACGCGTCGGGTCTGTCCGGTGGTAGTACGCGTAGGACGACGACTGTTCTCCCCGAGCCACCTCGACACGGTTGAGGACGACTCCGAGGAGCTTCGCCTGGACGAAGCTGAGGTTCTCGAGCGACTGCCGGAGCTGGTCGCGGTGCAGTCGCCCGTCGGCCGACGCCACGAGCAGGACGCCGCTCGCAAGGGTCGACAGCGCTGTCGGGTCCGAGACGTTGATGAGTGGGGGCGTGTCGATGATCACCACGTCGTACGCGCGTTCCATCTCCGAGAGCGCGCGCTCCATCGCCGCTGATCCGAGGAGCTCGCTCGGATTCGGCGGCAGCTCGCCGGAGGTGAGGACGGCTAGGCGTCCCGCCCCGTCGACCGCTTGCGCCGCATCGCCGAGGCTGATCCTGCCGGTGAGCACGGTCGTGAGCCCGACCGCGTCCTCGAGACCGAACATCTCGTGCTGGCGGGGTCGGCGCAGATCCGCATCGACGAGGAGGACGGAGTTCCCCGCCTCCGCGAGGACGAGCGCGAGGTTCGCCGAGGTGGTGCTCTTCCCCTCGCCCGGGACCGAGGACGTGACCATCACACTGCGGAGTCCGCCGTCGATGGAGGCGAACTGGAGGTGCGTCCGAAGCTGCCGGAAGCTCTCGGCGCGACGGCTGTAGCTCTCCGTCGATCCGAGGATGAGTTGGGCCGTGTCGGCGGGTTCCGTGTGGAAGGCGCCGAGGATGCTCGTGTCCGTGAGCTTCTCGATCGCCGCGCGACCGCGGAGACGGGTGTCGAGGACCTCGATGAGCAGTGTGATCCCGACGCCCAGGGCGAGGCCGATGAGGACACCCACCGTGAGGTTCTGCAGCGCGTTGGGCGCGACAGGGGATAGGGGTGGAGACGCTTGTTCGACGATCGTCAGCCCGACCGGGGTCGGATCGCCCGGTGCGCCGCCAGCGTCCACCTCGTCGGCGCTCTCGACGTCGTCGACGAGGTCGACGAGCACCTGGGCTGCGGTGTTCGCGATGCGGGCTGCCGCGACCGGATCGCTGTCGACGGCGGAGATGTCGATCAGGACCGACTGTGCAGGATTGGACGCTGAGATCGTCCCGACGAGTGACGCGGGGTCGAGGTCGAGGCGCTCCGCCACCGTGGACCGCACGGTCGAACCGGTGGCGAGGATCACATACGAGGCGACGCGGCTCTGGGCGAACGCGTTGCCCTGATTGAGATCGCCCACGGAGTCGCCGCCGGTGACGGCGACGAACAGCTGGCCCGTCGACTGGTACACGGGCTGGGTGATGAGGGTGTACCCGTGGGCGAGCGCCGCTGCTCCTGCGGTGATCGCGACGATGAGCAGCCAGCGATGGCGGAGGATGCGCAGGTAGTCCTTCAGGTCCATCCTGATATGTTAGTCGTCTGGCATGTGCCTCTCGCGCAGCGGAGACGACGCAGGGCCCGGACTCACGAGTCCGGGCCCTGCGTGGCGGTGGTGGGGCGGTCTGCCGGTCAGGCGGCTTTCCCGAACCGGTCGGTGCCGTTCGCACGAGGTCGGCGCGGGGCGCGGTTCGTCTGACGGACCGTCGGTTCGGTCATGACCGGTCGTTCGCTGCCGACCACGGTGCGGTCTGCGACCCTGGCGTCCCGATCGACGCTCGCGCCGTGGGCGACCTGGACGTCGGCGCCGAGACGGGCGTCGCTTCCGACTCTTGCTCCGCGTCCGATGACACAGCGCTCCCCGATGTGGACGTTCGCGCCGATGAAGGCGCCTTCGCCGATCACCGCGGACCGGTCGATCCAGGTTCCGGCACCGATCCAGGCGTTGGCACGGATGTCCGCGTCAGCCTCCACGAAGGTGGTGCGTTCGATGAACGCCGACGGATCGATCAGTGCACGAGCTGCGACCATGCCCTTGCCGTTCGGGTGGTGACGGTACCGTTCCACCTCGCCGGTCCGGCCTTCGATCTCTTCGTACACTCTCGCCATGGGTGACCCCCTTCTGGTCTACTCAACACTGGGGACAACGCCGGGTGGCTCCCGGTCATTCCTTCCCGGGGCCTGCCTGGGAATCCCATGAGTCTCGTGCTGTGCTGTAGAGGGTGTTCGGAGGAGGAGGCCGCCGCGGTTTGGTCGTGACCGGTCATTGGAAGTCGCGCGAACGGGTGTTCGCCCCGATCCGGAGCGCTTCCAACCGATCCGCCACCAGATTGACGATGCCTTCCGGTGATCGCTCCAGCATGCCGCGGACCACCATCGCCGGGGCTTCCCTGGCCACGCGGCGATACCGGTTCCAGACGCCGACACTGCAGATCACGTTGACGAGTCCCGCTTCGTCCTCGAGGTTCATGAAGGTGATGCCGCTCGCCGTCGCCGGCCGTTGTCGATGCGTCACGACACCCCCGACCTCCACGCGACGATCCGTCTGCGCCGTCAGGAGTTCGTCGGACCGCAGCGCACCTCGTCGTGTGAGTTCGGCACGGACGTGGCGGATGGGGTGGTCATCGGTCGACATCCCGGTCGACCAGATGTCGGAGATGAGTTGTTCGGCGGCCGTCGGAACCGGGAGCAACGGCGGCTGCACGGTCGTGAACGTCCCCTCGAGCTGGTCGGGACGATGCCGACTGGCCTGCGCTGCGCCCCACATCGCCTCACGACGGGTGAGGCCGAATCCGTCGAAGGCGCCCGCCGCCGACAGCGACTCCAACTGCGAGGAGCTCAGGCCGATCCGCCTGGCCAGGTCGGCCTGGCTGGTGAACAGCCCTCCGGACTCCCGTTCGGCGACGATCCGCTTCGCGAGCTCCTCACCGATCCCCTGGACGGAGGAGAGACCCAGCCGGACGGCGAGTGCGCCGTCGCGCCGGTGTCCTGCCGAATCGTCGGGAAGGAGCGGATCGAAGAGCCCGGTCGGCCCCTGCTCGTGTTCGAGGCAGCGCGTGCGCCCGCCGGGAGCGATCGGGGCGCCTGGGGCGGCCTCCGGGTCGAGCGCTTCGAGGCCGGCCTGTGCGCCGGAGCGATGCAGATCGGGACGCAGGACGGAGACGCCGTGTCGGCGGGCGTCGGCGACGAGGGTCATCGGCGAGTAGAACCCCATGGGCTGCGCCCGGAGCAGGGCCGCGAGGAAGGCCCCCGGGTAGTGCAGGCGCAGCCAGGCGCTCACGTAGACGAGGAGGGCGAAGCTCAGGGAGTGGCTCTCGGCGAAGCCGAAGTTGGCGAAGGCCTGGATCTTGGCGTACACGGCATCGGCGTCCGCACCGACGATGCCGTTGCCGGCCATGCCGAGGTACAGCGTGTCCTTGAGGCTCTCGATCTTCTCCTCGCCACGCTTCGATCCCATCGCCCGGCGCAGGAGGTCCGCATCCTCAGCCGAGCACCCACCGACGGCCATCGCCATCTGCATGAGCTGCTCCTGGAACAACGGCACGCCGAGCGTGCGTTCGAGGACCGGTTCGAGGCTCGGGTGGAGGTAGGTGATGGGCTCCTGGCCGGTCTTCCGGCGCAGGTAGGGGTGTACCGCGCCGCCCTGGATGGGCCCCGGGCGGATCATGGCGACCTCGATGACGAGATCGTAGAACCGGCGGGGGAGCAGACGCGGCAGCATGCCCATCTGCGCGCGGCTCTCCACCTGGAAGACCCCGATGGTGTCGGCCCGGCAGAGCTGGTCGTAGACCCCTGCTTCGTCCTTCGGGATGGTCTCGAGGGTCCAGCGCTCTCCGGTGTGCTCGGCCACGAGGTCGAAGCAGTACTGGATGGCCGAGAGCATGCCGAGACCCAGGAGGTCGAACTTGACCAGACCCATCCAGGCGCAGTCGTCCTTGTCCCACTGGAGGACCGTGCGACCGTCCATGCGCCCGTGCTCGATCGGGCAGACCTCGCCGACCGGGCGATCGGTCAGGACCATGCCACCCGAGTGGATGCCCAGGTGCCGGGGCAGGGTGAGCATCTGCTGCGCGAGGCCGACGACGCGCTCGGGGATGTCGTGGTCGGTGCTCGACATGACCCCGCCCCAACGCTCGACCTGTTTCGACCAGGCGTCCTGCTGACCGGGGCTGTACCCGAGCGCCTTGGCGGTGTCGCGGACGGCGAACTTCGGCCGATAGCTGATGATGTTCGCGACCTGAGCGGCGTTGCGGCGTCCGTAGGTCTCGTAGACGTACTGGATGGCCTCCTCGCGCCGGTCCGAGTCGAAGTCGACGTCGATGTCGGGCTCCTCCTCCCGCATACTGGAGAGGAACCGTTCGAACGGCAGCTCGTAGAAGATCGAGTCGACCGCGGTGATCCCGAGCAGGTAGCAGACGGCCGAGTTCGCGGCGGAACCGCGTCCCTGGCAGAGGATGCCACGGCCGCGGGCGAAACTGACGATGTCGTGCACGATCAGGAAGTACCCGGGGAAGTCCTTCTGCTCGATGACCTCGAGTTCCCGTTCGATGCGTCGGAGGTGTTCGGGAGTGGCGTCGGGGTATTTGACGGGGACGGCTTCGAGCACCAGATGCCGGAGCCAGCTCATGGGCGTATGGCCCTCCGGGACGCGCTGTCGCGGGAGCTTCGGGCGGACCGCCCGCAGGCTGAAGGCGAGTTCATCCGCCAGCTCGACGCTCCGTGCCACCGCTCCGGGGTATCTTGCGAACCGGTCCGCCATCTCGGCTCCGCTCCGCAGGTGCGCGGTTCCGGCCGCGGGAAGCCATCCGTCGAGTTCGTCGAGGCTGCGTCGTGCTCGGACGGCCGCCAGCGCGGTCTGGAGTCTATGCTGCTCGGGCGTGGCGTAATGGACGTTGCCGGTCGCGACGACGGTGAGGTCGAGCAACGCCGCGATCTCGGCGAGTGCATCGTTCTCCGCCGAGTCCTCCGGGTGGCCGTGGTCGCTCAACTCGACGACGACGTGCTCCGGACCGAACAGGGCGACGAGTCGGTCGACCGCGGCGGCGGCGGCCTCCGGACCGTGCTCACGGAGCGCGGTGCGGACGAACCCCTTACGGCACCCGGTGAGCACGGTCACGTGGCCGGCGACGGAGGCGGCGAGCCGCTCGAGGTCGTAGATCGGGTGGCCCTTCTCGGCTCCGTCGGCGAGTTGTGCGTCCGTGATCGCGCCGGCCAGGCGGTGATACCCCTCTGCTCGACGGGCGAGCAGGAGCAGATGATGCCCGACGGGGTCGGGGACGCCGTTCTGCGGCCGGTCCAGGCCGATGGACAGTTCGGCACCGTAGACCGTCCGGAGGTCGGGGAACCGTTCCGCCGCCTCGGCCATCCGGACGACACCGTAGAAACCGTCGTGGTCGGTGAGCGCGAGCGCGTGCAGGCCGAGTGCCGCAGCCTCTTCGACGAGCCGCTCCGGCGGGCTCGCGCCGTCGAGGAAGCTGAAGCTCGAGTGCGCGTGGAGTTCCGCATAGGGGACCCGCGTCGTCGACGGGCGCTGCTCCGGTGGTTCGGGGACGTACGGTTGACGCTTCCGCGACCAGGCCGGGCTGTCCCCACCGTCGGCTCCCAGCGGCAGGGTGGCCGGACGGCTCGCGTCGGACAGACGGCGCTCGAACTCCGACCATGAGACCGGGGGGTTGTTCCATCCCATGCTGGGCTCCTTCGTCATGCGGTGTGGTGCGGACGCGATGCGGTTCAGTCGTAGCGGGCCTCGGCCCTCCAGTGCTGCTCCTCCAACAGGAGCAGCCAGGCGTCACCCGCATCGTCGAGGACCTGGAGACGGTGGACGCGATGGTGGCCGTCGTCGTCCCACCAGCGTTCGTCGATGCTCCAGGGGCCGGCCCAACCGTGGATGACGTGCCAGTCCGAGAGGGCGAAGAACCGTGCTGGTGCTGCACTCACGGTGCTGCGCTCGTCGACGGCCACAGTCTGACCCGTCGCGTCGACGACCTCGACCGGCACGGCGGTGTCGAAGACGGTCGACGGAGCCGCTCCCGGGATGGTCCCGGGCCACGGCCGGTTCCGACGTTCGGCCACGGCCGCCTCACCACCCGGCGGAACGCTGCCCCAGGGGACGAGGATGCGGCGGTCGAGGAGGAGGCGGCCGCCGGACGGCACCGCGGTCACGACGCCGTCGTGGCCGAGCATGCTCTGGACACGGGCGAGTCCGCTGTGGATGCGTTCGTCCGGTCCGCTGCCCCAGAGTCCTTCCTCGTGTTCCGCGGCGTCGTCGAGGGTCTCCGGGACGACCTCGACGAGTTCGACGGGGGAGGCGAGTCCGTGATCGATGTCGGACGCGCCCTGCAACTGCCAGCGCACGCGATCGAGGACGTCGCCGGCGGTGAACCAGCGTGGGTGGAGCCAGGTGCGGGTGGAGCGCTCCCCGCGCTCGCTCCGCATGCTGATCGTGATCGCGGTGGTCACGAGGCCGGCCTCCGCCAGGCCGGTGATGAACCGTTCCGCGGACTGCCGGAACCCGAAGGTCAGCTGGTCGATGCGGTCGAGCGGGGGCTCGAAGGCGATCGACACGGCCAGCTCGGTGGGTGGCACGCGGGGGACGACGCTTCGGGCGTCCGCGCCGGCTGCGAGGCGGTGCGCTCGGGCGCCGTCGGGGCCGAAGCGGTCGCGGACCTCGGTCGCGGGCAGTGCGCCGAACGCCCCCAGGGTGCTGATCCCGAGCCGGTGCAGCAGTGAGCTGAGTTCGGGGCGCCCGAGGGTGGACAGGGGGAGTGGGGCCAGGAAGGCGGGAGAGGCCCCGGAGGGGATGGCGATGATCCGGGAACCGTCCTGCTGGAACGCGGTGGACCTCGCGGCCTGCTCCGCGGCGAAGGGGCCGTCGGCGATGCCGATCCGTGCATCGGGGACACCGAGTTCGTCGAGGCGGGCCAGGAGGACCTCTGCCGCAGCCGACTCGCCGCCGTAGTATCTGCTCGGTCCTCGGGATCGGATGGCGCAGAGCCCGGCCCGGAAGGGCTGGACGCCCGGCATGAGCTCCTCGATGCCGAGGAGGACCGGCTCGAAGGCGCGGGTGTCGACGACCGGGTCGTAGTCGGCGGTCGCCAGTTCCGGACAGCGGGCCTCGGCCTCGCGGACACGGAGTCCACGCCGCACTCCTGCTCGACGTGCGCTGGCGTCGCAGGCCAGGACCTCACCATGCTCCACCAGGGCCAGCGGAGCGTCGGCCGTGTCCTCGGACAGCGTTCCAGAGAGTCGTGCCGCCACGATCGGCCAGTCGGGACACCAGAGGACCATGGTGCGCTCGACCTGTCCCGCAGGCGGTTCGGTCGTCATCGGTTCACGACCATCGGGAGCCGGACGACCGTGTCGTCGTCGAGGAGGCCGGAGCCGGCGAGCGGCGCGGTGCGACCCTCGGTCGATCCCAGGGGCAGCGTCAGGTGCGCGGTCCTGGGCCGGCCCGAAGCCCCTTGGCCGAGCATCGAGCTGACGGTGAGTCGCCGATGCCGGAGATGTCCGTGCCCCGCCCCGAGGCCGCTCCAGGAGCTCTCGGTCACGCGCAACGTCGCATCGCTCTGCGGCCAGGAACCGAGGACGATCAGTGCGGCCTCGCGCTGCCGGAGGCGAGCCGCGAGTCTGGCGGCGTCGCTCGGGGCGATCCGTCCGGGAGGCGCTGTGATGAGCACGCCGGCGACGTCGGCCATGGCCGCGGTGACCGTGAGCCAGTCCGGACCGGGCTGGGGGACGAGGACGAGTCGTTCGAGGTCGATGCCCATGGAGGCCGCCGCCTCCACGCCGAACGACGGGAGACCGATGACGGCGCACCAGGTCCCGGCTGCTGACGGCCCGGCCATGAGCGACATGGCGAGCGCCGTGGAGCCGAGCACGGAGTAGCTGCCTCCGGCCTGGAGGGCGCCACCGGGCAGGAGCCGGGAGAGCTCAGGAGCGGTCGGCAGGGATCGGGTGTCGAGGCGCGTCCCCTGCATCCGCTTGATGCGCCCCTGGAGTTCGTGCAGCTCGGTCGCGGTGTCCGCCCTGACGGGGGAGTCGACGAGTGCGCGGAGGGCCATGGCTCAATATTCGAACATATCTTCGAACAAGTCAACCGGCTCGATCCGGTCACGACGACGACTGATGGATGACTCGACCATGGTCCGGCATCCCACCGACACGCGGTCCGCGGTGTCAGCGGCGCCCGGTACGCTGGGCCCATGTGCGGACGTTTCGTCGTGACCGAATCCACCGAGGAGCTCATCGAGCTCTTCGACATCGACCACGCGGCTGCCGAGCTGCCCGGGCCCTCGTACAACGTGCGCCCGACCGAGCAGATCCCGATCATCCTCGACTCGGTGAAGACGGGGCCGGCGGTCCGCCGGCTCGAATCGGCGCGGTGGTCACTCGTGCCGTCGTTCGCCACCGAGCTGAAGAGTCAGTACCCGACCTTCAACGCTCGCGCGGAGGAGGTCACCACCAAGCCCACGTTCGCGCCATCGGTCAAACAGAAGCGCGCATTGGTCCCCGCCGCCGGGTACTACGAGTGGCACACCGAGGGCGCGACGAAGACCCCGTACTACGTGCAGACCGCTGGTGGTGAACCGATCGTCTTCGCGGCCCTCTACTCGTGGTGGCGCGACCGCTCGCGACCGGACGACGACCCGCGGCGTTGGGTGCTGAGCGCGACCATCCTCACGCGGCCGGCGGTCGGTCCCTTGCAGGAGCTGCACCCACGGACGCCCGTGACGCTGCCTCCGGAATGCTGGGACGCCTGGCTTGACCCGCACCACGAGGCCGACCAGGACGAGGTCGACGAGATGGTGTCCGCAGCGACCGACGTCGCCGAGCAGCTCGTCTTCCACCGGGTGGCGCCGTTGCAGGGCGATGGACCGGAGCTCATCCTCCCCGTCCAGGAGTAGCCGCAGGAGAGTCGGCCGGATGCACGGAACGGAATCGCCCCGGAGACACGAAATCTACCCCGGACACACAGAACCGCCCCTGACGCGAACGTCAGGGGCGGTTCCCGGTGTCTCAGACGCGAGGGCTGGAATGACCTGCCGCTCGGATCGTCAGCTCCGACTGATCAGAGAATCAGAGGGGGCGGATGTTCTCGGCCTGCAGGCCCTTGGGGCCCTGGTTGGTCTCGAACTCGACCTTCTGGTTCTCCTCGAGCGAGCGGTAGCCGCTCGTCGCGATGGCGGAGAAGTGTGCGAAGACGTCGGCGCTGCCGTCGTCAGGAGTGATGAATCCGAAGCCCTTTTCGGCGTTGAACCACTTCACAGTTCCAGTTGACATGTATTTCCTCTTTCATGAGTGACCGTTCCCGACTTTCGGGCCCGTTCGTCGCGGTGTTCTTTGCTCGCTCCTCAGAAAAGCAGCGTATCCATCGGTGGAAACGCGGCTTGAAATACCTGCGCAACACAACAACTTCGATCCACGTTAGCCCATCTCGGCTCGAAACGGCAGCCGATCATGTAACGGATTGGCCAATTCCGCATCTTTTTCCGACATTCGTCGTGATGCCTGGGTATCTCCAGCGGATCTCGCGGTGTGCGGTGATTCCCCAGCCGTCGACCGTAGGCTGAGGCCATCTGCAGAGCTCATGCTCGCCCGAGCGTCCGCTCACCATCCCGGCTGGGAAGTCGACACGATTCCTCCGGAGTGCCCATGTCAACTGAAGCCATCCTCGGCCCGGTTCGTGCCACGAGCCCCCGCAAGCGCGGCGCTGCGAACATCACCAGCTCCTACTCGTCGCTGTTGAAGACGGTTCGCGAAGCAGGACTCCTCCGCCGCCACCGCACGTTCTACATCCTCACGTTCTCGTTCCTCGTGATCGCGCTCCTCGGCTGCGTCACCGGCTTCGTCCTGCTCCGCGAGTCGTGGTTCCAGTTGCTCATCGCCGGCGCGCTCGGCATCATCCTCACCCAGTTCGCCTTCCTCGCCCACGAGGCATCGCACCGTCAGGTCTTCGATTCGGGCCGGGCGAACGACCGCGCCGGTCGCTTCCTCGCGGCGGGCATCGTCGGCATCAGCTACTCGTGGTGGATGACGAAGCACACGCGCCACCACGCGAACCCGAACCAGGTCACCAAGGACCCCGACATCGAGATCGACACGATCTCCTTCATCGAGGAGGACGCGGCGAAGGCCAAGGGCCTGCAGGCGCTGATCACCCGGAAGCAGGGCTACCTCTTCTTCCCCCTCCTCATGCTGGAGGGCATCAACCTCCACGCGCTGTCCTTCAAGACCCTCTTCGGTCCGGGCAAGGTCGACGGCCGCGCCGCCGAGATCAGCATGATCGTCGCCCGCGTCGGTCTGTACCTGGCCGCGATCTTCCTCTTCCTGCCCGTCGGCATGGCGTTCGCGTTCCTCGGCGTCCAGCTCGCGGTCTTCGGCGTCTACATGGGTGCGTCCTTCGCGCCGAACCACAAGGGCATGCCGATCATCCCGGCCGACATGAAGCTCGACTTCCTCCGCAAGCAGGTGCTGACCTCGCGCAACGTCCGCGGCTTCGGCATGGCCACCTTCATGGGCGGCCTGAACTACCAGATCGAGCACCACCTGTTCCCGAGCATGCCTCGTCCGGCTCTGGCCCGTGCTCGCGTCATCGTTCGAGAGCACTGCGAGACCCAGCAGGTGCCGTACACGGAGACGACCCTGCTGCAGTCCTACGCCATCGTCATCGAGTACCTCAACCGGGTCGGACTCTCAGCCCGCGACCCGTTCGACTGCCCGGCGGCGGCGAACTTCCGCCGCCGGTAGTCGTCCGGTCTCAGACCTCGAGCGTGTCGAGCGGGGCGAGCGGGTAGTAGGTCCCGCCGCCCTGTTCGGTCGCCCACTGCAGGCGGTCGTGCGACATGCTCTGTCCCGGCCCTGAGAGCACCATCTCGTGCGTCCCGAACGCGCGCTTCGGGGCGACGGCGGTGACGAAGTCCATGCCCTCGGAGATCTTCATCCACGGTGCACCGGCCGGCGCGGCCAGGAGGTCGACGTCGACGCCCTCGGGGACGGCGAAGGAATCGCCGGGGTAGTACACGAGGTCGTTGATGAGGACGCCGACGTTGTCGATCACCGGGATCGACGAATGGATGACCGCGTGGGTCCCGCCGAAGAACCGGAGCGTGAACGGCCCCGCTTCGACCACGTCTCCCGGGGCGACGACGGTGATGTCGTACCCGTCCGCGGCGGCGGCGACACCGGCCGGTCCGTAGAGGACCGCCTCCGGGCTCGCGGCGAGGATGCGGTCGAGGTGCTCCGCGGTCCAGTGGTCGGGGTGCAGGTGCGTGATCAGGACCGCCGCGGTGTGCTCCACATCGGCGATCGGGGACGTGAACGCGCCCGGGTCGACGATCAGCTTGGCGCCGTCCGTCTCGAGGAGGAATGCTGCATGTTCGAACTTCGTGAGTCTCATAGGACGAGTGAATACCGTGGGAGCGCCGGGGGCAACCCGGTCATCCGGGTATCCGGCCGCCGTGGGCCTGTCAGAATCGGCAGGTGACCACGCAGCCCCGACGCATCGGCGTCGCCATCAACCCGACCGCGTCGTTCGGCTCGACCCGAGCCGTCGGCCCGATGGTGCTCGACGCCCTCGAGCAAGCCGGGCACCGCGCCGTCCGCCTGCAGGAGCAGACCGTCGGGCAGCTCCGGAGCGCGGTGCAGACTGCCATCGAGGCTGGGTTGGACGCGCTCGTCGTCGTCGGTGGCGACGGCATGGTGAGTCTGGCCGTCGAGGCGGTGCGTGACTCGGGCCTGCCGTTCGGCGTGGTCCCGTCCGGCACGGGCAACGACATCGCCAGGGGACTCGGGATCCCGCTGGGGGATCCCGCAGCCGCGATCGCGTCCCTGCTCCGTGCGCTCGAGGGTGGGCCGCGCGTGATCGACGCCGGCACGGTGACGGACGGCGAGCGGACGACCTGGTTCGTCGGTGCGGTGTCCGCAGGGTTCGACGCCCTCGTCAACGAACGGGCGAACCGCATGCGACGGCCGCGCGGTCGCAGTCGGTACACGATCGCGATCCTCCGAGAGCTCCTGGCCCTGCGACCCCGCCGGTACGAGCTGACCGTGGACGGGACGCCGGAGACGGTCGACGCCGTCCTCCTCGCCGTGGCGAACAACACCTCGATCGGTGGTGGCATGCTCATCGCGCCGCAGGCGGACCTCGCCGACGGCCGATTCGACCTGTTCGTCGTCGCACCCGTGTCCCGGTTCCGGTTCCTCCGGCTGTTCCCCAAGGTCTTCTCGGGTGCCCACACCGGCCTCGACATCGTGCGCCTGTCGCGGGTCCGTTCCGTCTCGATCGCCGCGGACGGCATCACGGCCTATGCCGACGGGGAGCGCATCGGTCCGCTGCCGGTCGCGATCGACGTGGTCCCCGGAGCCCTCCGCGTGCTCGCCTGAGCCTGTTCACCCGACCGCGAGCACCGCGCGACACGCCCGTCGGATGCCGCTGGTGGCCTCGATTTGTACGGCTCGAAATCGTATGGCATACTCATATCCGTTGCTTACGGCCCCATCGTTTAGCGGCCTAGGACACCGCCCTCTCACGGCGGCAGCACGGGTTCAAATCCCGTTGGGGTCACAACACCGAACGAAGCCTCGCTCTCCTGAGTCATCAGGAAGCGGGGCTTCGTTCATTCGGCGGCTCGAGCCTGCCCCGGGATGTCCACGCAGGCCCTCCAGGATGCGCGGATGGCAGGGCCCGCACCGATCTCGCCGAGCGCCGCTGCGTGCTAGCTTGGCCGGGTGACCGTGAAGCAGAAGCGCCGCGCTCCGGCGACAGCCGCAGTCCTGATCCTCGCCGCGCTGCTGACGGGGTGTTCCATCCCGGTGACGGGGGAGGCCGTGGCCGGCGGTGCGGGCCCGGTCGTCGACGTGGCCGGCGGCACCGACGACACCCTGCGCAAGGACTTCGACGCGAGCCCCCAGGAGGTCAACGACTACTGGACCGACGACAAGTTCGGCGGAGCGACGGCTCCGGATCTGAAGCCGGGCGAGGACACGCTCACGGGCGACCAGGCCACCGGCGTGGTCGTGCACCCGAGTACCGGGGTCGGTCCCGACGTCGACGTCAAGGCCATCACCCCGACAGCAGCCGGCGACCCCTACCCGGCGACCGGCTTGGCGGCGGCGACGCAGGGACGTCTGTACTTCTCCATCGGCGGTGCCACGTACGTCTGTTCCGCGAGCGTCGTCAACGCCCCGACCATGGACCTCGTCCTGACGGCGGGCCACTGCGTCTGGGACACGTACGGCAAACAGCTCGCCGAGAACATCATCTTCATCCCGGCCGACGCGGCCAACGGCCAGACCCAGCCCTATGGGCAGTGGGCCGGGGTCAGCACCTACGTCCCCGACGAGTTCACGAGTGAGGCGACCTCGGACGCCAGCGGTGCGACGAGCGGCAACGGCTGGGCCTACGACTTCGCCTTCATCCGGCTCGCCCCGAACGCTGCAGGCCAGAAGATCCAGGAGGTGACCGGCGGTCAGGGCATCTCGTTCGGTACGCCGCCCGAGGGCATCACGGTGATCGGGTATCCGTCCGCCGCACCGTTCGACGGTCAGTCGCAGCGCTACTGCGCGAGCCAGGCCGCCACCAAGGGCTATGCCGGCTACCGGGTCGACTGCCTCATGACCCCGGGTTGCTCGGGCGGGGGCTGGCTCACCCGGCTGGATCCCGCCACCGGCGCCGGGTACGTCACCTCGGTCACTTCACGCGGCGACGGTTCCTGGCTCGAGGGCCCCGTCCTCGGACAGCGGGCGCTCACCCTGTACAACGATGCTCTGGCGGAGGGGTCATGACCGCCAGCGCGAGTATGACGCGACGCCGGCGGCGGATCGGCGTCCTGGCTCTGGCCGGGACCGCCGCGCTCGCCTTGAGCGCGTGCACGACGCCCGGATCGGCGTTCCCCGACGCCGCCGCCCAGCAGAGCTATATGCAGGATCTCGCCGAGGCGAGGTTGGAGTTGCTGTCAGCCCAGATCGGCCAGGCGCCGGACGTGATCGGGTCGGCATACGTCCACGCCGTCTCGGGAGACCTCGAGTCGCACGAGAACGACTCGGTCGTGCTCTTCGGCGACCCGACCGCGTCGTTCAGCCAGGACAAGGGCTCGGCCGACGGCGACACCGTCGACATCTATCACCAGGCGGGAGTCGACTACGACCTCCTGCTGCTCGGCGGTGAACTCAAGGAGCTCGCGCCCACGGAGTGGGTGGCCGTCCAGACGCAGTACGTGGCTGACGAGGACGCCGAGGGTTCGCTCGGGCCGGCCTGCGTCTACCCCGGTATCTCCATCGCGTGCGACATCTACAGCGCGGTCGAAACCACTCGCAGCTCGGGGGACGGCGCGCTCAGCAGCGTCGTCGTCTCGATGCGCAACGACGGCTCCTCGCAGATCTCGACGAGCGCGAGCCTCGAGAGCGTGCTGGCCGTCGGGACGCTCTTCGACCTCCCGGACGACCTCGTCTCGTCGTTCAGCGAGGACGACCTCGCGACGCTCCTCCCGGTGACGATCTTCCAGAACGCCGAGGGCGGCCTCGTGAAGATGGAGTTGAGCGGGACGGTCGAGAGCGAGACCAAGCTGCAACTGCAGGCCGGCTTCGAGGTGTCGGGTACGTCGACGCTCGAAGACCTGCCGACCGCACCATCAGGATTCGACGTGACGGTGATCCCGGCGGCCGATCAGGCCGCGTTCTGGGATCGGATCGAGGAGTTGAGGAAATGACCGACGACCAGAAACCCGAGGACCTCGGAAAGCCTCCGGTCGGCGGCCCCCTGCGCCCCGACCAGCAGCCGCCGGGATTCCCCGACCCGAACGCACCCCGCCTGGAGTTCGGACCGGGAAGCCCGCAGCTTCAGACGCCGCCGCAGAACGGTGCACCGCAGAACGGTGCGCCGCAGGGTCAGAACAGACCACCGCAGGGCGTCCCGTCGCAGAACGGCCCGTCTCATCCGTCCTCGCCTGGTCAGACCGGTGGAGGGCCCCGTCCGCAGGGAGGCGCCCCAGGGCAGCAGTCCAACGGTCCAGCGCCGCAGCCGCCCACCCAGCCTGGAGCGCCGTTCGCCGGCGCGCCCGGTGGGCAGCCGTGGGTGCAGCAGCAGCGGCCCTCGAACGCAGGCCCGAACCAGCAGCCGCAGCAGCACGGGCGGCCAGGCGGTCCGGACGGGTTCCGGCCCTCGACATCGACTGGTCAGCCCGGTCACGCGCCCGGGGGTCCTCAGCAGGGTCAGGCCCCCGGCCAGGCTCCACAGGGACGTCCGTTCGGCGCGCCTCAGGGCCAGCCGCAGGGTCAGCCTCAGGGGCCACAGGGTCAGCCGCCCTACGGTCAGGCACGCCCGACCGCGCCACAGCCCTTCGGTCCGGGACAGGCGCAGCACCCGACCGGCCCGTTCCAGCCAGGTCCGCAACAGCAAGGATCGCAGTCCGGTCCACAGCAGACCGGTCCGTTCCGTCCCGGCCCCGAGTACGGCGTCGCGGGCCAGCAGCCTGCTGCGAGCCGCAAACCCGCCCGGAAACCGCTCGGGCGCAAGCTCTGGATCGGCGTGCTCATCGGTGCGGTCGCCGCATCGCTCATCGCCGTCCCGCTCACCCTCCTCTCGGTCGGTCGCCTGTTCACGCCGATGCTCGACCGCGGCTCGGTGCAGACCGGTGTGGCCGAGGTGCTCAAGCAGGACTTCGGCCTCGCGGACGTCGAGAAGGTCGAATGCCCGAGTGACCAGCCGGCCACGACCGGGACGCAGTTCGAGTGCACGTTCTCGTACAACGCGAAGAGCTACCCGGTGGCCGTCGAGGTCATCAACGACCAGGGGCAGTACCGCGTCGGGATCGACGCGCCGAAGTAGCAGTGTGTCGGCCCGGCGTCCCCTGGAGCGACGACGGTGCCGACGGTTTCGCCACGGACCGGGTGGTACGCTGGGCGAATGTTGTCCGGGCTGCTCCTCCTTCCCAGCCGCGACGAGGCCTAGTTCCAGGCTCCCTCGTCGCGGAGGTCGCTGACGCCTGACCACTCATCGTTTGAAGGAATTCCACGACATGTCGCAGCTGAACGCCGATCCGTCCGTCCCGAGCATTCCCGAGCATCCACGCACGCTCGCCGAGAAGGTCTGGGACGACCACCTCGTCGTGAAGGGTGAGGACGGCACGCCCGACCTCATCTACATCGACCTGCACCTCGTCCACGAGGTGACGAGCCCGCAGGCCTTCGACGGCCTCCGCCTGGCCGACCGGCCGCTGCGTCGCGTCGACCTCACGATCGCGACCGAGGACCACAACACCCCGACGCTCGCGATCGACAAGCCGATCGCCGACCTCACCAGCCGTACGCAGATCGAGACCCTCCGTCGCAACGCCGCGGAGTTCGGGGTGCGGATCCACTCCCTCGGCGATCTCGACCAGGGGATCGTGCACGTCGTCGGGCCGCAGCTCGGCCTCACGATGCCCGGGATCACGGTCGTCTGCGGCGACTCGCACACCTCGACCCACGGCGCCTTCGGGGCCATGGCCTTCGGTATCGGCACCAGCGAGGTCGAGCACGTCATGGCCACGCAGACGCTGCCGCTGAAGCCGTTCAAGACCATGGCGATCACCGTCGAGGGCACGCTGCGGCCGGGGGTGACCGCGAAGGACATCATCCTCGCCGTCATCGCGAAGATCGGCACCGGCGGCGGGCAGGGCTACGTCCTCGAATACCGCGGCTCGGCGATCCGTGCGCTCTCCATGGAGGGCCGCATGACGATCTGCAACATGTCGATCGAGGCCGGTGCCCGCGCCGGCATGGTCGCCCCGGACCAGATCACCTACGACTACCTGCAGGGTCGTCCGCACGCACCGACCGGAGCCGACTGGGACGAGGCCGTCGCCTACTGGGACACGCTTGCGACCGACGAGGGCGCCGCCTTCGACGCCGAGGTCTTCCTCGACGCCGACACGCTGGAGCCCTTCGTCACGTGGGGCACCAACCCTGGACAGGGCGTCTCGCTGAGCGAGAACGTGCCCGACCCGGCGGCCATCGCCGACCCGAACGAGCGGTCCGCCGCCGAGCGCGCCTTGGAGTACATGGCGCTCGAGGCCGGCACTCCGATGAAGGAGATCCCGGTGGACGCGGTCTTCATGGGCTCCTGCACGAACAGCCGGATCGAAGACCTGCGGGCGTTCGCATCCATCATCGAGGGCCGCACGAAGGCCGAGGGGGTGCGGGTCATGGTGGTCCCGGGTTCCGCCCGGGTTCGGATCGAGGCGGAGGCCGAGGGGCTCGACAAGATCATCACCGACTTCGGTGCGGAGTGGCGGTTCGCCGGATGCTCCATGTGCCTCGGGATGAATCCCGACCAACTCGCTCCGGGCGAGCGCTGCGCCTCGACGTCGAACCGGAACTTCGAGGGCCGTCAGGGCAAGGGTGGCCGCACGCACCTCGTCTCGCCGCTCGTCGCCGCGGCGACCGCCATCCGTGGAACGCTCTCCAGCCCGGGCGACCTCGAGGTCGAGCCCGGCAGACATGCCGCCACCGAGCAGGAAGGCGTGCACGCCTGATGGACAAGTTCACGACCGTCACCGGCATCGCCGCTCCGATGCGGCGCTCCAACGTCGACACCGACCAGATCATCCCCGCCGTCTACCTGAAGCGGGTCACGAAGACCGGCTTCGAGGACGCGCTCTTCGCGGGGTGGCGTCAGGACCCCGACTTCGTCCTGAACCAGCCCGTCTACGAGGGTGCCAGCATCCTCGTCGCGGGGCACGACTTCGGCACCGGCTCGTCGCGTGAGCACGCCGTGTGGGCCTTGCGGGACTTCGGGTTCAAGGTCGTCGTGTCGTCCCGCTTCGGCGACATCTTCCGCGGGAACTCCGGCAAGCAGGGCCTCCTGGCCGCCCAGGTCACGGAGGAGGAGCTCGAGCAGCTCTGGGCCGCGATCGAGGCCGCTCCAGGCGCGGATTCCGTCGTCGACCTCATCTCCCGGACCATCACGGTGGGCGATCTCACGGTTTCGTTCCAGGTCGACGATTACACTCGGTGGCGGCTCATCGAAGGACTCGATGACATCGGGCTGACGCTCCGTAGCGAGGAGCAGATCACCGCATTCGAAGCCCGGCGGCCGAACTGGCTGCCCCGCACCATTCCCGTCAAGTAGCAAGGCAGTAGGTACCGGTTTGAATTCACTCGTCCAGGCGTCACAGGCGGCAGGCTCGTCGGTCGGACTCGATGTCGACCGCATCACGATCAACGGCGGCATCCCGCTCCGGGGCCGCATCGAGGTCAAGGGTGCCAAGAACCTCGTGACCAAGGCGATGGTGGCGTCGCTGCTCGGCGAGAACGTCAGCGTCCTGCGCAACGTGCCGAACATCAGCGACGTCCGGGTCGTCCGCTCCCTGCTCGAGATCCACGGCGTGGACGTGACGGAGGGCGAGAACCCGAACGAGCTCCGCCTCGACCCGACCAACGTCGAGTCCGCCCACATGGAGGAGATCGACGCGCACGCCGGCTTCTCCCGGATCCCGATCCTGTTCTGCGGGCCGCTGCTCCACCGCCTCGGGGCGGCGTTCATCCCCGACCTCGGAGGGTGCCGCATCGGCGACCGCCCCATCGACTTCCACCTCGACGCGCTCCGCAAGTTCGGCGCGGTCGTGGAGAAGCTGCCGCAGGGCATCCGTCTCTCAGCTCCGAACGGCCTCCACGGGACGACGGTGCACCTCCCGTACCCGAGCGTCGGTGCCACGGAGCAGGTCCTGCTCACGGCGGTCCGTGCCAAGGGCACCACGGAGCTGAAGGGTGCGGCGATCGAGCCGGAGATCATGGATCTCATCGCCGTCCTCCAGAAGATGGGCGCGATCATCTCCTACGAGCCGAACCGCGTGATCCTCATCGAGGGCGTGGACAAGCTCGAAGGGTACGACCACACGGCCATCGGCGACCGCAACGAGGCAGCGAGCTGGGCGTCGGCCGCGCTCGCGACCGACGGCGACGTCTTCGTCGGCGGCGCGAAGCAGCAGGACATGATGACGTTCCTCAACATCTTCCGCAAGGCCGGTGGCGGGTTCGACATCACCGACGACGGCATCCGGTTCTACCGCAAGGAGGAGCTGAAGCCCGTGGTCATCGAGACCGACGTGCACCCCGGCTTCATGACGGACTGGCAGCAGCCCCTCATCGTCGCGCTGACGCAGGCGACGGGCGAGTCGATCGTCCACGAGACCGTCTACGAGAACCGGTTCGGCTTCACGGACGCGCTCAACACCATGGGCGCGAACATCGTCGTGCACCCCAATGGGCTGTCGGGTACGCCTCGTCGCGTGCCGCGGCGCAACCTCGAGCAGGCCGCCGTCATCAACGGCCCGACGCCGTTGCACGGTGCCGACATCGAGGTACCCGATCTCCGCGGTGGCTTCAGCCACCTCATCGCGGCGCTCACCGCCGAGGGCAAGTCGACGGTCAGCAACGTCGGCATCATCAGCCGTGGGTACGAGAACTTCATCGTGAAGCTCCAGCAGCTCGGTGCTGACTTCGTCCTCGAAACGAAGTAGTCCGCCGTGGGGGTGGAACGGTCGAGGCCGTCGATCTACTGGTTGCTGTCGTCGATCGCGATCCCGCCGTTCAGTGCTCTCGTCAAGCTCCGCGTCCGGCACGGCGAACGCCTGCCGCAGGAGGGGCCGTTCATCCTGTCGCCCAACCACGACAGCGAGTTCGACCCGCTGATCATGGGCGTGGCCGTCTGGCGGCTCGGGCGACAGCCCCGCTTCATGGCGAAGGGCAGTCTGTTCACGGTCCCGGTTGTCGGATGGCTGTTGCGGAAGTCCGGACAGATCCCCGTCGAGCGCGAGGGTTCCGCCCGCGGCATGGACCCGGTCAGCGCTGCAGCGCACCTGACCGAACGCGGTCAGGGCGTCATCGTGTACCCGGAGGGTTCGCTCACCCGCGACCCGGGTCTGTGGCCGATGCGTGGGCGCACCGGCGCGGTCCGGATCGCCCTCACGCACGGCCTGCCGATCATCCCCGCCGCGCACTGGGGCACACAGGAGGTCATGCCTCGGTACGGCAAGCTGCGGGTGTTCCCCTTGCGGAAGCGCGTCGAGGTCGCCATCGGCGAGCCGGTGGACCTCTCGGCCTTCATCGGGCGGCAGCTAGACTCGAAGACGCTGAACGAGGCGACCGAGGTCGTCATGCAGGCCATCACCGCCCTCTGCGAGGAGCTGCGCGGTGCCCAAGCTCCCGCGGAGCGTTGGGATCCCTCGAAACACCAGCAGAAGGAGACAGGCCGCTTTGAGTCCTAGGAACGTTCCGCAACCACCGGCCGCCACGAGGGTCGCCGTGCTCGGAGCGGGCAGCTGGGGCACGACGTTCGGCAAGATCCTCGCGGACGGTGGCTCCGACGTGGTCATGTGGGCCAGACGGCCCGAGCTCGCTCGCGAGATCACCGAAGCCAAGCGCAACAGCGACTACCTGCCCGGCATCAATCTGCCGATGCGGATGACGGCGACCGCGAGCATGGTCGACGCCGTGCGTGGTGCCTCGGTCGTGTTCCTGTCGGTCCCGAGCCAGTCGTTGCGAGACAATCTGATCGCGCTCCGCCCGCACCTCGAGGACGGCACCATCGTCGTCTCGCTCATGAAGGGCGTCGAGCGTCGCAGCGGATCCCGGATGAGCGAGGTCATCCGAGAAACCCTCGACATCGACCCGTCCCGCATCGCCGTCGCCTCCGGCCCCAACCTCGCGCTCGAGATCGCCCGCGAGCAGCCGACGGCCGCCGTGATCTCCTCGGAGAGCCTCGAGACGGCGCAGACGGTCGCGCTCCTCGCGCGGAACCGGTACTTCCGCAGCTTCGTGAACACCGACGTCATCGGTACCGAGTTCGGCGGTGTGCTCAAGAACCTCATCGCCGTCGCGATCGGCATCGTCGACGGCGTCGGCTACGGCGAGAACACGAAGGCCTCCATCATCACCCGCGGGCTGGTCGAGATGACCGACTTCGCGGTGGCCCACGGCGCGCAGCCGGAGACCCTCTCGGGCCTGGCCGGGCTCGGCGACCTCATCGCGACCTGCCAGTCGCCGCTGTCACGGAACAACACGGCGGGGCGTCTGCTCGGCCAGGGGTATCAGTTCGACGACGTCGTCAAACAGATGCAGCAGACCGCGGAGGGGCTCGCGTCCGTGGCGCCGGTGCTCGAGCTGGCCAAGGCGAAGGGGGTCGCGATGCCCATCGTCGAACAGGTCAAGCAGGTGCTCGACGGCACGCTCGACCCCAAGGACATCGCACCGCACCTCACGACCGACGACGACGAACCCCAGGGGGAGAGAAGCAACGATGACGCACAAGACCGGAGTGGTGGTGCTCTTTGGAGGCCGTTCAAGCGAGCACTCGATCAGCTGCGCAACGGCGGGCGGCGTCCTCGCCGCGATTGACCGCGAACGGTACGACGTCTACCCGGTCGGGATCGCCCACGACGGCTCGTACGTCCTCGAGGTCGACGACCCGAGCCGGTACGCGCTCGACCCCGCCCACCTGCCGGAGGTCGACCCCTCGCGGCCGGCCGTGCGCTGGCCTGAACGCGTCGGCAGCCGCGAGTTGACCGTCGTCGGGGAGGACGGCGTCCCGTTCACCCTCGGCCCCGTCGACATCGTCCTCCCGATCCTCCACGGTCGGTTCGGCGAGGACGGCACCGTGCAGGGCATGCTCGAGCTCGTCGACCTCCCGTACGTCGGCTCCGGCGTCCTCGCGTCCTCGCTCGGCATGGACAAGCACTTCACGAAGACGGTGCTCCAGGCCGCCGGGATCGCCGTCGCCCCGTGGGTGCGGTTCACCGCCCACGACTGGGCCACGGCACCCGAGGAGGTGCTCGCATCGCTCGGGTCGCTCGGGTCACCGGCGTTCGTGAAGCCGGCGCGAGCCGGTTCGAGCGTCGGGGTGTCGAAGGTGTCGACGCCGGACGCGTTCCGTGCGGCGATCGAACTGGCACTCGCCGAGGACTCGACCGTGCTCGTCGAGACCGGTCTGGTGGGCCGAGAGGTCGAGTGTGCGGTCCTCGAGTCCCTCCCCGGCGAAGCACCTCGGGTCTCGGTTGCCGGCGAGGTCGTCGTGACCGGACGCGACTTCTACGACTTCGAGGCGAAGTACCTCGACGCCCCCGGTATCGAGCTCGTCTGCCCCGCCGACCTCCTTCCCGAGCAGTTGTCGGAGATGCAAGACCTCTCTCGTCGGGCGTTCGAGGCGTTGGGCTGCGCGGGCCTCGCCCGGGTCGACTTCTTCCTGACCGCGGACGGCTTCGTCGTCAACGAGGTCAACACCATGCCGGGGTTCACCCCGATCTCGATGTTCCCGAGCTGCTGGTTGGCCTCGGGGCTCAGCTACCCCGAGCTCATCACCGAGCTGATCGAGGTCGCGCGCGCCCGATCCTGAACGGCGCGGCGCCGGGAACGGTCAGCCGTCGGTGGGGATCGGGAGCTCGGCGTCGCCGAGCGCGGTGCACTTCCCGGTGACGGGGAGCACGGACACCGCGGGCGCCAGATCCGCCAGGACGGTGCTGCTGGCGACGGCGTCGCCGTCGAGCACGATCTCGACCGCGGGCGTGCGCCCGAAGGTCGTGAACCGGTAGCTCGGCGCGTCGGTGTCGTCGATGATCCAGTCGACGCCGTTCACGGACTGGCACTGCTGCGTGGTCGGGCCGGGGATCGCGACGCCGCAGTGCAGGAGGACCGTCGCAGGATCGCCCCAGGCCCCGGTGGCCTGGGCGTCGGTCCCTCGCTCGGGCAGTTCGGCGACGACGTCGGGCAGACGCACCGTGACCTCAGCGCACTGCGGGTTGTTCGCATCGGCGGCGGGTTCGAGCGCGACGGCGGGCGCGCACCCGGCCAGGGCCAGGGTTGCGGCTGCGGCGAGGGTGGTGGCGAGGAGCACACGAATCGGGGACATCGCCCACCAGGCTACCGTTGATCCCATGAACGAGTCTGGGAGCGCGTCCGACGATCACGGAACGGTCGGGCCCTGTGTCGGGGACCTCGCCGAGGGGGAGCTGCTCGAGCGCATCTTCCCTCGCCTGCCGCAGGCCGACGCCGAACTCCTCGGGCCGGGTGACGATGCCGCGGTCGTCCTGGCGCCGGACGGTCGGTTCGTCGTCACGACGGACACGATGATCCACGGGCCGGACTTCCGGCTGGCGTGGTCGAGCGCCCACGACCTGGGCTGGAAGGCTGCGGCCAGCAACCTGGCGGACGTCGCGGCGATGGGGGCGCGTCCGACGGCACTCGTCGTCGCACTCGCCATGCCCAAGCACCTGCCGGTCGCCGTGCTCGACGGGTTCGCAGACGGACTGCGCGACGCCTGCGCCGAGCTCGCGCCCGGCTGCGGTGTCGTCGGCGGTGATCTGGCCGTGTCTGACGTCTTCATGATCGCGGTGACGGCGTTCGGCGACCTCGAGGGTCGTGCCCCCGTCCGGCGCGACGGTGCGAGACCCGGTGACGTGGTCGCGGTCGCGGGGGAGTTGGGTTCGGCTGCGGCAGGTCTGCGGCTCCTCTTCTCGCGTGGGGTCGACGCCGACGGCGTGCCTTCGGCCGAGGCAGCATCCGTCCTACGACGCGATCACCGGGTCGAGGTGGAGGCACAACTCGCGCCACGGCCACCGATCGCGGCCGGGGTCGTCGCCGCCGTCGCCGGTGCCACGGCGATGCTCGACCTGTCGGACGGGCTCGCGCTCGACGCCGGTCGCCTCGCGCGGGCGAGTGGGGTCGCGATCGACCTGCGGGCAGAGGAGCTGGGTGCGGACGTGGCGCTCGCCCTCGCCGGTGGCGAGGACCACTCCCTCCTGGCGACGTTCCCGTCCGTCACGACGATCCCCACCGGCTTCCGGACCATCGGCACGGCCCGGACCGGTGCCGGGGTCCTCGTCGACGGTGTGGCCTACGACGGTCGCGCCGGCTGGGACCCCTACCGCGACTGGGACGACGCGTCCGGTTGAGCGGTGTTCCCGGCCGCCGTGGCGCGAGGACCGTGCGGTGACGCGGTGACCGTGACGCGTTGACTCAGACCGGCGTGATCCACCAGACGACGGTCTCGCCGTAGGTGCTCTTCCGCAGGACCTCGAGCGCCGCGGGAAGGGTCGGTTCGGGTGAGCGGGAGCTCCGCTCGACGAGCACGAGCCCGTCGTCGGTGACCAGACCGACGAGCGCGGCGAGGTTGGCCGTCAGCTCCGCCTCGGGGAGGTCGTACGGGGGATCGATGAAGACGAGGTCGGACGGTACCGTCGCCCCGGACAGGTAGGCGCCGACCGACTTGGCGTGCACCGTGATGCGCGGTGCCGCTCCGCGAGGCGCTGCCGAGGTCACGATCCTCGCGTTGTCACGACACAGCTTCGCGGCCTCCGACCCTCGGTCGACGAGGGTGATCACGGCGGCACCCCGGCTGGCGCACTCGAGCCCCAGCGACCCCGAGCCGGCGTACAGGTCGAGCACCTCGGCGCCGGCGATCACGTCGCGGGCCTCCAACGCGGAGAAGAGGGCCTCGCGGACGCGATCGCTCGTCGGTCGTGTACCGCTGCCCGGAACCCGGATCGTGCGTGATCCGGCGAAACCCGAGATGATCCTGATGCCGGCCATGGTCCCATCCTCGCAGGCTGGGCGAAGCCGAGCGAACCGCGGTGTCCGAGGTCCCGAATAGAATCGACGGCATGACGGGGATCGAGCTGGGCACGAAGCTCGGCGGTGTCCTCGGCGGACGAACCGCGACGGCACTCCAGAAGGCGTTCGGCGTCGAGACCGTCGGCGATCTCCTCGAGCACTACCCGCGTCGCTACGCGAAGCGCGGCGAGCTGACGGTCATCGGCCAGCTGCCGCTCGGCGAGGACGTGACGATCGTCGCCGACGTCCTCGAGGTCCGCGACCGGCAGATGAAGCAACGCAAGGGCTCCATCCTCGAGGTCGTCATCTCCGACGGTCAGGGTCGGCTCAACCTCACCTTCTTCAATCAACCCTGGCGGGCGAACGAACTCCGGCCGGGCTTGCGCGGCATCTTCGCGGGCAAGGTCGGCGATTACCGCGGCAGCTATCAGCTCGCGCACCCGCAGTATCAGCTCTTCCCCGATGACGCCGACGCACCGGCGCTCGCGGACGCCCAGGCGAAGGCGTGGTCGGAGGCGCCCATCCCGATCTACCCGGCGACGAGCACGATCACGAGCTGGAACCTCAAGCAGTCCGTGGAGCTGGTCCTCGACGCCCTGCCGCCGCAGGAGGACCCGGTCCCGAGGTCGGTCCGGGCGGCGAGGGGTGAACTCTCCTTCGACGCCGCCATCCGGGCCGTCCACCGCCCGACGGTCGACCGCGACTGGCAGCGTGGTCGCCGCAGCCTGCGGTATCAGGAGGCGTACCTCCTCCAGACGGCCCTGCTTCAACAGCGAGCGGCCACCCGTGCCCTGGCGGCCGAACCCCGCGTGCCGAAGGCCGGCGGCTACCTCGAGCGCCTCGATGCCGCGCTCCCGTTCGAGCTGACCGGCGACCAGCAGACGGTCGGGACCGAGATCGCGGCCGACCTCGCGCAGCCCAATCCGATGAACCGACTCGTCCAGGGTGAGGTCGGCTCGGGCAAGACGCTCGTCGCCCTCCGGGCCATGGCGGCCGTCGCCGACAGCGGGGGACAGTCGGTGCTGCTGGCGCCCACCGAGGTCCTCGCGGCGCAGCACCTGCGGTCGATCGTCCGTTCGCTGGGGCCCGACCTCTCGGCCGAGCTCATGCCGACGCTGCTCACCGGCCAGCTGCCGACCTCCGATCGCAAACGGGCGCTGCTGCGGATCGTCGCCGGCCAGGCCCGGATCGTGATCGGGACGCACGCGCTGCTGGGTGACGCCGTGACCTTCGCCGATCTGGGGATGGTCGTCGTCGACGAACAGCACCGCTTCGGCGTGGAGCAGCGCGACCAGCTCCGTCAGAAGGGACGCACGCCGCCGCACGTCCTCGTGCTGACCGCGACGCCGATCCCACGGACCGTGGCCATGACCGTCTTCGGCGACCTCGACGTCAGCATCATCAAGGAGCTGCCACGCGGGCGGCAGGGGATCGAGAGCTTCGTGGTCGCCCTGGCCGATCACCCGCGGTGGATCTCCCGCGTCTGGGAGCGACTCGCCGAGGAACTCGCGCAGGGGCGGCAGGGGTTCGTGGTGTGCCCGGCGATCGACGCCAAGGAGGTCGAGCCCGGTGAGGCGCTCGAGGAGGACGTCGACCCGGCGCGGCCGATCGCGTCCGTGCTCGCCACGGTGGAGCAGCTGCGTACCCACCCGCTGCTCGCGTCCCGACGCATCGACGTCCTCCACGGCCGGATGAGCGCGGAGGAGAAGGACCGCACGATGCGGGCCTTCGCCGCCGGTGAGATCGACGTGCTCGTGGCGACGACGGTCATCGAGGTGGGCGTCGACGTCCCCAACGCCTCGACGATGGTCGTGCTCGACGCGGAACGCTTCGGGGTGTCGCAGCTCCACCAGCTCCGCGGACGCGTCGGTCGAGGGGGCGTCCCCGGGCTGTGTCTGCTCGTCACCGCGGCGGAGGCGGAGAGCACCGCACGCGAGCGCGTCGACGCGGTGGCCGCGACCCTCGATGGCTTCGACCTCGCGCAGGTCGACCTCGAGCTGCGGCGCGAGGGCGACGTCCTCGGCAGCATGCAGTCGGGCGGGCGGTCCTCGCTCAAGCTGCTCCGGGTCGTGCACGACAGCGAGGTCATCATCGAGGCGCGGGCGGATGCCGCCGAGCTCCTCGAGACCGATCCCGACCTCGCCGACCACCCGGTGCTGGCCGAAGCGCTCCGTCGGCGCCTCGACGAATCAGACCGCGCCGCGCTCGCCAAGAACTGAGCACCGATAGGCTGGCGGCATGAAGCGGATCGCCGTCGTCCCCGGATCGTTCGACCCAGTCACTCTCGGTCACCTCGATGTCATCGAGCGGGCGGCGCGCATCTTCGACGAACTGCACGTGCTGGTCGTGCACAACCCCGACAAGTCCGCGCTGCTGCCGATGCCGCAGCGGGTGTCCTTGCTCGAGCGCTCCATCGCCGACGGAGGGCTGCCTGACAACATCGTCGTCGCGCAGTGGAACGTCGGCCTGCTCGTCGACTACTGCACGGACGTCGGCGCGAGCGTGCTCGTGAAGGGCATCCGCTCGCAGGTCGACGTCGCGTACGAGACGCCCATGGCCATCATGAACCGCAGCCTCGCCGGTGTGGAGACGGTCTTCCTCCTGCCCGATCCGGCGCACGCGCACGTGTCCAGTTCACTCGTCCGGCAGGTGGCCGCGCTCGGTGGCGATGTCAGCCCGTACGTCCCGCAGGTGGTGGCGACCTTCCTCCAGGAGGGCTAGGGCGTCCTCCCGGTCGGGTTCGGCGTAGAATCGTCGATCGTGACTAGGAAGAGAACGAACAATTCGCCGTTCAGCGTCAACGTGCGCGATCTGGTGAACCGTCCCGGGGAGATGCGCGAGCACGACCTCGAGATGGTGCTCGCCGAGCGCTGGGGCGAGGGCCTGGTCGCCGTCCAGGAGGGCACGACGCTCTCCGAGCAGGTGCGTCTCGAGTCCGTGCACGAGGGGATCCTCGTGACCGTCGACGTCGACGCACTGGCGACCGGCGAGTGCGGACGCTGCCTCCGCGACATCGAACTGCCTGTCGAAGTCGAGATTCAGGAACTTTTCGCGTATCCTGATTCGGAAGCGTCTGACTTCGAGGTTCACGACGACCACGTGGATCTTGAACCTCTGGTCAGAGATGCGGTAGTTCTCGCATTACCGTTTCAGCCGGTGTGCCAGCCGGATTGCCCCGGACTCGACCCCGAGACCGGTGAGCGGCTGGCCGAACGTCCGGAACGACACCCTCACGACGTCGCAGATCCTCGCTGGTCTGCGCTCGCGGGCTTGTCCTCAGACTCCGTACTTGACACAGACGCCAGCAGCGCCCAGCGCGCCGCTGCAGACACAGAAGAGAGATAGATCATGGCTGGAAACCCCCCGAAGCGGAAGGTCTCGCGCTCGAACACCCGCTCGCGTCGCTCGCAGTGGAAGGCCGCCGTGCCGACGCTCGTGAAGACGGTGGAGAACGGCCGCGTCACGTACAGCCTGCCGCACCGCGCCAAGGTCGTCGAGGACTCGCAGGGCACCGCCCTGTACCTCGAGTACAAGGGCCGCAAGGTCGCAGACGTCTGATCCGCGCGTTGAACGTCCGCGTTCGAACAGCGTGAACACGAATCATTCCGACCACACCGGAATCGGCTCCGAATCGGAGACCGATCCCGGTGTGGTCGTTTTCGCACGACAACTCGGTGTCGACGTCTCCTACGAGCTGCTCGACCTGGCGCTGACGCACCGCTCGTACGCGTACGAGCACGGTGGACTCCCGCACAACGAGCGCCTCGAGTTCCTCGGCGACTCGATCCTCGGGCAGGCCGTCACCGTCATGCTCTACCGCGACTTCCCGCACCTCGACGAAGGCCAGCTGGCGAAGCGACGTGCGAGCCTCGTCTCGACGATCGCGCTCGCCGAGGTCGCACGTTCGATCGGGCTGGGCGAGCGGATCAAGCTCGGCAAGGGTGAGGACCAGACCGGTGGGCGCGACAAGGCGTCCATCCTGGCCGACACGATGGAGGCCGTCATCGGCGCGACGTACCTGTCGGCCGGCCCCGACGCGGCGACGGCACTCGTCCTGCGACTGGTGAACCCCCTGCTCGAGAATCCTGAGCGCTTCGGCGCGGCGATGGACCCGAAGACGAGCCTCCAGGAGGCCGCTGCGGCCATCGGGGCGCCGGCGCCCGTCTACGAGATCGCCAGCTCCGGCCCCGACCACAACCGACGGTTCGTCGCGACGGTGACCGTGGGAACCGCGGTCACGGCGACGGGCTCCGGTACGAGCAAGAAGCACGCCGAGATGGCGGCGGCCCTGGAAGCCTGGTCGAGGATCAGTGCCGGAACTCCCTGAGGTCGAGGTCGTCCGCGCCGGCTTGGAGCCCGCCGTCAGCGGCGCGACCATCGCCGGCGTCGAGGTCTTCGACGAACGCTCCCTGCGCCGCCACGCGAGTGGTGTCGCCGACTTCACCGCACGGCTGACGGGGCGGACCATCCGATCGGCCGTCCGACGCGGGAAGTTCCTCTGGTTCCCCCTCGACGACGATGAGGCGATCGTCGGTCACCTGGGCATGAGCGGGCAGATGCTGCTCCGGTCGCCCGGCGACGACGCCGACCGACTCCTGCGCATCCGCTTGCAGTTGGAGCATCCCGAGCACGGCGAGCTCTGGCTGCACTTCGTCGACCAGCGGATCTTCGGGTCCATGGCGGTGACCGCGCTCGTCCCGACGACGGACGGAGCCGCAGGTGGGTTCGGCGACGAGGTCGCGATGGTGCCCGACCAGGTCGCGCACATCGCCCGCGACCCGATGGACCCGGCCTTCGACGACGCCGGCTTCCTCCGACGACTGCGCGAGAAACGCACCGGTGTGAAGCGGGCGCTCCTCGATCAGACCCTGGTCAGCGGGATCGGCAACATCTACGCGGACGAGTCGCTCTGGGCGGCGCGCATCCACCCCGAACAGGAGACCGCCCGTCTCGGCCTCGGGCGCGCCGGCCGGCTGCTCGATGAGGTGCGTGCCGTGCTCGCGAAGGCCCTGGCGGAGGGCGGGACGAGCTTCGACGCCCAGTATGTGAACGTCAACGGTCAGGCAGGGTACTTCGCGCACAGTCTGAACGCCTACGGCAGGCAGGGTAAGCCGTGTGCGCGCTGCGGCACGTTCATCGTCCGCGAGCAGTTCATGAACCGCGGCTCGCACCGCTGTCCGGTCTGCCAGCGCCGCACCTGACGATCAGTCGCTGCGGGGGAGTCGGCGCTGCCATTCTCCGGAGTAGCCGACGATGCGGAACCCGAGTCGGTCGTTGATCGCGAGCATGTGCGCGTTCTCGTCGGCGTTCCAGGTGTAGATCCGGGACCGCTCGGGTGCCTGATCGGCGAGTGCGATGAGGTTCGCCGCCTTCATCCAGAGTCCGAGGCCGTGTCCCCGGTGGTCGGCGAGCACGAGCGTGTCCCACTGCTCCGCGTGTTCCTTGCCCTCGCCGAGGACGAGCTCGCTGTACCCGGCGACCGCGCCGCTGTCGCGGTGGACGGCGGCGGCGACGATCGCGTGGTCGCCAGACGCCGCCAGCTGGTCCTCGCGCGCGCGGACCCGCTCGGGCGTCCAGACCTCGGGGTCGAGTTCCAGATCGGCGGCCGGGATGTCGGTCGCCATGTGTTCGCGGGCCGTCGCGAGCGAGCCGAGCAGCTCGTCGGGGGTGTGATCCACCCACTGCACGAGGCGGTACGCGTGTCCGGCACGGGCGGTCGACGTCTCGACGATGTCAGGCAGCTCCCCGAGCATCGAGGCGAGGTCGCAGCGGTTGGTCCGCTCGACCTGCGCGAGGGCGTATCCACGATCGAGCATGAACCGGCTGGCCGCGGCGTTCGCGGGGATCGCCCGTTCGCCGACGCTCGCACCGAGGAGTGGTTCGTCGGTCGGGATGTCGTCGACGGCGTGCTGGGTGAAGGCGGTCACCGTCGGGCGGCCGGCCGCGAGGGCCCGTCGCTCCAACTCCTGCAGGAGCGCCGTGCCGATCCCTCGACGCCGCTCCTCTGCGAGAACGCCGACGTTCAGGGAGGCCGTCACCGCGTCGGCCTCGGTGCCGTATCCGAGCCAGCCGCGACCGACCACACGCCCGTCGAGGACGGCGGCGAGCAGGACGCGTCGCTGGAACCGCTGGTCGCGGTACTCGGGAAGGGCCATCGCGGAGGTCAAGGCGAAGTCGTCGGTGGACCAGATCTCGGCTTCGAGCGTGTTCGCGACGTCCTGGACCGCGTCGAACACCGCTGAGCTCCCGGTCGCCGGGATCTCGACCTCGTCGATCGTGGCGCGCATCGTCGCCTCCCTCCCACACCAGACCGTCCTGGGTGATGCGGTCCATGCTACGACCGCCGCGGCGGGCCGGCACAGCGTGGTGTCCCTCGTCCGTCCGCGGATTCGCTACCGTAGTGCACAGCATCCGCGACGCGGGAGAGGAGGTGCGCGTGTACCTGAAGAGCCTGACGCTCAAAGGGTTCAAGTCCTTCGCGCACCCCACCACCTTCGCGTTCGAGCAGGGCGTCACCTGCGTCGTGGGTCCCAACGGCTCCGGCAAGTCGAACGTCGTCGACGCGCTCGCCTGGGTGATGGGCGAGCAGGGGGCGAAGACTCTCCGCGGCGGCAAGATGGAGGACGTCATCTTCGCGGGAACGTCGACCAGGGGACCGCTCGGTCGAGCCGAGGTCACGCTCACCATCGACAACAGCGACGGCGCGCTGCCCATCGAGTACACCGAGGTGACGATCAGTCGCACCCTGTTCCGCAACGGCGGGAGCGAGTACGCCATCAACGGCGACACGTGTCGGTTGCTGGACGTCCAGGAGCTCCTCAGCGACTCCGGTCTGGGCCGCGAGATGCACGTCATCGTCGGGCAGGGGCAGCTCGACGCGGTGCTGCGGGCGACGCCCGAGGAGCGCCGCGGCTTCATCGAGGAGGCGGCCGGCATCCTGAAGCACCGCCGACGCAAGGAGAAGACGCTCCGGAAGCTCGAGGCGATGCAGACCAACCTCACGCGGTTGAGCGACCTCACCGGGGAGATCCGCCGGCAGCTGAAGCCGCTCGGTCGTCAGGCGGAGATCGCCCGGGAGGCGCAGACGATCGCCGCGGTCGTCCGCGATGCCCGCGCCCGGATCCTCGCAGACGACGTCGTGGGCCTCCGGCGCTCCCTCGACGAGCACAACCGCTCGGAGAGTGAGCGCCACAGCGAGCGCCTCGTCCTGCAGGAGCAGCTGGAACAGGCGGAACTGCGGATCAACCGGATCGAGCAGGCACAACTCGGCGACGCGGTCGACGACGCCCGCCGGATCACCTTCGAGCTCGAGAGCGTGCAGGAGCGCCTCCGGAACCTGTACACGCTCGCCAACCAGCGGCTCGCGCTCCTCGGTTCGTCGACGGACACGACGGCCGCCGAACCCCGGATCACGAAGCAGATGGTCGCCGACGCGACCGCGGAGATCGACGGACTGCGGGTGGCGGTCGCCGACGCGGAGCGCGCGTTGCAGGAGGCGCAGGCGGACACCCGCGCGAAGCGCGCCGCACTCGACGCGGTGGACGTGGAGATCGCAGCGCAGAGCGCGCTCGTGTCACGACACGACCTGGAGCTCTCCAAGCTCGCGGGCGCCGTCGACGCCGCCGGGTCCAAACTCGCCGCGGTCCGTGGCGAGGCGTTGCGCCAGCAGAACGCGATCGACGCCGCCGCCCTCCGTCTGGACGCCGCGCGGCTGGAGTACGAGGCGCTCGAGGAGGACCCGACCGTGGCGGACGCCGCCGACTCCGGGCTCGACGACGCCTACGAGGCGGCCCAACGCGGCGCGGCGGAGGCCGAAGGGGAGATCGAGGGCCTGCGCGAGCAGCTCCACACCCTCGAACGTGAACGCGATTCGCTCGGCGCCAAGACCAGTGCACTCTCGCGCGCCCTCGACCTCAAGACCGGTTCGGCCGAACTCGCTGCGAGCGGGATCGAGGGGATCGAGGGGATCGTCGCGGACCGGGTGCAGGTCCGACCCGGCCACGAGTCGGCTGTGGCCGCAGCGCTCGGCACGCTCGCGGAGGCCGCCGTCGCCGTCGACCGGCACGCTGCCCGGCGGGCGCTCGATCACGCGGCCGACCAGGATCTCGGCCGGGTCGAGATCGTCATCGCCGACGGTGCGCGAGACGTCCCGGACGCGCCCGCCGGGTTCACCTCGGCTGCCGAGCTGGTGGAGGCCCCTCCTGGCGTGCTGGGGATCCTCGCCTCGGTCCTCGTCGTCGATTCGCTCGACGACGCGATCGCGGCGTACGACCGACTCGGCTCGTCACTCGGCGCGTTCACCCTCGTGACCCGTGACGGCGCGGTCGTCACGGACAGCATCGTCCGCGGGGGGAGCGGCGGAGCGCAGAGCCGCATCGAACTGCTGGCCGAACGCGATGCGGCAGCCGATCGACACGGCGAGGTCGAGTCGCTCATCGAACGGGCGCGCTTCGCCCTGGCCGAGCAGCGTACGATCCTGCAGGAGGCAAAGCAGACCGCGCAGGCAGCGCTCAGCGCCCTCCGCGAGTTCGACGCCAACCGTGCGTCACAGGCCGAGCGCGTGAACCGGGTCACGGTCCGGTACGAATCCGCACAGGCCGAACACGACCGCCTCCTCGCAGCTGCCGGGACGGCGGAGGCGGCCGTCGCCGACGCCGCTGCCGCCGTGGAGCGGGCCAAGCTGGACCACGACACCGCTCGCGCGCGTCCACGACCCCTCCTCGACGTGTCGGCACGCGATGGGCTCTCCGCCGAACTGGACGCAGCGCGCGAGGCCGAAGTGCAGCACCGCCTCCTCCTCGAGACCGCGCGCGAACGCGTGCGGGCGGAGGAGCTCGCGGTCGCGAACCTCGAGCGGCAGCGGCAGGCCGACCAGGCCGCGGCTGAGGAAGCGGCTCGGCGTGCGGTCATCCGTGCGCGCCAGGCCGCGGCCGCCACCGCTGTGACGGAGGCGCTCCCGCCCGTCCTCGACTCGGTCGACCGGTCGGTCACCGAGGCCCGCGTCGCGCTCGCGGCAGCCGAGGCGACGCGGGCCAGCCGGAACGCCGAGCTCGTACGACTGCGCGGCGAGGAGCACACGCTCCGGCAGCGGCTGCAGGTCGTCACCGAGAGCGTCCACGGCCTCGAACTCCAGATCTACGAGAAGAAGCTCCACCTGTCCGGTCTGCTCGAGCGCGCCGGGTCGGAGCTGGGACTCGTCGAGGACGTGCTCGTCGCCGAGTACGGGCCCGAGGTTCCGGTGCCCGTCGACCCTCCGACACCCCGCGCGACCGCCCGCTCGGCGGTGCGAACGGCCGACGAGACCGGTCCGGAGGTCTCGCCCGAGACGACGATGCCCGACTCGGACGAGGCGCCCGAGGCACGTGCCGACGGACCCGCGACGCCGGACGCCGAGCCGGAGGAGGAACCCACCGAGGAGTCGGACGACGTGTCGACGACGCCCTACGTCCGCGCCGAGCAGCAGAAGCGTCTCGCAGCAGCGGAGCGCACCTACGCCCAACTCGGACGGGTCAACCCGCTCGCGCTCGAGGAGTTCGCGGCACTCGAACAGCGCCACCGCTTCCTCACCGAACAGCTCGCCGACCTCACCAGCACCCGCGCCGACCTGCTGTCGATCATCGAGGACATCGACGGGAAGATGGAGGTCATCTTCGCCTCGGCGTTCGCCGACACCGAAGCCGCCTTCACCGAGGTGTTCCCGATCCTGTTCCCGGGCGGCACGGGCAGCATCTCGCTCACCGACCCCGAGCATATGCTCACCACGGGCATCGAGGTGTCGGTCAAGCCCGCCGGCAAGAAGATCGAGCGCCTGTCGCTGCTGTCGGGCGGGGAGCGCTCGCTCGCCGCGGTCGCCCTCCTCATCGCCATCTTCAAAGCCCGACCGAGCCCGTTCTACATCATGGACGAGGTGGAGGCGGCCCTCGACGACGCGAACCTCGGGCGGCTCCTCACCATCTTCGAGGACCTCCGTCAGACGAGCCAGCTCATCGTCATCACGCACCAGAAGCGCACCATGGAGATCGCCGACGCCCTCTACGGCGTCTCGATGCGCCAGGACGGGGTGTCGGCCGTCGTCGGTCAGCGCGTGGCAGCAGAACGCGCGAGCTGATCCGGTCTCGTGCCCACGCGACGGCACCGCCTCGCCGACGGCTACGCTGAGACCATGGCTGCACGCACACCCTGGTCACTCTCCGGTGCCCTCAAAGGCATGTTCCAACGTCCGACGATCGACGAGACCACTTGGGAGGACCTCGAGGACGCGCTCATCGGCGCCGACTTCGGCCCCGACGTCACCGAGTCGATCGTCACGGGCCTGCACGCCTCCGTCGACCGCTACCGCACCACCGACCCGCGCGACCTCCAGCGCATGCTGCGCGAAGAGGTCGAGGAGCGGCTGTCGAAGTTCGACACGACGCTGAAGCTCAGCGAGCGTCCGGCGGTCGTCCTCGTCGTCGGCGTCAACGGGGTCGGCAAGACGACCACCATCGGCAAGTTCGCGAAGTTCCTGCGCAATTACGACCGCACCGTCGTCGTGGGCGCCGCGGACACCTTCCGTGCCGCTGCCGTGGAGCAGTTGGCGACGTGGGCGGAGCGCGCGGGCGCACAGATCGTCCGCCCCCAGCAGCAGGGACAGGACCCGGCGTCCGTCGCCTTCCAGACCATCGAGTACGCCAAGCAGACCGGCACCGAGATCGTCATCATCGACACCGCCGGTCGGTTGCAGACGAAGGGCGGGCTCATGGACGAGCTGTCCAAGATCCGTCGCGTCGTCGAGAAGCAGGCGCCCATCGCCGAGGTCCTCCTCGTCCTCGACGCGACGACCGGTCAGAACGGTCTGTCGCAGGCGCAGGCGTTCATCGAGCACGCCGGGGTGACCGGGCTCGTCCTGACGAAGCTCGACGGCTCCGCGAAGGGCGGGTTCGTCCTCGCCGTGCAGGAGAAGACCGGCATCCCGATCAAGCTCGTCGGCCAGGGTGAGGGCATCGGCGACCTCACCGGCTTCACACCGCACGTCTTCGCACAGAATCTGGTGGGCAGCTGATGGCGATCGAACACGACTACTTCGGTGTCATCGCGACCGAGCCTGGTGGTGGCGTCTACTGGTCCGACAACATCGACGTCGGGGAGCAGTCCGTCTCCATCTCGTTGAGCGCCCCCGACGAGGACGACATCCCGGCCGATGCGCTCGACCTGGCGGCGGCGATGATCCTCGCCCTCGAGGGTTTCGACCTGCGCTCGCGTGAGGCGATGCTGAGCGAGGTCGACGACCGCACCTCCGAGGTGACGGAGTACATCATCCAGGCCGTCGAGGAGCTGGGGGAGTCCCTGCCGGACGTCCTGGTCGACGAGTCCGGAGACCGCGACGTCGACGTCATCCGGTCGATGACGCTGTTGAGCGTCGGGTTCGCGCCGCACCAGCACAACGGCGACGAAGCGTTCGCGGTCTTCGAGTACTCGCTCGACGCGGACCAGCTCGACGGCGTGCTCATGGTCGCCTACAGCTCCGATGGCGAGGTCACCGGGGTCACGAGCGAGGACTGAGCCCGGCAGGTCGAGGCGTCGGCCTCAGACCGCCTGGGCGAAGCCGAGTGAGGCGTCTGCGAGGTGCTGCAGTCCCTCGGGGACCTCGCGGCCCTTCGCCGTCATCGACTGCGCCCAGAGGCGTCCGGCGCGGTAGGACGATCTGACGAGCGGTCCCGCGAGCACACCGAGGAACCCGATCTCCTCGGCCTCCTCCTTGATCTCGAGGAACTCCTGCGGCTTGACCCAGCGGTCCACGGGGAGGTGCCGAGGCGTCGGTCGGAGGTACTGGGTGACGGTGATGATGTCCGTGCCGGCCTCGTGCAGATCCTCGAGCGCCTGACTGATCTCGCTCCGGTCCTCGCCCATCCCGAGGATGAGGTTGGACTTCGTGATGAGGCCGGCCGCACGTGCCTGGGTCAGGACGTCGAGGGAGCGCTCGTAGCGGAAGGCGGGCCTGATCCGCTTGAAGATGCGTGGGACCGTCTCGACGTTGTGTGCGAACACCTCCGGTCGGGAGGCGAACACCTCGCCGAGGAGGTCGGGGTTGCCGGAGAAGTCGGTCGCGAGGATCTCGACCCCCGTCCCCGGGTTCGTCTCGTGGATGCGCCGGACGGTCTCGGCGTGCAGCCACGCCCCCTCGTCGGGGAGGTCGTCGCGTGCCACACCGGTGACGGTCGCGTAGCGCAGCCGCATCCGCTGTACCGAGTCGGCCACACGCCGTGGCTCGTCGCGGTCGTAGTCGGCCGGCTTGCCGGTGTCGATCTGGCAGAAGTCGCAGCGCCTCGTGCACTGCGATCCGCCGATGAGGAAGGTCGCCTCGCGATCCTCCCAGCATTCGAAGATGTTCGGGCAGCCGGCTTCCTGGCAGACCGTGTGCAGACCCTCCTCCTGCACGAGCGCCTGGAGCTGTCGGTACTCGGGTCCCATCGTCGCGCGGGTCTTGATCCAGTCGGGTTTCCGCTCGATGGGGGTCTGCGCGTTCCGGACCTCGAGCCGCAGGAGCTTCCGTCCGCCGGTGTCCGCCGCGGGCGCGGGTGCCGGTGCGCCGCAGCCGCTCACGCGGCCGCTCCGATCGTGGTCGCGGACGCGGCCGTCCAGCCGGGCCGGAGTGCTTCGAAGATCTCGGAGACGCGCTCGGCGACGTCGCTCGGCGTGATCCGCCGACCGAGCTCGGTGCTGATGGTGGTGACGCCGGCATCGGCGATGCCGCACGCGACGATGTGGCCGAAGGGCTCGAGGGAGTTGTCGCAGTTGAGCGCGAAGCCGTGCAGCGTGACGCCCGCCTGCACCCGGACACCGACGGCGCCGATCTTCGCGGCCGGTCCGCCGGCGACGGGGTCGACCCAGACACCCGACCGTCCGTCGATGCGGCGGCCGGTGACACCGAGCTCCGTGATCGTCTGCAGCATGACCTCCTCGAGCAGGCGGACGTGCGCCACGACGTCGACCGGCTCCGGGAGGCGGACGATCGGGTAGCCGGTGAGCTGTCCGGGACCGTGCCAGGTGATGCGGCCCCCGCGGTCGACCTCGACGACCGGCGTGCCGTCGTCGGGGCGCTCGTGCGGGCGGGTCAGCTTGCCCGCCGTGTACACGGGCTCGTGTTCGCACAGAATGAGGTGCTCCGGCGCTTCACCGCTGACGACCGCCTCATGGACCCGACGCTGCAGCGCCCAACCCTCGCGGTACGGGACGAACGCGGGCGCGAGCCCGGCGATGAGGAGCTGTGTCATGGCCGCCACGATAGCATTGTTGGACGCCGTCCAAATACTCATCTTCCGACCATGTCGGCGATCGACCGGGTCGCGCCGCGGTCTGCCCTAAACTGGAGGGATCATGGCAACGTTCGGCACACTCTCTGACCGCCTCGCGGATACGTTCAAGAACCTCCGCACCAAGGGCAAGCTCTCCGCGGCCGATGTCGACGGCACCGTCCGCGAGATCCGTCGCGCCCTCCTCGACGCGGACGTCGCACTCGACGTCGTCAAGGACTTCACGGGTCGCGTACGCGAGCGCGCCCTCGGCGACGAGGTGAGCAAGGCCCTCAACCCGGCGCAGCAGGTCGTCCAGATCGTCAACGACGAGCTCGTCACGATCCTCGGCGGACAGCAGCGGCGTCTCGAGTTCGCGAAGAAGCCGCCGACCGTCATCATGCTCGCCGGACTCCAGGGTGCCGGAAAGACGACACTCGCGGGCAAGCTCGCCAAGTGGCTCAAGAAGGACGGCCACACGCCGCTCCTCGTCGCCTCCGACCTCCAGCGCCCCAACGCCGTCAACCAGCTCCAGGTCGTCGGAGAGCAGGCGGGCGTCCCCGTCTACGCTCCCGAGCCCGGCAACGGGGTCGGCGATCCGGTCAAGGTCGCCCGCGACGGCGTCCGGTTCGCCGAGCAGAAGCTCTACGACACCGTCATCGTCGACACCGCCGGACGACTCGGCGTCGACGCCGAGCTCATGAAGCAGGCGTCGAACATCCGCAAGGCGGTCGATCCCGACGAGGTCCTCTTCGTCATCGACGCGATGATCGGTCAGGACGCGGTCGCGACGGCCAAGGCCTTCCTCGACGGCGTCGACTTCACCGGCGTGGTGCTCTCCAAGCTCGACGGCGACGCGCGCGGTGGTGCGGCACTCTCCATCGCCTCGGTCACCGGACGCCCCATCATGTTCGCGTCGACCGGTGAGGGTCTCGACGACTTCGAGCCGTTCCACCCCGACCGCATGGCGAGCCGGATCCTCGACCTCGGTGACATCCTCACCCTCATCGAGCAGGCGCAGCAGAACTTCGACGAGGAGGAGGCGCGCAAGGTCGCGGAGAAGTTCGCGACCGACTCCTTCACACTCGACGACTTCCTCAAGCAGATGCAGCAGCTGCGCGGCATGGGTTCCATCAAGAAGATGATGGGCATGCTCCCCGGCATGGGGCAGATGAAGGAGCAGCTCCAGAACTTCGACGAGCGCGAGATCGTCCGCACTGAGGCCATCATCCAGTCGATGACCACGGCCGAGCGCACGAACCCGAAGATTCTCAACGGATCCCGCCGCCTGCGCATCGCCAAGGGTTCCGGCATGACCGTCACCGAGGTCAACGCCCTCGTCAACCGCTTCGAGCAGGCGGCCAAGATGATGAAGACCGTCGCCAAGGGTGGCGTGCCGAACATCCCCGGGATGGGTCCGGTCCCCGGTGCGCGGACGAACCGACCGAAGCCGCAGGCCAAGAAGAAGGGTTCCCGCTCAGGCAACCCGGCCAAGCGCGCGGCGGAGAACGCCGGCGCCGTCGAGACGCAGGCTGCCGCCACGGGCGCTGGATTCGGCCTCGGCGGCGGTTCGTCGTCGGGATCGGCCGCCCCGACCGAGGCGGAGCTCGCCGAGCTGCAGAAGTTCCTGGGTCGCTGAGTCGAGCGGAGGCGGTATGCGCGCGCTGAGGGCACCGGCCTCGGTCGTCGCAGTCGTCCTGACCGTGGGCTTGCTCGCCGGGTGCTCCGCGCCGTCACCGGGCGAACGCGTCCTCGGCGCCTGGGGTGAGGGCACCGGCGCTGCCGATCCGCACCTGGTGTTCACCGACGACGGCCGAGTGAGTGGTTCGGACGGCTGCAACAGTCTCTCCGGATCCTGGCGTGCGAAGGACGACGCGGTCGTCGTCTCCGACGTCGCGAGCACCCTGATGGCGTGCCCGGGCGTCGACACCTGGCTGCGGGGGATCGCACAGGCGACGCTCTCGGACGACGGAGGGCGCTTGACCGTGACCGACGACGCCGGCACACGGATCGGGACGCTCGACCGCGCTGAGTGACGCCGCCTCGTCAGGCGGAGGGCTGGACCCCGTGTCGCAGCTCCTTCGCGAGGGAGCTCACGACCGCCTGCAGGCTGCCGCCGTTCGCGTGGGCGACGGCGAGCTGTCGCTGGTAGCTCGCGCCGTGCTCGATGATCGTGGCGATGCTCGCCAGTTCGTCCGCACAGCCGAGCCGACGGGCGACCGGCGCGAGGGTGTCGAGCAGGTCGTGCAGGTCGTCGGTCACGAGGCGCTCGTGGCCCGAGGAGTCGAGGATGATCTCGGCGTCCAGGCCGTACCGGGCCGCACGCCACTTGTTCTCGCGGACGTACCACGGCTGCAGGGTCTGCAGGCGCTCTCCGGCGTCGAGGCGGTCGGACAGGTGCTCGGTGAGGCAGTGGATGAGCGAGGCGAGGGCGCCGAACTCCGCGACGGTCGACGCTCCGTCGCACGCGCGCATCTCCACCGTGCCCCACTGCGGCGACGGTCGCACGTCCCAGCGGACCTCGGTGTGGTCCTCGATGATGCCGGTCACCGTCATGTCGTCGACGTAGGCCTCGAACTGCTCCCAGTCCGAGAGCTGGTAGGGGAGGCCCGCCGTCGGGAGCTGCTGGAACATGAGCGCGCGGTTCGACGCGTACCCGGTGTCGACCCCGCCCCAGTACGGGCTGGACGCCGACAACGCCTGGAGGTGGGGCAGGTAGGTCAGCAGCCCGTTCATGATCGGGAGGACCTTGTCGACCGTCTCGACGCCGACGTGCGCGTGCACACCCCAGATCATCATGTTGCGACCCCACCACTGCGTGCGGTCGATGAGCTTGTGGTACCGGGGCTTGTCGGTGACCTGCTGGTCGTACCACTGGCCGAACGGGTGCGAACCGCTGCAGATGAGCTCGACGCCCATCGGATCCGTGATCGCCCGCACCTCGGCCAGCTGGCCCTCGAGGTCCGCGATCGCCTCGGGGACCGTGTGGTGAACACCCGAGACGAGTTCGACGGTGTTGAGCAGCAGCTCGTTGGTGATCTGCGGATGATCGGAACCGTCGCTCGGGCGGAGTTCCGACAGGACGGTGTCCGCTGCGCCGACGAGATCGCCGGTGTCGCGGTCGACGAGGGCGACCTCCCACTCGAGGCCGACGGTCGAACGCTCGGATCTGGCGAACTCGATGGGCATTGGCGTCGACCTCCCGCAGGGCGCGGCCGGATGCCGTGCGCCAGCCCATCTTCACACGGGGTGGAGGGGTCATCCGGTATCGGTGTCGCCGGATTACCCAGATCGCCCGATGTCTGGCAGAATAGAGAGTTGAGTCTGCGCGGAGTTCGACCCTCTATCCGACGCCCGCAGCAACCACAGTTTTCGCGTCGAGCGTGTGGCCCCACCTTTCGGCAGCGAGCACATCAAACATCACATCATTCAGGAGAATCGTGGCTGTCAAAATCCGTCTCAAGCGTCTCGGCAAGATCCGTGCGCCGTACTACCGCATCGTCGTCGCAGACTCGCGCACGAAGCGCGACGGTCGTGTCATCGAGGAGATCGGCAAGTACCACCCCACCGAGGAGCCCTCGTTCATCGAGGTCGACTCCGAGCGTGCGCAGTACTGGCTCAGCGTCGGCGCCCAGCCGACCGAGCAGGTCGCAGCGCTCCTCAAGCTCACCGGTGACTGGGGCAAGTTCAAGGGCGACAAGGACGCCGTGAGCACCGTCCGCGTCAAGGAGCCGAAGGCCGCCTTCGTCGCCGACGAGAAGAAGAAGCCCGTCCTCAAGCCGAAGGCCGAGGCCCCCGCGGCCAAGGCTGCTCCGGCCGAGGCCGAGGCGCCCGCTGCCGACGCCGCTGAAGCAGAGCAGGCGTAGTCTTGCTCGCTCCCGCGCTCGAACATCTCGTCAAGGGGATCGTCGATCACCCGGATGACGTTCGCGTCACAGCACAGAACTCCGCCCGTGGCGAGGTCCTCGAGGTTCGTGTGAACCCCGAGGACCTCGGCCGGGTCATCGGTCGTGCCGGCCGGACGGCCAAAGCCCTGCGCACCCTCGTGGCAGCGCTGGCAGACGGTCGGCGGGTCCGAGTCGACGTGGTCGACACGGACGCCTCCGGCGCCAGCGCGTAGGTGGCGGACGAGACGGAGCCGAAGACCCAGTTGCGGGTCGGTCGGCTCACGAAAGCCCATGGTCTGAAGGGCGCCCTGAAGGTCGAGCTCTACACGGATGAGCCGGAGCACCGGTTCACCCCGGGCGCGACGTTCACGCTCCAGGTCCCTGCAGGATCGAAGTGGCGCGGCAAGACACTCGAGCTCATCGAACTGCGCTGGTACAACAGTCAGCCGGTCGCCTTCTTCGTCGGCATCTCCGATCGCAGTGAGGCGGAGACCCTCGTGAAGGCGATCCTCTGGGTCGAGCAGGACCCAACCGAGCTGCCGGTCGACGACGACGCGTGGTACGACCACCAGCTCGTCGGGTTGGCCGTGCACCGAGACGGCGTCGCTGTCGGTACCGTCGCCCGCGTCGACCACTTCCCGGCTCAGGACCTCCTGATCGTGAAGACCGGCGACGGCGAGGTCATGGTCCCGTTCGTGAAGGCGATCGTCCCCACGGTCGACATCGCTGCCGGGATCGTCACGGTCACGCCGCCCACCGGTTTGTTCGAGGAACTCCCGGAGGCCGACGAAGCCCCCGAGACGTCGACGGCCGGTCCAGTCGAGTCCGAGGCCTCCGACGAGGCTCAGGACGACACCGGAGCGTCGCAGCCGGAGCAGTAGAACCCGTTCCGAGTCGGTCCTCCCGGCTCGGAACACCCACGACGGAGGCGTCGGTTGCGTGCAACCGGCGCCTCCGTCGTGGTCGTATCGGTTGACCGACGCGACCGGGACGACGACCGTCGCGCGAATAGACTGCTCCTCATGCGCATCGACATCGTCACGATCTTCCCGACCTTCTTCGATGCCCTGGACCTCTCGCTGCTCGGCAAGGCGAAGCAGAGCGGGCTCATCGAACTGGACGTCCACGATCTGCGGGATTCGACGCACGACCGTCACCGCACCGTCGACGACACCCCGTACGGCGGGGGAGCCGGCATGGTCATGAAGCCGGAACCCTGGGGCGAGGCGCTCGACGGCATCCTGGGCGACGACACCGAGGAGGAGCCGCTGGTCATCTTCCCGTCTCCGGCGGGTGAGGTGTTCACGCAGGCGATGGCCCGCGAGTTCGCGGCCGAGCCGCACCTCGTGTTCGGCTGCGGCCGGTACGAGGGCATCGACCACCGCGTCTTCGACCACACGGCCAGTCGGGCGCGGGTCCGCCTGGTGAGCCTCGGCGACTACGTCCTCAACGGGGGAGAGGTGGCGGTGATGGCGATGATCGAGGCGATCGGTCGGCTCGTCCCGGGGGTCGTCGGCAACCCGGAGAGTCTCGTCGAGGAGTCGCACGAAGACGGGCTGCTCGAGTACCCGAGCTACACGAAGCCCGCCGAGTGGCGAGGACTACCCGTGCCGCCGGTGCTCCTGAGCGGCAACCACGGTGCGATCGCCACCTGGCGTCGTCAGCAGCAGATCGAGCGGACCCGCGAGGTCCGCCCGGATCTGCTGCCCGCCGATGCGCCGGACGCCTGAGCGCCCAGGGGTGCTGTGCGTGACGGCTGTCAGGGCCGACGCCGCACGGCGGCGGCGATGCCGGCGATGACGAGGACCGCCCCGGTCGCGATGATCGCCCCGGTGATCCACCCCAGAGGGTCGATGCGCACCTCGGTGAGATTGGTGACGAGCATGGCCCCGGCGAGGACGAGCAGGAGGACGCCCCAGAGGATCGTGCCGAAGCGTGGCGCCCGACCGCCTCGATCCGTCGGGCCGACACCGGTCCTCGGCTCATCGGCCGTCTGCGCGGTGGTCGTCTGCGCGGTGGTCGGCCGTGTGGCGTCCGACTCCGTGGCTTTCGTCTGACCGGTCTGCGACGGAGCCGATTCCGTCGTCTCGTCGGCTGGCGACGACAGGTTCGCCGCTCCGGTCCGGTCGTCCTGCTCGCTCATCGTCCCGCCTCCGCTTCCTGGGTCACGACAGCGCTGCCGGCGACCGTCCACACCCGTACCCGCGTCGTGTCTTGTGACGCCGTACGTCCGTACCGTGCCTCATCCTGGAAGAGGGCTCCGCCGCGCCGGTCCGTCCGGTCCCGACCATCGCGTCCTGTCTCCAGGGTTCCCGCGATCGCTGAGAACTCGACGATGACCGGCACGTCCTCGGGGATGAGCACGTCGACCTCGCCTGCGAGGATCCACACGTCGATCGTGCCGCCGCGCAACGCGTCGTCGTCGGCGAGTTCGCCGAGGTCGAGCGTGGGTTGGCCGGCGATCATCACGTAGCCGCGTCGGTCGTCCGCATCCGTCGACGTCACGGTCCAGGTCGTGCGTCCGACCGGCAGGAAGGAGGAGCCGAGTGGGAACACTCCGGTGACGAGTAGGGAGATCACGGCGGCCCAGGTGAAGAGCCCGAGCCAGCCACTCTCCCGTCCGCTGACGCCCGCGACGATCGTCGCGACGGCGAGTGCTCCGAGGGCACTGGCGAGGCCGATGACCACGACGACCGGGATCGAGAAGCCGGCGCCTGCAGCGACGACGGCCGCACCCGCACCGGCGAGCAGTGCCAGGCCGAGGGTGATCGCCACGAAAGCTGCTCCAGGCTGCTTCGACCGGTGCTCCCGCGCCTTCGTCTCGCGTTCGGCCTGCTGTTCGGCGCGCTGCCGGTTCATCTCGTCCCGGAACTCCTGGCTCGTCCAACCGCGCTGCTGGCTCGGAGCCCCGTCCCACGCGGTGGCGGTGGCGGCTCCAGGGAGCGGGACGGTCGCGCCCGCATCACCTGGCGAACCGTCGACCTTCGCGAGCGACACCGGGTTCGCGGCACCGGCGGAGGCCGGGGCCGAGCCGGCAGGGCCCGCGGGGGAGGCCGTGGGCGATGGTGCCGTCGGCTTGGGGATCGAGGCGTCGCTGGTCCACGGGTCGCGCTGCGGCGGTGTCTCAGGCGGCGCCGTCCGCCCAGGGTCGCGGCGGGAGAACATCACGATCAGCCAGACCGCCGCGGCGACCAGGGCGATCACCCAACCGGCGGTCATGGTCGACTCCAGCCACCCGGGCAGGTTCCACGCCTGCGGCACGCCGTCCCACCAGAGGCCGCGCATGAACGGCACGACGGTGAGGACCGCGAGGATGCCGATCGCGACGATCGCCGGGTCGAAGACGCCCCGGATCGCACGCTCGAGGTGGATCCGACCCTGTTGGTCGGGGATGAGCGCCCAGCCCGCGGCGTAGACGAAGAGGACCGGCCCGCCGAGGATCGCGATGACGATGAGGGCTCCGCGCACGATCATCGGATCGAGGCCGAGCCGGGCCGCGACACCCCCGGCGACGCCGCCGAGCCACGAGTCGCTCGAGCGACGGAGACCGGTGGACCGCCACCAGTCGAAGAAGCGGGTCGTCGGATCCTGCGGGGCGGGTGCCCCCGGTTCTGCCCCGGTGGGCGGCGTGCTGTGGTTCGTCATGGTCCGATTCTGGCGAAGCGTCCGGGACTGGCCCATCCGGCATGACCCTGAGCGAACCCTGATCCTGTCGTCCCAGGGTGCCGACCGCACCCCGAACTGCTTGGATGGCTCCATGGGAACCGAGGTGATGAGCCGTCCGAGGCGCCGCCTGCTCGGCGGTGTCTGCGCCGGCTTCGCCGAGCACACCGGTCTCCCCGTCGCCGCGGTGCGGACGGCGACGGTCATCCTCGCGGGTTGCGGCGGAGCGGGCCTGCTCCTCTACGTGTGGCTGTGGGTCATGACGCCGACGCAGGGCGCGGACGCACCGCTCGATCCCCGGGAGCACCTGCTCCGGCCGGCCTCGACCGATGACGGAGGCGACCTCGGCGGCCCCCGTCGCGCGCCGATCACGGAGGTGCTGCTCGGGATCGCCCTGCTCGCGGCGGGGACCGCGCTGATCGCGACCCGGACCGGGCTGGACATCCCGCTCGAGGCCGTCATCCCCGTCATCGTCGTCCTCGCGGGAGCCGCACTCGCGTGGCGGCAGTTCGGCGAGCGTGGTCGCGGTGAGGGCTCACGTGCCCTCCTGATCCGCGTGCTCGGAGCGCTCGTCCTCGTCGTCCTCGGCATCCTCCTGTTCTTCGTCACCGGGGACCGCCCGAACATGTGGACGGTCATCGTCGCAGCGATCGCCGTGCTCCTCGGGGTCGCCGTGGTCATCGCGCCCTGGGCGCTCCAGCTGAACCGCGACCTCGCCGACGAGCGCGCCGCGCGGATGCGCGAGGCCGACCGCGCCGAGATCGCCGCGCACCTGCACGACTCCGTGCTCCAGACGCTCGCGCTCATCCAGCAGCAGGCCGGCCCGGGGAGCGAGGCGTCCCGTCTCGCCAGGGCGCAGGAGCGCGAGCTGCGGAACTGGCTCTTCTCCGGCGGGACCACTCCGACGGGCGACCTCGCGACCGAGCTGCGGACCATCGCGGCCGCGGTGGAGGCCGACCACGCGGTGCGCGTCGACGTCGTCGCGGTCGGGCGTGCGATCGACGACGCCCCGGAGCCGCTCCTCGCCGCCGCACGGGAGGCCGTGCTCAACGCGGCACGTCACGCCGGCGGCGACGTCTCCGTCTACCTGGAGACGGCACCGCAGCGGATCGAGGTGTCGATCTCCGACCGCGGCCCCGGCTTCGACCTGGAACAGGTCCCGCGGGACCGCCTCGGGGTCCGGGAGTCGATCATCGGCCGGATGCAGCGCATCGGTGGCGAGGCGACCATCCGTTCGGGGCCAGGCGGACGAGGTACCGAGGTCCGTCTCGTCCTGCCCGTCCACGACGCCGCGTCGACTGCGCCGCAGCCCGACACCGTCCCGACCGTTCCGAGGAGCCGACCATGAGCGACCGACCACTGACCGTCGTGATCGTCGACGACCACTCGATCTTCCGTTCCGGCCTGCGCAGCGAACTCGATCCCGGCATCGAGGTGCTGGGGGAGGCCGGCGACGTGGAGGAGGCCATCCGGGTGATCGGGGAGACGCGCCCGCAGGTCGTGCTACTCGACGTCCACCTGCCGGGTGGCGCCGGCGGCGGTGGCGCGGACGTGATCGCCGGGTCGGTGTCGATCGCGCCCGCCACCCGGTTCCTCGCGCTCAGCGTCTCGGACGCCGCCGAGGACGTGGTCCGGGTGATCAGGGCCGGAGCGCGCGGGTACATCACCAAGAGTTCCTCGGGGGCCGAGGTCGCGGAGGCGGCCCGACGGGTCGACGACGGCGACGCGGTCTTCTCACCCCGGCTCGCGGGATTCGTCCTGGACGCCTTCGGTGCCGTGACGGGGGAGACGGCGGAGTCCGTCGACGAGCTCGACCGGCTCTCCGCCCGCGAGCAGGAGGTCATGCGCCTCATCGCCCGCGGTTACGCCTACAAGGAGGTCGCGACGGAGCTGTTCATCTCCGTGAAGACCGTGGAGACCCACGTGTCGAGCGTGCTGCGCAAGCTGCAGTTGTCCTCGCGCCACGAACTCGCCGCCTGGGCTCTGCAGCGCAAGCTCCTCTGACCACGCGGGCCGGGACCGACATCGGCCGACAGCGAACGACCAGTGCACGCTCAGGAGCCCGGCGGTACCCTGAGAGACATGATCATCCGTCGGGCGTTCTACTACTGGCGATTCGCCGCGATCTTCGTGCTGCCCGCCTGGCCGTTCGTCGGATGGGGACTCTTCGGTGAGAGCGGCTGGAGCCTCTTCGGGCTCTTGATCGCCATGCCGATCCTCGCCATCGCGCTCGCTGCGATCGCGTTCCTCATCTCCGCCCGGGCGAGCGTCCGGACGACGAAGCTCGTGTCCTGGACGGACGTCGGCCTGCTCACGCTCTGGCACGTCACGATCATCTGCTTCGGCTCCTTCAGCTCGGGCGTCGCCCTCTGGGCGGTCCTCGGCGTCGTCGCCGGCCTCGCCGCCTTCTGGGGCGTCATCGCGCAACTCATCTCCGAGACGGCACGCCGGGCTCGGGAGACGATGGCGGAGTTCGAGCGCATGGCCGCTGCAGCCGGGCCAGGCACGATGCCCGGATCGGCGATCCCGCCGCAGCCGCGGTTCGATCCCGGCCCGATCGACGGCGGCGAGTTCATCGTCATCGAGGAGTCGAAGCCCGACGAGCGCCGCTGAGCGGTCGTCTCCACCGCTGTCGCCCGCGCCGTCCGGGGCCCGGTTTCCCATCCGGGGCCCTTTCATGACACAATTGCTGTTTGTGCCTCCGCAGTTCTGCCACAGGGGAACGCCGGCATCGGGCACACCCTTCCTTCCGAACGTATTCAGCGGTCGACCTGTGGCGGTCGCAGAGATGGAATCATCATGCACATTCTCGACTCAGTCGATGCAGCATCCCTCAAGTCGGACATCCCCGACTTCCGCGCCGGCGACAACGTCAAGGTGCACGTGAACATCATCGAGGGCAACAAGTCCCGTATCCAGGTCTTCCAGGGTGTCGTCATCGGCCGCTCCAACGAGGGTGTCCGCGAGACCTTCACGGTCCGCAAGGTGAGCTACCAGGTCGGCGTCGAGCGTACCTTCCCGGTGCACTCCCCGAACATCGACCACATCGAGGTCGTCACCCGCGGTGACGTCCGTCGCGCGAAGCTGTACTACCTCCGCGAGCTCCGTGGCAAGAAGGCGAAGATCAAGGAGAAGCGCGACAACTAGTCGTCCTCCCGGTCGCCCTCCGCGATCATTCCTGAGCTCCCCACCGGATAAGCTGGTGGGGAGCTCAGGCGGTTAAATGACAGACAATTCCCTGGCGGCAGACGCGTCGCCCGACCACCAGCAGCGCCCCCGCGGCAAACGCGGAGCGCTGCTCTTCCTTCGCGACCTCCTGATCATCTTCGTGGTCGCGCTGCTGGTCTCCTTCCTCATCAAGACCTTCCTCGTGCGGTCGTTCTACATCCCGTCCGGGTCGATGGAGAACACGCTGCAGATCCAGGACCGCATCCTGGTGAACGAGCTCGTCCCCGACGTGGTCTCGCTGAACCGTGGCGACGTGGTCGTCTTCCAAGATCCGGGCGGTTGGCTCCCGCAGACGGTCGAGGCTCCGCAGCCTCCCGTCACCGCAGCCGTCGAATGGGTGCTGTCGATCTTCGGCCTCGTCGCTCCCGACAGTGACGACCACCTCATCAAGCGCGTCATCGGCCTGCCCGGCGACCACGTGTCGTGCTGCAACCCCCTCGGGCAGATGACGGTCAACGGGGTGCCGCTGAACGAACCGTACGTGAAGCTCCCGGCCGGCACCGAGAAGGTGTCTGGAGACCCGTTCGACATCGTCGTCCCGGAGGGCTCGCTCTGGGTCATGGGCGACAACCGGTACAACTCGAAGGACTCCCGGTACAACGGCGACACACCCGGTGGTGGCTTCGTCCCGATCGACAACGTCGTGGGGCGCGCGTTCGTCATCACCTGGCCGTCCAGCAACTGGGCCTGGCTCGACAACTACCCGTCCGTCTTCCAGGGCATCCCCGCCCCAGAAGAGGAGTGATGGCCGTCAGCGAACCGACCCTCGAGGTCGAGCACGAACTGTTCGCTGCGGGTGTCCCGTCGGTCATCGGCATGGACGAGGTGGGTCGCGGAGCGATCGCCGGCCCGGTGGCCGTCGGCGCCGCGGTGGTCGCCCCGGCGTGCGGGCCGTTCCCTGAGGGCCTCCGCGACTCGAAGCTGTTGAGCGAGCGAGCGAGGACCCGCCTGGAACCGCTGGCCCGCGAGTGGGTGTTGTACGGGGCCGTCGGACTCGCGAGCCCGGCGGAGGTCGACGAGCTCGGTATCACCGCGTGCCTCGGACTCGCCGGCCGTCGGGCGCTGCTCGAACTGCACGCCATCGGCGCGGACGTCACCGGGTCCACCGTCCTGCTCGACGGCAACAGCGACTGGCTGAGCCGGGCGCTCCAGCGACCGCTCACCATCACCACGAGGGTCAAAGCGGATCGGGATTGCGCGTCGGTCGCCGCTGCGTCCGTGCTCGCCAAGGTGCACCGCGACCGATTGATGATCGAGTTGCACGACGCACTGCCGGAGTACGGGTGGGAGGGCAACAAGGGATACGGCTCGGCGCAGCATCTGTCGGCCCTCTCCGAGCACGGCCTGACCCTCCACCACCGGAGCAGCTGGCTGCCCGCCTACACGTAGACTGGAGAGACCATGGACGAAGACGAGTTCGAAGACTACGACCGCGAGGTCGAACTGGCCCTCTACCGCGAGTATCGCGATGTCGTGGGGCAGTTCAAGTACGTGATCGAGACCGAGCGCCGGTTCTACCTCGCCAACGAGGTCGACCTCGTGCGACGCGACACGGCGAACGACTTCTACTTCGAGCTCTCCATGATCGACGTCTGGGTGTGGGACGTCTACCGGTCCGACCGCTTCGTCAAGAGCGTCCGAGTGCTCACGTTCAAGGACGTCAACGTCGAGCAGCTGTCCTCGCGCGACTTCGAACTCCCGAAGGAACTCACGCTCGACGAGTAGGGCGAGGCCCCCGCGACCGACAGCGCTCCACAGGCGCGCTTCGCCGCGCGCTCGTCGACGACAGACCCACCTCCGGGTAACGAGCCTCGTCTGCACGCTTGGCTGGATGCCAGGAGGTGCACATGGCACGGAAGGACGAGCTCGGCCGACGCGGCGAGCAGGTGGCGGCGGATCATCTCGAGGCGTGTGGATACCGCATCCTCGACCGCAATTGGCGATGCCCGCAGGGTGAACTCGATCTCGTCGCGGACGACGACGGCACGCTGGTCTTCGTCGAGGTGAAGACCCGTTCGGGCGTCGGCTTCGGTGATCCCGCGGAGGCGGTCACGCCGAGCAAGCTGGCCCGGATCGGTCGCCTCGCCGGCGCCTGGTGTGCTGAGCACCGACCGCGTTCGAGGCGGATGCGCGTCGACGTCGTCGGCATCGTGCTGCCGTCCGAAGGCGACATGCGACTCCAGCACCTGCGGGGAGTCTCCTGATGGCCGTCGCACGCACCTGGTCGGTCGCACTCGCCGGCCTCACGGGCGCGATCGTGGAGGTCGAGGCGTCTGCCGCCGCGACCGTGCCGGGTATGGCGATCGTCGGTCTTCCCGACAAATCGCTCGGGGAGGCCGCGCACCGCATCAAGAGTGCGACGGCGAACTCCGGCTGCGAGCTGCCCGGCGGCAAGCTCACGATCAACCTGTCTCCAGCGTCGCTGCCCAAGCAGGGGAGCGCCTTCGACCTCTCGATGGCGATCGCCTGCCTCGCCGTGGGCGGCCTGGTGCGCCGGGAGTCCGCAGAGCGGGTCGTCCACCTCGGTGAGCTCGGGCTCGACGGTCGACTCCGTCCGCTCGTCGGCGTGCTGCCGGCCGTCCTCGCCGTCGCCCGCGCCGGCTACGACGCGGTGATGGTGCCGACCGCCAACGTCGAGGAGGCGCAGCTCGTGCCCGGCGTCACGGTGATCGGGGCGACCTCGCTACGTGATGCGGCCATCTGGCACGGTGCGGAACTGTCCGCGATCGACCTCGAACCCGTCCGGCAACGGGTCGATCGGCTGCCCACGCCCGACCCACTCGATCTCGCGGACGTGGTCGGACAGCCGGATGCGGTCGACGCGATGGTCGCGGCGGCCGCCGGCGGGCACCACGTCATGATGGTCGGACCTCCCGGGGCCGGCAAGACCATGCTGGCCGCCCGGCTCCCCGAGGTCCTTCCCGACCTCGACGCCGAGGCCGCGGTCGAGGTCAGCTGCCTCCGCTCGCTCATCGGTCTGCCGCCGGACGGCGCGCTCGCCCGACGACCACCGTGGGAGAGCCCGCACCACTCGTCATCGGCGGCGGCGATCATCGGTGGCGGTTCGCGCCAGATCCGACCTGGGGCAGCCGCGCGCGCGGCGCACGGCGTGCTCTTCCTCGACGAGTCAAACTATCCTAAATACAACCATGAATCCTGATACAATGAACTCGATGGTGACTACATGATGTGTCGCCACGCAGCTCACACCTAACAGATTCGGTCGCTCTGACCCCGCTGAGACGTGAGTTGTCCGCCACCAGAGGTGCGGACGTTTCGAGGGACTCCGGTCCCGAACGTTCTTACGCACTGGAGGTGCATCATGGCAGTAACCCGTGGTTTCAACACCGCATCTGACGTTCTTAGCCGCACGACCGACGGCACGGACCTCAACAAGATCTGGTCGGACTTCATCTCGACCATCGCGCTGGTCAACAAGCAGCGCACGGCCATCGGCTCGCTCTTCACGTTCGACACGACCCTGGCAGTCGACTACGTCGGCCAGGGGAGTGGGCTCGCCGAGTTCGAGGATGCTTCGGAGTTCGGAGCGCCCAAGGCGTCGCGCGCCGGTCTCGAACCACTGCCGATGGGGTTCCCCCTGAAGTGGTACGACCTCGCGATCCGCTACACCGAGGCGTTCCTTCGCGACGCATCGACCGAGCAGGTCATGGCGCAGCACAACGCCGCGCTCGAAGCCAACGATCGCCTCATCTTCAACGCCACGTTGCGCGCGTTGATGACCAAGACCACGATCGCGACCCGACGCACAAACGAGAGCGGCGCATCCATCTACGCGCTCTGGGATGGGGAGGCTGACGCGAAGCCGCCCGTGTTCGCTGGACAGACGTTCAACGCAGGACACACCCACTACCTGACGAGCCAGTCCGCCCAGGTCGACGGCGCCGACCTCCGTGACCTGATCCGGCACATCACCCACCACGGTTACGGCACCCTGCCTGGCGAGAAGATCGTCATCCTGGTCCACCCCAACCAGGGTGAGGCCATCCGCGCGCTTCGCGTCGCCACGGGTTCCCCGTTCGACTTCATCCCGTCGGACCAGGCTCCTGCCTACCTCACGACTGAGCAGATCGTGGGTGATCTGCCGCCGGCCGAACTCAACGGCCTCCCGATCATCGGTTCGTTCGGAGGCGCTCTGATCGCAGAGAACTACTACGCCGTTGACGGGTACGTGATCGCTGCTGCCGTCGCTGGGCAGGGGTCCGCGCGCAACGCGCTCGCGTTCAGGAGCCACATTCGTCCCGAGTACCAGGGCCTCCGCGTCATCCCGGGTACGAACAACCGCTACCCGCTGGTCGAGTCCACCTACGCGCAGGGCTTCGGCGTGGGCGTGCGCAACCGTGGTGCTGCCGCGGTCATGCAGATCACGACAAGCGCGACGTACGCGAACCCGACGCTCTAAGAACCCCGTGTGGTGCCGTCCTTGGCTGGGCACGGCACCACACGGCCCCTCCGCCCAGCCGACTCAATTGATGGTCCAGCCAAGGAGAGGCATCATGACACTTTCGCTCGCAGATTCAGCCGAGGTCGATCAGTTCGAAGCGAGCTACGCCGAAGCTCGACGACTTGCTCCGCACAATCGCCATCTCATCGATCATCCGTACATCGGTCAGCGAGTCAGACTCGCTGCACGGGGCCTGTGGCTCTTGGATGACCAACACCGTGAAGAGTTCGGAGACGCGGGCCATTTTCCGGCTCCAAGCGCTGTAGTCGTCCAGGCCAGATATGGCACAGAATACGCTCAGACTCCGGAGACGGCTGACGCGCTCCGGTATGACCTCATGCTTCAACCGTGCGACATCTGTGACTACCCGCCGTCCTACGGGTACAAGGTGCTGTCAATTCGGGCCGGAAGAGTCGTTGTCGATGTGGCCGCGTGCTCCATTTGTGTAAGCGCCCTGGAGGCCAACTGGGCACCTGTGGTGTGGAGGGAGCGTAGTAATGGCTCAGTGTGAAGCAACGGCGAAGACGCCGGGGCGCGCGAACTTCGGCAACCAGTGCAGACGCAACGCAGTGCACGGATCAAAGATGTGTGAGCGTCACGGGGGAGTTGACGATTCCACGATGGTCGAGAAGATCCGGAAGCGCGTTGACCATCCGAAGGTCCGATGCGGTGGCACACGCTCGAACGGTGAGCCCTGCAAGAACTACGCCATCAAGGGTGCCACCGTCTGCTCGAAGCACGGAGGGCAGCTCCCCAACGTCAAGCAGAAAGCCCGCGAACGGATGCAGGAGCTGGTGAACCCTGCACTCACAGAGTTGCAGCGCATCCTCACTAAGACCGACACGTCCGACGCCGATCGGCTCCGCGCCATCCAGATGCTCCTGGATCGCACCGGCAACGGTGTCAAGTCCGAAGTGACTCTCGACGTGAAGCCGTGGGAGCAGATCGTGCAGTTGGAAGGTATCTACCGTCAGCCGCCCCCTGCGGTGTTGGAGATGCTGGCCGAGGTAGTCGAACCCGAGCCCGCGGAAAGTGACACCAGAGGTGCGTCCGACGTCGCGGAGGCAGGGTTTGAGAGCGAGGCTGAGGGGCCGCAACCATCGAGGTCCCATCTTCGGATTGTGGATGGCTCTCGCAACCCTCCGCAACATCAGCGGTAGCGCCACGTGCTGTCCTGAGCCAGGCACCCGCTATGCTTTCGAGAAATCGGAAGACAAAGTTGGGGGAACGGTGCTTCCAGAGATCGACCCTGCGACGGGCATGCTTCCGCCGTCAACGGAGCCCTACCCGGCAACGCTTGACGAGGTGTACGACCGGTTCGTTGCGGAAGCCCCTTTCGCGGCCGAACGAGAACGCGTTTTCACGGCACTGAAGCTCTATGCCGAGCTGGTCTGGGATCTTTTTCCTGACGCCCGGCTCCGGATCGACGGCGGCTTCACGACGCACAAGGACTGGGCTGCGCCGCACGATGCCGACGTCGTTGTCCTCTGTCCGACGTACACTGACGAACAGGTCAGCCAAGGCATAGAAGCTCCGCTGTTCACCTTCCTGAACGCCGAGGGAACTCTGTTGGGCCAGCGGGTCAGCATCGGGAAGGCGCACGTCATGGGCGGGCTAATCGATGGGTTCTTCGTTCCAGCTGACGTTGTCGAAGTGCGGGAGTTCTTCGAGGATTACTGGAGCGCGGTCACGGACCGCGACAAACAGGTGGTTCCTGGTTTACGGAAAGGGTACGTGGAGGTGATCAATCCCGATGTCTCCGTCTAATCTGCCGCTGACTGAGAGTCTCCGGCGCGCCCTGATTGCAGCTGAGGGGTCCCCGCATCGCGATCTGTTGATTGGGTCCATCCTTGCCACAACTGCCGGAAAGCCCGAATTGGAAGCCGTGGCTGCGCAGGTGCTGGCTCCGCGCGCCGGGCAGTTGGAGCTTCACCTCGACGGTCGCTCCGTTGAGGACCATGCTACGAATGCTGTCGCCTTCGGTACTTTCGTGACGAAGGTTGCGCAAGCGGCGCAAGAGTACGTCCGGGATCGCCTGGGGCGCACCGCCGCACGTGACGTTTTGATTGCTCCGGGGCCGGGCTCTGTCAGGGCAACGTTCATCGCCCCGGACCCGGTCGACGTGGCTCAGAACCCGTTCGCTGATCAGCAGCAAGACGGTCCGGTCTGGGTTGATGGGAACCTTCAGTCTGAAGCGCTGCACCGTTTCGCGCTTCTCTTCGCTCACTCGAATCCTGAGACGCCTGACAGCGACGTGCTCGACGGAGCCATTCAGAGCATCCCGCTCAGCGCGCGCAGAAAGCTTCGCGTGGCGGTGCATGAGGTTTTCAAGCAGGAGTGGTCGGTGTCGGGCGAGTATCGTCAGCGTGGTATCGGTGTTGAGGAAGTCGTGTTGCAGCCCATCGCGGCGAAGTACCTATGGGACCGGCTCAAAGTTGAGCAGATGGATGAGGAGCCATGGGTCTCGTCGGGAATCCTCGACGGGCACAAGTGGTCAACGGGCATTATGTACTTCATTCCCGATGGTCGCTCGCGCCCGATCCCTTCGTCGTTCGCCTCGACTGAAATTCAGCAGCAGGTTGCAGCGTTGGCCGCCGAACCTGAGCAGCGGGTAGAGGCCACTTTCACTGTCTTTATTCAGCACGACTCGGCCTCCTCTAACTCGGGCCGCCGGAGCTACCTGCTCCGCTCAATTCGGCCGCTGGATGCAGGACCGGCGGCAACCCTTCTGTAGCGCGCCATCCCGAGCAGCCGGCCTTGTTTACATCAGGGTGTTCGTGTTGTAGATTCGCCGTCAACGGACGATGGACTGGTTCCGACCAGCGGCCACACGCAGCCTTCGCGGCTCAATCCCGGCGCTATCTGAAAGCGTGGCTGGGGGCCCAGCGTTTGCGAACTCCCTCGGTGGTATTCGTCCGTTGAACGGCGTCTGCGTGGACCAAGTGGGAGGGCGCACTCGCCAGCGATCAGCCGCAGACGCCGGGAAACACTCCCGTGACACTCACATACCGTCGCCAACCGGCACGGAAATCACTCATCATCCACGACCTGTCCACCCGTGACGCTGCGGCTCGGATCGGTTGCAGCCCGGCACACCTCGCGAATGTCCTCGCTGGTCGGGCGCATCCAAGTGACCTGATCAAGGCAGGCCTACCCCTCCTTGTAGGGTTGCCGATCGAGTGCCTGCTCGATGCGGAACTGCTCGACGGCAGATACGGCGCCCGAGGCGGTCGCAAGGCGGCCCGATCATGAGCCGCGCGGCCATCGAGTTCGACGACGAGACCATCGACCGGATCGCGGCGTTTCTTCGCGCAACGGAGGTGAGCTCTGATGGAGAGGGAAACTGAAAAGGGTGCCGCCTTGCTCAAGGACGACACCCACGGATCCAGAGGAAACCAGGAACCACAGCATTCGATTGTCGACTATATCCCAGAACCCACCGATGAGCTGGGGTTTTTGCCCTCAGCGCTTGGTTTCGCTCGGCTGGGAAGGTTTGGTATCTTCCCGGCAGAGCCGTTCGGCAACAGGCCCCACCGGAGACTCCTGGGATCCTTTGGACACTTCGAGAGCATCGCTACAACTGATGAAGGGCGAATCCGCCATTGGTGGGGGATCGACAAGGCCTCGAACATCGGTATAGCAACCGGAGCGCCGAGCCGCCTCCTCGTTATCGACTACGACCGTCGACACGGAGTCGACGGGCTTCACTCCTTAATGAGGTGGGCGGACGAAAACGGCCACGAGATACCTCGAGGAGTGAGGGTCGATACGCCTGGCGATGGTGGGCACCTCTACTTCACGCTCGAAGAGCCGCTGCGCAGTTGTGCGGGATGGTTGCCCAATGTCGATGTGAGAGCCGATGGAGGGATGGTCGTAGCCCCGCCGTCGGTTCGGACAGTGTCCATGCGCAGCAGTGCGTCGCGAACACCTGACACGGGCTACCGTCAGTACGAAGTCGGACGGGGGAGCCTGACGGCTCTTCCACCGGCCCCGGACTGGCTTGTCGCGGCCATCCGGAGGGATGGCGGTCGATACCGCACTGGTGGAAGCGGCACCGCTCAGATGGCCTCTGGACTGCTGATCTCAACACAGGACGCTCTCCGCGACGGGCTCCCCGTCGGACGGCGGAACGACAGCATGCATCGGCTGATCTGTCGCTGGTGGGCAAAGTATGGAACTGACAGCGAGAACGAGGTTCATTCACTTGCCCGTGCCGTCTGGCTCAAGACGCCGGATACGGCGACCTTCCCTTGGACCGAAGTCGAGAGCATGCTCCACCGCAACCGGCACTTCATCGCGCAAGAGAACACTCGTCGCATCAACCTTGCAGCGCGGCTCATGGGACGGTCACGATGACGGACTTCGACTACATGACCGCATCGGACGAAGAGATTCTGGCGTTCGCTCGCAGTCTTGACTTGCGGGACGGGCCTCCCGTGCACCGCTCGACGCATGCACGGCTCGTTCCCGGCGGTGACTTCGCGCTCGATGAGCCGGACGTCATCCCTGCGTTGTGGGGAGACGGTGACCGTGTGCTGTGGGCCGAAGGTGAGGCCTTGATGATCGCCGGGGCTCAGGGGCTCGGAAAGACAACGCTCGCGCAACAGCTCATCCTGGCTCGAATGGGCGTGACGGACGGGACATTCTTGGGGCTCACCGTCAAACCGTCGAGCGGACGTTCGCTCTACCTCGCGATGGACCGTCCGAGGCAGGCAGCGAGGTCAATTCGGCGCATGATCACCGAGGACAATCGTGGCCTTATGAACGAGAAGCTGCTCATGTGGAAAGGACCGACTGGTGTCGACATCCGCACGGACTCGTCGGCACTGGCCGACTGGGTCGAGGACCAGGCCGAGGGCATAGACCTGGTGGTCTTCGACTCCGTGAAGGACTTGCTGCCGGGACTCAGTGACGACGCGGTCGGTGCGGCGGTCAACTCCGCGTGGCAGGAACTGATCGCGCGCGGAATTCAGGTGCTCGTTCTGCATCACGAAAGGAAGGCGCAGAACGGCCAGCAGCGCACAGCTTCACTCGACAGCATCTACGGGTCGACGTGGCTGACCGCAGGTCTCGGCTCGGTGATCCAGTTGAGCGGCACACAAGGTGACCCGGAAGTGATGATGCACCACCTGAAGCAGCCGGCCGAGGAGGTTGGGCCGTTGCAGTTGGTACATGACCACAAGCGGGGAAGCACTGCCGTGAGGTACGTCGCGACCGTCGAGTCCGTCCTTCGGGGCGCTGGCATGAGAGAGCTCACGGTGAAGCAGATCGCTACGGAGGCAGACGTAACCGAGGCAACTGCCCGCCGCCATGTGCATCGGCTGGTCGCGGCCGGAACCGTCATCGAGGCGACGGCCGCAAGTCAGTCCTCGACCGGAAAGACCGCAGCCACATATCGGTGGGCTTACTGACCTCGAAGCCCAGTTGCACGGAACTGGGCCGAGCCCAGTCGCAGATCCCAGTTGCAGGGTCCGTGACAGTGCAATTGGGTACGGGCAGCGCCACCCTGAAACCCTGTCGAGTACTACCCACGAGCCCAGTTGCACAGCCCAGTTGCATCCGCCCTGGTTCGGCAACAGGGCGCCCAGTTTCAAACCCCCGGCTATCTAAATAGCCGGGGGTGTAACTGGGCTCGGAGCCCGCACCTCAGGAAGGTCTAACCCAATCGCGGTCACTAGCCCCAACTGCGGAGCGGCAGGACTCATAATGGTTCGGTCTCCGCACTTCTGATCGTACTGAGAGCCAACCCGGAGGAGAGGTATGCCCGACCAGATCCTAGCCAGCGCCCGAGCGCAGTTTCCGAAAAGCGCGAACAAGCGCATCATCGTCAGAGCGGCCTTTCGTCCGGAGGATAGTTCAACTGGCGAGGCGGGGCCAGGCGGGTCCGACGGATGGACCAGTTTCGTCGAGCCAGCTACATATGAGGTCATCTCCAAGCTTCGCGCGGAGGGCTTCACGATCGTAAACCTCGAGACTGGCGGCACAGCGAATCCGTACCGAGACGTTGCGATCTCCCGCTTGATCTGACGCGCCTACGGCTCAATCGAGTGAACTGCTGACTTGCCTGCCACAATGAGCAAATGAGTGCAACGACCTACTCCAAGACGGAGAACCGCTGGCTGATCACGACGACCAAGTACGCGGTGCAGAAGGAGGTGCGGCTGGGCTTGCACTGGTGGGCAGACGGTGATTCGGTCAGCGACGACTACACCAGTGACGACAGCCCCGAAGAGATTCTTGGAGTGTGGCTTGCGCAGCTCAGCGATGACGTAGTGCATATTTCCTGGTCGGTGCAAGTTTGGGAGTCAGACGACGACCGCCATTGGTCGACCGAGCCTGCCCCTCGGTTCTCGCAAGGAAACTTCGGGCGAAATGGCGCCGACTCGTTCGAGACCCACTATCGCCCGCCGCAGAACCTAAGCAGCGACGAACCCATCAATTGGAACCGCCTCCCCGTCGTTGACAAGCTCTGGACAGAACGCGGCGACAAGGGCGGTTTCCTTCAAGAAGTGACTGGGTGGAAGCCGTCACCGTTTCAGACGCACGTCGACACGAGACTCGTCCTCGCAGCCGCGGGTATGTTGTAGCTAATGGAGGACTTCACGTTCTTCACTGCGCATCCCCTTGGCATACTCCTGATCGCGGTGGCGGCCGCGGTCATCGCTGGCCTGATCCTGGCGCTGCTGGCGCGAATACCGAAGCTTCGCGGTCCGATCAACAAGGGCGTGCGCGCGGCCTGGAACTTCGTTAGGAGCATTCGGATTTCGGTCACGACCACAACGCGCCGAGCGGCTGCGCTTGCAGCGGCTGAGGAACGTGGCAGGGCCGAAGTGGAGGAACGAGTTGCTGCTGACCGGAGTGCCGCGCCGATTCCGACGTGGACCGTTACGGCCAGCGACGCAGATGACCGCTTCACGTTGCGGTCGACGCCGGGCCGGTCGACGGATGTAGTGGTCACGGCACCGGCGACGCACTTCGTGCTCGATGGGCACAACGCTTGGTCTGAGGTTGGTGTAGACAGCGATGGCTCGTATGTCGGCAAGACCATCGGTGGGATCGTCACTGACCGGGGGCGGGCTGAAGGGGTGCCGTTCAAGGTTGCATGGAAGGACCGCAACGGTGATCCGCACGAGGCAGAAGCGTTCCTTCCCGCCGAGGCAATCGCGCCGCTGACAACCGCGGAGTCGCTCGAGGAGGCCTTCGAGCGGGGCGTCCAGGAAGAGCGCGAGAAGGTCGTGGCGGAGCGAGCAGCCCCGGTGTATCCGCCTCGCTGGAATGCGGTTCGTGATCGAACCGGCGGGCGAACGGACTTCGTCCTCACAAACTCAGCCGACCAATCCGTTGCCAAGCATGTCGTTCTGCAACACCCCGCTGGTTCGGATTTGAGGTTCATTAGCGGAGCCGCGTGGGACGATCTCTCCGGTAAGAACGCGGCAGTGTTCGAGGCGTTGGTCACAGACGAAGGCTGGGCATTCGGCGTCCAGGTCTGGGTCTACTGGACCGGCAGCGACGGAAAGAGGCGTGATGAGCTGCTCCCTATCGGGGGTACCGGACAACACTAACCGTTCTGAAGCCGCCCCAGGACGCCCCGGATCGTGCTCGGGTAGAACCGACCGCCACGACCGGATACGACCGTCTGGTCGTCGTTGAGCCCTGCTGCGATAGCAGCCAGGGTCCGGCCAGCAGCGCGCTCAGCAACGATCCGTTCCTCGACTGCCGGGTCCATCAGCACGGGGGAGCCGAGCCGGACGCCGTTCGCCTTCGCGACAGCCAGCCCCTCCCTGGTGCGCAGGCCGATCATCTGCCGTTCCCACCTCGACACCGAGGCCATGATGTTCGCGACCAGCTCGCCGGTGGGCGTAGTCGTGTCGATGCCGAGGTCGATCGCCACGACGCCCCAGCCCTGCTTGCTCGCAGTCTCTAGGAGTCGAGCGAAGTCGGCCAAACTCCTGCTCAGTCGATCCAGCTTCGATACGACCAGCGCCTCCGCCTCTCCGCGTTTGAGTTGGTCGAGCGCCGACGAGATGCCAGGGCGATTGATGTCCTTGCCTGATCGACCAGCATCCTCGATCCATTCGACCGTCCAGCCTCGTAGCTCTGCCTGAGCCTCGATGGTTCGACGCTGCGCCTCGATCCCGTACTCCTGCTGGCTGGTCGATACGCGCAGGTAGCCGATCACCTTCACGCGCTGGTCTCGATCTGGTTGGCCGCAACCCAGGCGCGAACCGATGCCAGGTCCGTCAGCTCCGCGACCTCAGTGAGCGCCTGCTGGTAGCCCTGCTGAACCTTCGTGAGTCGTGCTGCTCTGGCCTTCGGCGCAGGCTTCAGCTCCGGGTGGACGGCGTGCATGACGCCAGTCGGGATCGTGGGGGAGTCCTTCGGAGTTCCAGCTTCGATCCACGCCACCACGTCGCGCAGAGTCGAGGCAGTGAAGCTGGTCGGGCCGGTGTAGCCCGCTCCCTCCAGCGTCAAGAGCAGGTCCTTCCTGCTTGGAGCCTTGGCCGGCTCCGTTGCTTCGGTAGTCGCGGAGGGCTTGGTGGCTGCGTTGCTGGTCATGGGTTCGTTCCGTCCTAGGCAGGTACCTCCCGCCGTCGAATCGAAATCAAATCCCCCGATGAACCCAATGTAAATAGGAAATACACAAGACCCTCGACACCTGTACATCGAGATGCGGAGAGGCCATCTGACAGGTTGGGATGGCTCCGTGGATCGACCGATCGGCCAGGGTTGAAGGTCCGCGAGATGGCACGACAGCATCGCCGCGACGTAACTGTCAGGGCAGTCTGCTGCGAGGAGGATGAGTAGTCCAACGCCCCACTCCTACTAGTGGTGGTCTTGTCCTAGCGCCGATCTAGCTGGGGGACTCCCTATCGACCGCCGGGTTCGGTCAGTGTCTTTGTCGCGGCCGTCCAGACCTACGTTGCGTCAGGCTCCTCGGGGGACGATCTTCACTCGCTGCTCCATGACGGTCTGAACGAGGTCAGCTCGCCGAGCAGCATTCTCCGCGGCTGTCTCGTTACTTCGCTTCGGCAGGTTCCGAGCCATACCAGTTGGGTAACGGTCGACTTCGACGCGCGCGATGGCAATCTTCAAGAAGTTGCGTCGCCTCATAGGAGACCACGCCCGCCAGTCGAGACCGTCAGCAAGCGCGTCGCTCATAATCGACGTTCCAAGCAGTGAGTCAATCTCGCGTTGGAGCTGATCGGCCTCAGCCTCGATGGTCGCGCGAATCTGGTCGAGCTCGCGCTGGGGAATCAACCCCCGCACGTACTCCATCGTCACTCGCTGGCGTTGCTCTTCGAGGTCGGTCCTCTTCGACTGAAGGGCTTCGATGCGCGCATCTGCTGAAGGGTCGCGCTCAGCTAGCACCTGACCCCATCGAGGGTTCGCCTCCAACGCCCGCACCACCTCGGTGAATACGTACTCTTCAAGCCGTTCGTGATCGATGGCAACGTGACCGCAAGCGCCAGGAACGAGCACTTCGCCAGTGGTGGGGTCCGTTACAGTGCTAGACACTCGTGAAAGGCAAGCTAGGCGTGTTCGGCCGCGCTTCGTGTCAGTGATGAGCCGGAACCCACATTCAGCGCAAACGGACACACCTCCGCCCATCGAGTACTTACCGCCTCGCACGCCGGGGCTCTTCGTCACGCGACGAGACGGGTCCGTCAGTAGCCGTTCGACTCGATCGAACGTCACTCGTTCAACGATCGGTGTCCATCCGACAGTGCCGGACTTCGTTTCACCGAGGTTCGTTCGGTTCAAGAGGATGGGACGAAGGTTCGACTGCCGCCATGCCTTGCCCGTTCTGGTCATCAGGCCGCGACTGTTCCAGTCCGACGCGATGCCGTACATGGTGTCGCCAGCCAGCAGGCGCTTCATCGCTTCGGTGATCCGCTCGACCTCATCATCCCGAGGCTTCAACTGCGAATCGACAGCGGTGTACCCGTATGGAACGGTGCCTCCGTGCCACTTCCCTGCATCCCGTCGCGCTTGAACATTGCGCTTCACGCGTTGCGACGTTCGGTCTGACTCGTTCTTGCCAATGGTCGCCTTCATCCGAGCGAACATGATGCCGTTGCTCGTCGAAAGATCAGCCTCACCGTTGGCCGTCACGATCATCAGCCCGCGCTCTTCGGCAGCGTCGATCCAGTCCTCGAGCTGGCGTGGCTGGCGCGTGAGCCTGTCCAGGTCCCAGCAGATCAGAGCGTCGAATGTGCCAGCGTTGAAGTCGTCCACGAGCCGGTTGTACTCGGGACGGTTTACGAGCTTCTTGGACGCTGACAGCGATCGGTCGACGTACTCACCAACGACGGTCCAACCCTTTCGCTCAGCGATGGCACGACCGTCGCCGAGCTGGGTATCGATACCGAGCTTGTCGGCGTCCCGATCATCGGACAGCCGGGCGTAGAGTGCTGCGCGAACTGGCATCGTTCTCCTTCGATTCGGTATTACCGTATCTAGGATTCCTTGCCGAAGCGCCGGAGTTCCGCGCCGACGTCCTCGACTCGCTGCGTCAGCCACTCGAAGCCGGCGTGGTCACCGTGCATCGTGCGCACGGCAGCGCGACGTTCCCGGCCGCCTTCCAACTGGTCCTCGCCGCGAACCCCTGCCCGTGCGGTCAGTACGGCACGGCGGACGGCGTCTGCACCTGTCCACCGCAGGCCCGTCGACGCTATCTCGGGCGGATCTCGGGGCCGCTCCTCGACCGGATCGACATCCGCGTGCGGGTGCACCGGATCACCTCGGCACTGACGAGTCTCTCGCGGGAGGGTGAGGTCTCCACCGCCGAGGCTCGTTCCCGCGTCGAGGCGGTGCGGGCCGCGAGTGCCGAGCGGTTGGCCGGCACCGGCTGGATCACGAACGCACAGGCGAGCGGCACCTGGCTCAGGAGCCCGCGGATGCGGTTGCCCCGATCCGTCACGAGCGCGTTGGACCGCTCCCTCGAGCGGGGAGGCATCACCATGCGTGGCTACGACCGGATCCTCCGACTGAGCTGGACGCTCGCCGACCTCGACGGGGCAGGCAGCCCCACAGCCGAGCACTTGGGGCGCGCCCTCTTCCTGCGGAAGGGCATCTCATGAGTGCGTGGTTCGGTTTGGACCGCGGGTTGGTCGAACGCCTCGTCCGAGGCCTCGGCGGCCTGGAACCGGTCGAGGCCGCGGGCAGCCCTGGCGCAGATGGAGGTGCCGAGCCCGTCTTGGAGGCCGATGATGACGTCGGCACCGCCGGGATCCGGGCGGCGTTCGCTCAGGCGGCCTGGACGATGATCGCCGAACCGGGCGACGGCGTCGCCGGGCTCGTGATCGGTGCGCTCGGCCCTGCGGGCGCACTGTCAGCGGTTCTGGACCGGGTGGGGCCGACCGAACTGCAGCGCCGCATCCTCGGCAGCGAGTGGTCCAGTGGCTCGGGCTCGACGTCGGCCGATGCCGAGTCCGAGGATCCCTCCGCGGTGCCCGTCTCCCGTGTGCTCGGAAGTGCGCTGGAACGCTGGCGGCCCCGGCTCGTCTCGGCTGACCTCGTCGCCGCGTGTGAGACGGCGATCGAGGTCGGCGTCCGACTCCTCCTGCCCGGCGCTCCGGGCTGGCATGCGGGGTTCGACCACCTCGGTGTGCACGCGCCGCACGCCCTCTGGCTCCGCGGCTCTCCCAACGCCCCCGCGGGAGAACGTGCCATCGCGTTGGTCGGTGCCCGGGCCGCGTCCGGTTACGGTGAGCACGTCACCCTCGAGGCGGCGGCCGGGCTCGTCGATCGGGGCTTCGTGATCGTGTCGGGTGCCGCCTACGGCATCGACGGCGCGGCGCACCGAGCCGCCCTCGGGAGCGGAGGGGCGACCGTGGCCTACCTCGCAGGTGGGGTCGATCGGCCGTACCCTGCCGGTCACGACGCGCTCATCCGTCGGATCCGCGAGGCCGGCGGAGCCGTCATCAGCGAATCGCCGTGCGGGTCCACACCCTCGAAATGGCGGTTCCTGCAGCGGAACCGACTCATCGCCGCAGCCTCGGCGGCGACGGTGGTCATGGAGGCCGGAGACCGCTCCGGTTCGATCAACACGGCGGGTCACGCCGCGTCCCTCGGGCGTCCGCTCGGAGCCGTGCCCGGCCCGGTCACGAGTCCGTCGTCGGCGGGCTGTCACCGCCTGATACGTGAGTATGCCGCCACCTGCGTGACGAACGCCGAGCAGATGGCGGAACTCGCCGGATGGACCGCGGTCGACGCGGACGCGCAGGCGTTCGCCTCGCCAGAGGAACGCCGGGTCCGTGATGTGATGAGTGCCCGCTCGCCGCGCACCGTCGAGGCGCTTGCGAAAGCGAGTGGTCTGAGTCCTCGCGAGGTCAGCGGCGTGCTCGGTGCGCTCGATCTCGCCGGGGCCGTCGAGGAACGGGAGCGCGGGTGGGTGCTCGTCGGGGGACGGGCGTGAGGTGATCGCTCGGCGGGGGAAGGCCACGGCGTCGGACGCGTGGGGCATGCTGTCCACGTGGACATCTGGAGCAGCATCGACGGGTTCTCGGAGCACCTCGCTTCCGAGCGTCGGCTGTCGCCGCAGACCGTTCGCGCCTACGCCTCCGATCTTCGGCAGCTCGCCGACTTCGCCACCGGACGCGACGTCGAGCTCGTCGACGGCGTGACGCTGGACCTCCTCCGCGACTGGCTCTGGGCCGCTTCCGAGGCCGGCTCGTCCAAGGCGACGCTCGCGCGACGCACCGCCACGGCGAAGGCGTGGAGCGCCTGGCTCCTCCGCACCGGCAGGGTCGATTCGGACGTCGCAGCACGTCTCCGGAGTCCGAAGACGGGTCGGACCCTGCCACGCGTCGTCGGCCGGGGCCCGTTCGACGACCTCCTCGCGGGGCTCGAGGACCGCGCCGCATCGGGGGAGCCGAACGCCCTCCGCGACCTCGCCGTCGTCGAACTGCTCTACGCCTCGGCCCTTCGCGTGTCCGAGCTGTGCGGACTCGACCGGGACGACCTCGACCTCGACCGACTCACCGTCCGGGTCACGGGCAAAGGCGACAAGGAGCGGGTCGTGCCGTTCGGCGTCCCCGCTCAGTCGGCGATCGTCGACTACCTCACGAGCGCCCGCCCGCAGCTGGTCGCCCGTGCAGCCGCGAACGACCGCGGACCGACGCCCGCCGCAGCCCTCTTCCTCGGCGCGCGCGGAGGGCGGCTCGGCCCGCGCTCCGTCTACACACTCGTCGCCCGGCTCCTCGACGCCGTGCCCGGCGGCGGTCCGGCAGGGCCTCACGCCCTGAGGCACACCGCCGCGACGCACCTGCTCGACGGAGGAGCGGACCTCCGCGCGGTCCAGGAACTCCTCGGCCACGCGAGTCTCGCGACGACGCAGATCTACACGCACGTCTCCGTCGAACGCATCAAGGAGAGCTACCGCAACGCCCACCCGCGGGCCTGAGCCCCCGCCGTCGCGGTCAGCGGGAGCAGGACGGCCGGTGGCAGCTCGCCGAGCAGCAGCATCGGATTGACGTAGACGCCGTCGCGCCGCACCCCGAAGTGCACGCAGCCGTCGGCGCAGTGTCCGCCGACGCCGACGGTCCCGATCGATGCCCCGCGGGTCACCGGACTGCCGACCTCGACCGAACCCACCACCGGCTCGATGCTCGAGACGTGTCCGTCGTCGTGCCGGATCACGACGAGCGGTCGGTCGACCACCGTCCCGCTGAACGTCACGACGCCGGCGGCTGCTGCAACGACCGGTTGACCGGGCGATGCGGCGATGTCGACACCCCGGTGGCCGGCGCTGTACGGGTCGGGCGGCGCGACGAACGGCTCGGTGACGACGTGCGGGGGAGCGATCGGCCAGCTCCAGGCCGGCGCCGCCCCAGACGTGCTCACGGGTGCGAGGAGCACCAGACAGGAGATGAGGAACCAACTGGCGATCGAGGTCATCATGATCCGAGCCTGACGGGCTGGGGAAAGCG
>NZ_LWCT01000036.1:0-12393 GCF_001650455.1 Plantibacter sp. H53
GGCGGGCTCCGCGGGGGCGGCCGGATCGGTCGCGCTCGGCGTGGGCGTCGACGCACTGGCCGGGGCTCCGACCAGCTGCAAGCCGGCGGAGACGGTGAAGCCGTCGTTCTTCGCCGCGGTCGGGACCGGTCCGGCGGGCTTGATCGACGTCACGATGATGACCGCCACCACCGCCACGATCGCGAGCGCGCCGAGCACGATGCCGCCCTGCAGCAGCACCCGGTTGCGGCGGTCGCGGCGCTTCTGCTGCTCGCGCAGCACCCGCGCCTTCTCGCGTGCCGCGTCGCGTCGTTCGTTCTTGGTCGGTCGGTTCTGCGATCCAGCGCCAGACATTGATCCTCGTTTCGGGGGCTCGCGCTGCGGAGACGAGGCAGCGCCAAACAGAGTAATCGTAGACCTGCCGCCTGGGAGAGGCCCAAACCAGGCCGGGAGCCGGCTGTGCGTCCACCGGGAGATCCGCTGGCTGCTGGACCTTCCATTCACAGGAGGTCGTGGCATACTGGGACGGCGAACCGGCCATCGATGACGGGTTCGCGTCCATTCACAACGGATCGTCCGGCACGTACCTGCCGGTGAAGGAGAACAACCATGGCGTCTGTGACGTTCGACAACGCAACCCGTTTCTACCCGGGTGGCACCCGCCCCGCGGTCGACAAGCTGAACCTCGAGGTCGCCGACGGCGAATTCCTCGTCCTCGTCGGCCCGTCCGGCTGCGGCAAGTCCACCTCCCTCCGCATGCTCGCCGGCCTCGAAGAGGTCAACGACGGCCACATCTTCATCGGCGACCGCGACGTCACCGACGTGCCGCCGAAGGACCGCGACATCGCGATGGTGTTCCAGAACTACGCGCTCTACCCGCACATGACCGTCGCCGAGAACATGGGCTTCGCGCTCAAGATCGCCGGTGTCGGCAAGGAAGAGCGTGCCACCCGCGTGCTCGAGGCCGCCAAGCTCCTCGACCTCGAGGACTACCTGACCCGCAAGCCGAAGGCGCTCTCCGGTGGTCAGCGTCAGCGCGTCGCGATGGGTCGAGCCATCGTCCGTCAGCCCCAGGTCTTCCTCATGGACGAGCCGCTGTCGAACCTCGACGCCAAGCTCCGCGTCCAGACCCGCACCCAGATCGCGTCGCTGCAGCGTCGTCTCGGCGTCACCACCGTCTACGTCACCCACGACCAGACCGAGGCGCTCACCATGGGCGACCGTATCGCGGTCCTCAAGGACGGCATCCTGCAGCAGGTCGGCACCCCGCGCGACCTGTACGAGAAGCCGAACAACGTCTTCGTCGCCGGCTTCATCGGCAGCCCGGCCATGAACCTGTTCGAGGGTGAGATCGCCGATGGCGGTATCAAGCTCGGCGGCTTCATCATCCCGGTCGAGCGCGAGATCACCGACGCCGCTCCGTCGAAGAACGTCACGGTCGGCGTGCGCCCCGAGGACATCACCGTGTCCAGCAACTCGGGCTCCGGCATCGAGGTGACCGTCGACCTCGTCGAGGAGCTCGGCGCGGACGGCTACCTCTACGGCCACACCGAGGTCTCCGGCAAGCGCACCGACATCGTCGCCCGCGTCGACGGTCGCAACCACGCACACATCGGCGACACGGTGTTCCTCGCGCCGACGCCGCACCACGTGCACGCGTTCGACTCGGCATCGGGTGAGCGTCTGGGCAACAAGCCGGTCGTGTCCTCCTCGATCTAGTTTCCCGCCGACGATGGTCGAGCGGTCGGTCTCCGATCGCTCGGCCATCGTCGTTTTCGCTTGTCCAGTCTCAGCACGACGATCCCCGAGGAGCGCTCCGCACCATGTCCGGCGCATTGAACATCACCGCTGCCACCGTCGACCCGGCGCTGCTCGACCTCCCCTGGGAGCTCCCCCTCGAGAACTGGCCGAATGAGGCCATCGCCTCGCTCCCGAAGGGCATCTCGCGCCACCTGGTCCGGTTCGCGAACCTGTCCGGCTACGTCATCGCCGTCAAGGAGACGACCGCGGAGATGGCGAAGGGTGAGTACGACATGCTGCGCACGCTGCAGCGCCTCGACATCCCCTGCGTCGACCCGCTCGCGGTCATCACGAACCGGAGCGACCGCAAGGGCCGTGAGCTGCCGAGTGTGCTCGTGACACGGCACCTGAAGTTCTCACTCCCCTACCGTGCGCTCTTCCAGGGCACCCTCCGGCCCGACACCGCGACCCGCCTCGTCGACGCGCTCGCCGTCCTCCTCGTCCGCCTGCACATCGTCGGCTTCTTCTGGGGCGACGTGTCGCTGTCGAACACGCTCTTCCGGCGCGACGCCGGCGCCTTCGCGGCCTACCTCGTCGACGCCGAGACGGGCAAGCTCTACGAGGGCGGCCTGTCGAACGGGCAGCGTGAGAACGACCTCGAGATCGCCCGGGTGAACATCGCCGGCGAGCTCCTCGATCTCGAGGCCGGCGGACGCGCCGACGCCGAGCTCGACCCCGTCACCGTGAGCAACGGCATCGTCGCCGCCTACCGGTCCCTCTGGAAGGAGCTCACGGGCTCCGAGTCCTTCGACGCGTCTGAGCGCTGGCGCATCACCGAGCGCGTCCACCGTCTGAACGAACTCGGCTTCGACATCGAGGAACTCGCGATCAAGACGACCGACGAGGGCTCGACCGTGCGGATCCAGCCGAAGGTCGTCGACGCCGGGCATCACCAGCGCCGCCTCCTGCGGCTCACCGGCCTCGACGCCGGCGAGAACCAGGCGAGGCGCCTGCTCAACGACCTCGACGCCTACTCGGCCTCGTTCGGGAAGGACGGGTTCGACGAGGAGATGGCGGCGCACGAGTGGCTCATCCGCGTGTTCGAACCGGTGGTGAAGGCGATCCCCCGCGAACTCCGCGGCAAGCTCGAGCCCGCCGAGATCTTCCACCAGCTCCTGGAGCACCGCTGGTTCCTCGCGCAGAACGAGGGTCGCGACATCCCTCTGGCGGAAGCCGTCGGTTCCTACGTGAACACCGTCCTGCGCCACCGCCGCGACGAGGCGACCATGATCGTGCCACCGACCGAGGCGATCAGCATCCCCGCCGCCATGACCGGACCGGTCGACTGGCGAGACCTCGTCTGATCGGGTCCGACACCTCGGCTGACGACAGACAGGCCCTCGGAACGGAGATCCGTTCCGAGGGCCTGTCCTCGTTCGCGCGGCGCGAGCGCCGGTCGCCTACTCGGCGTTCCGGCGACGCGCGATCTCGTACAGCGTCACGCTGGCCGCGATCCCGGCGTTGAGCGATTCGGTCGAGGCCGAGATCGGGATCGACACGACCGCGTCGCAGGTCTCGGTGACGAGGCGGGACAGACCCTTGCCCTCGCTGCCGACGACCACGAGGATCGGCTGGTCGGCGAGTTCGAGCCCGGGAAGGGAGACGTCGCCGTCGCCGTCGAGACCGATCACGAAGACGCCGCGCTCCTTGAACGCCTTGAGCGTCTGAGTGAGGTTGGCAGCCATCGCGACCGGCGTCCGAGCCGCCGCGCCGGCCGAGGTCTTCCACGCGGAGGCGGTGAGGCCCACGCTCCGGCGCTGCGGCAGGATCACGCCGTGACCACCGAAGGCTGCGGTCGATCGGATGATCGCACCCAGGTTCCGGGGGTCGGTGATGCCGTCGAGGGCGATGAACAGCGGGTTCTCGCCACGGGCGATGACCTGGTCGAGCAACTCCATGGGGTGCGCGTACTCGTAGGGCGGCACCTTGATGGCGAGGCCCTGGTGCACGCCGTCGAACCCGGCCATGCGGTCGAGCTCCGGACGCATGACCTCGAGCACCGGGATCCCGCGCCGGGTGGCGATGCTGAGCGCCTCCTTCACCCGGTCGTCCATCTCGATGCGGGTCGCGACGTACAGCGTGGTGGCGGGGATCTTCGCGCGGAGCGCTTCGAGGACGGAGTTGCGGCCGGTGACGACCTCGGACTCGTCGCTCGACTTCTGCTTGGTCCGGCCGTTCGTGGACGGGCGTCCGTTCTGGCCGGCCGCCTGCCTTGGCTTGCCGGTGCCGCCGGAAGCCGCGTAGCGCTCCTGCGCGGCCTTCCGCTTGCCGGCTGGGTGCCAGGCGCGGTCCTCGGCCTTGGGGGTCGGTCCACGACCCTCGAGCGCCTTGCGGCCGAGGCCACCGGTGCCCTTGGTGGGACCCTTCTTCGCTTTCTTCGGCCCGGTCGGGCGGGAAGGCTTACTTGCCACTGATACTCCAATGTGCTCCGGACGGGGTGTCTTCGATGGTGATCCCAGCCGCTGTGAGTTCGTCGCGGATCCGGTCGGCCGCTGCGAAGTCCTTGGCGACCCTGGCGTCCGCGCGATCGACGAGCAGACGCTCGACGAGTGCGGACAGGGATCGGTGAGTGACGGGGTCGGTGCCCGACGACCACGAGGGGTCGGTCGGGTCGATGCCGAGCACCCGGGTCATGTCGAGGACGGCGACCGCACGCTCGCGGGCTGTCGCCAGGTCGTCGCCGCCATCGAGGGCGGCGTTGCCGACGCGCACGGCGTCATGCAACACGGCGAGCGCGCGGGGGATGTTCAGGTCGTCGTCCATCGCCTCGACGAAGGCGGCCGGGAGCGTCGCTCGACTGGCGGCCGTGGTCGTCTCGGTGAGCAGGTCGGCGCGGGCGGCACGATCGAGGAAGCCCTCGACACGTCCGAGTGCGGCTTCGGCCTCGGCGAGTGCGCCCGGATGGAACTCGAGCGTCGATCGGTACTGCGCTGCACCGAGGTAGTAGCGGACGACGAGCGGCCGGGCTGCTGCCAGGAGGTCGGCGGCGTAGACGGAGTTGCCGAGGGACTTCGACATCTTCTGCCCGCCCGTGACGGCGACCAGCCCGTTGTGCAACCAGTACCGGGCGAAGGGGTCGCCGGCTGCGCTCGATTGGGCGAGCTCGTTCTCGTGGTGCGGGAAGCGGAGGTCGAGTCCGCCGCCGTGGATGTCGAACTCCTCGCCGAGGTACTTGGTCGACATCGCGGAGCACTCGATGTGCCAGCCGGGACGTCCCTCGCCCCAGGGCGACATCCAGCTCGCCGAGCGAGGCTCCCCAGGCTTGGTGCCCTTCCACAGCGCGAAGTCGCGAGGATCGCGTTTGCCGCGCGGGTCGGCGTCGGTCGCGGCCTCCATGTGCTCGGCGCTCTGCCGCGTGAGTTCGCCGTAGCGGCTCCATGAGGCGGTGTCGAAGTAGACGTCGCCGGAGTCGTCGGGAGCAGGGTACGCGTGCCCGGCGTCGATGAGCCGCTCGATGAGCTCTTGCATCTCCGGGATGCTCGCCGTCGCGCGTGGTTCGTAGCTCGGGGGCAGGATGCCCAGGGCACGGTAGGCGGCCGTGAACTCGAGTTCGTACCGGTAGGCGAGCGCCCACCACTCCTCACCGGGCTGGGCGAACCCGCCCTCGACGCCGGCGGCGGCGTTCGCGAGGATCTTGTCATCGATGTCGGTGACGTTGCGGACAAGTGTGACGCGGACTCCGGAGGCCGTCAGCCAGCGCCGCAGCTGGTCGTAGACGAGCGCGCTGCGCAGATGTCCGATGTGCGGAGAGGACTGCACGGTCGGTCCGCAGACGTACAACCCCGCCTCGGCTTCGCGGAGCGGCACGAAGTCCCGGAGGGACTGCGTTTTCGAATCGTAGAGTCGGAGGGCCACGAGACCAGACTAGCCGCCGTCGTCCGGGCATGATGGTCCCATGACCACGGGACACGGCGACCAGCAGGTTCTCCGCGCGCGACTCGCGGCCCAGCTCCTCGACGGAGCCGATCACCGCTCCCCCACGGCGGTCGTCTCGCGGCTGCTCGCGGTCCAGGCGCAGGACCTCGCTTCGTCGCTGTGGGCGGTCGGCGTCAGGTCGAGCGGCACCACGAAGGCCGAGGTGCTCACGGCGCTCGAGGACGGTTCGATCGTCCGGTCCTGGCCGATGCGCGGCACCCTGCATCTCGTCGCCGCCGAGGACCTCGGGTGGCTGCTCGGACTCGGTGTCCCGCGGGTCCGCTCGACGATCGCGGCCAGACACCGTCAGCTCGGGCTGGACGCCGAGACCTTCTCGCGCTCCCGTGCACTCACCGAGCGACTGCTCAGCGGGCATCGGCGCGTGACGAGGGATGCGCTGCTGACGGCCCACACCGACGCCGGGATCCCGATCGACGGACAACGCGGCTCACACCTCATCATGGAACTCGCGATGTCGGGCGTGGTCTGCTGGGGACCGCCCGCTGGAAGACAACAGGCACTCGTCCTGAGCGAGGAGTGGATCCGTGCACCGCGGGTACTCGAGGCCGACGAGGCGCTCGGCGAGTTCGTCGTCCGGTATCTCACCGGCCACGGCCCGTCGACGATCGCCGACCTCACCTGGTGGTCGAAGCTCACCGTCGCCCAAGCGAAACGCGGCGTCGAGGTGGCCGCCGGACGGCTGGTCTCAGAGTCGCGCGACGGGGTCACCCGCTGGTCGACCGCCGAGGGCATCGGACCCTCAGCTGCTCCACGACCACCGCGGGTGCTCGCGCTGCCCGGATTCGACGAGCTGCTCCTCGGCTACCGCGACCGCGAGTTGACGCTCCCGGCGGCGTTCGCAGACCGCATCGTGCCCGGCGCGAACGGCATCTTCCTCCCGATGATCACCGTCGACGGGCGCGTCGTCGGCACCTGGCGCCGACGGACGAGTACGACCGGCGTCGTCGTCACCCCGACGCCGTTCCAACCGCTGTCACAGCGGGTGCAGGCGGGGTTCCGACGAGCCGCCGGCGAATACGGGCGGTTCCTCGGGCTCGGTGCGTCGGTCGACGAGGGCACGTCCGCCGACTGAGGACCGACCTGTCAGCGGCGCTCGATGAGGGCGGTGGCGATGGCCGTGACGCCCTCGCCGCGGCCGGTGAACCCGAGCGCATCCGTGGTCGTCGCCGCGACGCTGACCGGTCCGTGGACCAGCGCGCTCAGCACGCCCTCCGCCTCCGCCCGACGCGGCGCGAACCGCGGGCGGTTGCCGACGAGCTGCACCGCGACGTTGACGACGACGAAGCCCGCAGCGTGCAGCCGTTCGACAGCCGCCCGCAGGAAGACCTCGCCGCTCGCCCCGGCGAAGCGGGGGTCGTCGGTGCCGAACATGGAGCCGATGTCGCCGAGGCCGGCAGCGGACAGCAGGGCGTCGACGATGGCGTGGGCGACCGCATCCCCGTCGCTGTGTCCGGCCAGCGGCCGTTCCCCCGGCCAGCTGAGGCCGGCGAGGCTCAGCTCGCCGTCGTCGGCGAAGGCGTGGACGTCGATGCCGATGCCGGTCCTGATCGAGGTGGTCGTCCGTGCGCCCACCTCGTGCTCCCGGTCCCGCTCCCGGTCCGCCAGAAGTCGCTCCGCACGCTGGGCGTCCCACGGGGTCGTGATCTTGAACGCCGCCTCCGAGCCGCCCACGGTGAGCACGGGGTGTCCGGCGTCCGCGTAGAGCGCCGCATCGTCGGTGGCCGCTGCCAGGCGGTCTTCGGCGACGCGGAAGGCCGCGACGAGGGCATCACGCGGGAACGCCTGCGGTGTCTGGACGGCTCGGAGGGCGGTCCGATCCACGGTCTGCTCGACGAGGTCGCTCGCGTCGACCCGCTTGATCGTGTCGGTCACCGCGAGCCCCGGCACGATGCCCCACCCCGTCCGCTCCGCGGCCTCGATCACCCGTTCGAACTGGCCGGTCGGGGTGAGTGCCCGTGCGGCGTCGTGGACGAGCACCGTGCGGACTCCCGGCCACAGGGCGGCGAGTCCGGCGAGGACGGAGGACTGTCTCGTGTCGCCTCCGGCGACGACACGGAGGTGGTCGGCCGCCTTCCCCGCCGCGCGACGACCGATCGTCTCAGCCTGACCGACGCGATCCGCGGGGACCACGACGACGACCTGGACCGCGTCGCGCAGGCGGAAGACCGGGGCGAGCGCGTGTTCGAGCACGGTGCTGCCGGCGAGCGACACGAACGCCTTGGGGATCCCGGCACCGAGGCGCGTCCCACTGCCCGCCGCCACGACGATCACGCCGACGGCCGGGCCGTCCAGGGAGGGGTCGGCAACGGCACCCGGTTCGTCGATCGCAGTCATGCCACGAGCCTACTTCTCGGGCGCCCAGCCCGAACGGACGGTCGGCTCAGGAGGCGAGGACCTCGTCGAGGACGGACGACGCCTGCTCCTCGTCGGTCTGCTCCGCCAATGCCAGTTCAGAGACCAGGATCTGGCGGGCCTTCGCGAGCATCCGCTTCTCTCCTGCTGAGAGCCCTCGGTCCTGGTCGCGACGCCACAGGTCGCGGACCACCTCGGAGACTTTGATGACGTCGCCCGAGGCCAGCTTCTCGAGGTTCGCCTTGTAGCGGCGGGACCAGTTCGTCGGCTCCTCGGTGAACGGCGCACGGAGTACGTCGAACACGCGGTCGACCCCCTCGCGTCCGATGACGTCGCGCACCCCGACCAGGTCGACGTTCTCGGCCGGGACCTCGATCATGAGGTCGCCCTGGGTGACGCGGAGCTTCAGGTAGAGCTTCTCCTCGCCCTTGATGATCCGGGTCTTCACCTCGGTGATGGTCGCGGCGCCATGGTGCGGGTAGACGACGGTCTCGCCAACTTCGAAGATCATGGGTCTCGGTCCCTTCAGCGTCTCCCAGAATACCACGGGACCCCTGATCAGAGCCGGGTACCGGGTGCCCAGCGGACCGGGTGGTGAACCGATCGATCACGGGTCGGCGACCCGGCCACGCCCCTCCGCAGCCGTGGGCTAGACTCGAATCCGGATCCCGGGACACCTGTCACTCGTCTGCGCCCGGGGCCACCACATCTTGGAGGGTTCTGTGAAGGCGCGTCTCATCGCTTCCATCGTCGTCGCGGGTGCTGTCGCACTCGGCATGAGCGGTTGCAACCTCATCGCGCCGCAGGCGACCCTGAAGCAGTACGACGCCTCGGACGGCGTCGGTGTCACCGTCGGCTCGGTGGCCGTCCGCAACGCCATCGTCGTCTCCGACGACGGCGAGACCGGCAACCTCGTCTTCAGCGTCGCGAACCGCGACGACCGCGCCCACACGGTGCTCATCGAGATCGAGGGCAAGGACGAGCAGTTCCAGGTCCTCGCGGAGCCCGGCCTGACGACGTTCGACGGCTCGGGAGCCAACGACCCCCTGCGCATCGAGTCCCTCGGCGTCCAGCCCGGAGCGATCGTGGACGTCTTCTTCCAGTACGGCGACGAGACGGGCGCCACGGCGAGTGTGCCGGTCCTCACCGGTGAGCTGCTCGAGTACTCCACGCTCGTCCCGACGCCACTGCCGACGGATGAGCCCACCGAGACGCCGACGCCGCTCGCGACGCCCACCACGGAGCCGACCGAATAACGCTCCGTCGCCCCACACGACCGAACGCCCCGCACCTCTTCAGAGTTGCGGGGCGTTCGTCCGTCCTGGACCTGCGTCAGGCCTCGAAGCGGTAGCCGAGCCCACGCACGGTCACGAGCATCACCGGTTCCGAGGGGTTCGCCTCGATCCGGGAACGGATGCGCTTGATGTGGACGTCGAGCGTCTTGGTGTCGCCGTAGTAGTCGCTCCCCCACACCCGGTCGATCAGCTGACCACGGGTGAGAACCCGTCCGGCGTTCCGTAGGAGCAGCTCGAGCAGCTCGTACTCCTTGAGCGGCATCGGGATCGGCGCCCCGTTGACCTCGACGACATGACGCTCGGTGTCCATCCGGACCGTGCCGGCCTCGAGCAGCACCTCCTCCTGCGCCTGGTCCGCCTCGACACGGCGTCGCAGCACCGCCCTGATCCGCGCGAGCAGCTCGCGGGTCGAATAGGGCTTCGTGACGTAGTCGTCGGCGCCCAGCTCGAGCCCGACGACGATGTCGACCTCGGAGTCCTTCGCGGTCAGCATGATGATCGGCGTGCTCGAGACCGCGCGGATCTGACGGCAGACCTCCGTCCCGGGGATGCCGGGGAGCATGAGGTCGAGCAAGACGAGGTCCGCGCCGCGAGCCGTGAAGGCCTGGACCGCCGAGGGACCGTCCTCCGCCACCTCGACCTCGTACCCCTCCCGTTCGAGCAGGTAGCTCAGTGGTTCACTCAGAGACGCTTCGTCTTCGACGAGCAGGATGCGGGTCACGGGGTACTCCTTGCCGTGCCGGTGGACAGGTCCTCCGGCGGGGTCGTTGCTCTGGGAAGGCGGATGGTGAACGTCGAGCCACGGCCCAGCTGCGACCAGACCTTCACCTCGCCGCCGTGGTTCTGGACGGTGTGCTTGACGATGCTGAGGCCGAGGCCGGTGCCGCCCGTGTGGCGGGACCGCGCCTGGTCGACGCGGAAGAACCGTTCGAAGACCCGGTCGCGGTCCTCTTCGGCGATCCCGACGCCCTGATCGGTGACGGCGATCTCGACGACGTCGTCGACCGCGCGGACGCCGACACCCACGTGTGCGCCGGTGGGCGAGTAGTGGATGGCGTTCGAGATGAGGTTGTGCACGGCGACGACGAGCATGGCCTCGTCACCGTACACCTCGAGGTTCTTACCGCCTTTGAGGGAGAGCGCCACCCCGGTCGCCTCGGCCGGCACACGGTTCTGGTCCACGGCCGCGGCGATGACCCGATCGAGGCGGACGAGTTCCGGCTGATGGAGGGCGTCGGCCGCCTGCAACCGCGAGAGGTCGATGATCTCGGCCGTCATCCGGGTGAGTCGCTGTGATTCGGTCGAGAGCCGGCTGGCGAACCGCTTCACCCGTTCCGGGTCGTCGGCCGCCGTGTCGAGCGCTTCCGAGAGGAGCCCGATGGCGCCGATCGGCGTCTTCAACTCGTGGCTGATGTTCGCGATGAAGTCCCGGCGGACCTCGTCGAGTCGACGCGCCTCCGTGTGGTCCTCGGCCAGGAGGAGGATGAAGCGAGACCCGAGCGGCGCCGCCCGCACGCGCAGGTGGCGGGTGGCCTCACCGAAGCGCCCGAGCGCGAGTTCCAGATCGCTCGTAACGGCTTCGCCGGTGCGTCGGACCTCGAGCGCGAGGTCGATGAGCTCCTGGTTGTCGAGCACGCGGTCGCGCACCAGCCCGAGCGCGAACGCCCCCGGGGAGGCCTTCAGCACGTTGTTGGACGGGTCGACGACGATGCCCGCGCTGTCGAGGGCTTCGAGCACCTGGTCGACCCCGTCTGGGACGACCGGGTTGACGACCGTCGCGGCGCGCTCTCCGCGGTGGAAGGCGACGGTGATGAGGGCGACGAAACCGCCTCCGACGATGAGGCCGAGTGCCAGGGCGATCAGCACCAACCACATGGTGTCCATGGGTACTACGTTACTCAGTCCGTCGAACGGCGAACTCGCGAATACCCCGCCACTTCGACGACTGTTCACGCTTGGGGCCCCAACTGTTAACCTTGGTTCGGCATCATCGGCGGAGCGGGCGTCTGCCTGCCCACCGCCAGGTCACGGAAGGACGGCACCCAGAGCCATGCGCGAGGTATTCCAGCAGTCACTGCGAGAGGTCCAGGATCGCCTGGTCGAGATCGCCGAACTCGTCACGATCTCCATCGAGAAGGCGACGCAGTCCTTCGGCAACTCGGACGTCGCGGTCGCCGAAGAGGTCATCGCCAACGACAACCGCATCGACCAGCTCGCGATCGAACTCGACGAGCTCGCCATCGACATCCTCGCCCGTCAGCAGCCGGTCGCGCGCGACCTGCGCATCGTCGTGAGCGCGCTGCGGATCAGCGCGTCGCTCGAGCGCATGGGCGACATGGCCGAGCACATCGCCCAGCTGTCGCGGTACCGCTTCCCCGACAAGGCGGTGCCGAAGGGTCTGCGGACCACCTTCGCCGAGATGGGTCGACTCGACGTCTCGATCGCCCGCAAACTGACCGAACTGCTGCGCACCCAGGACCCGCGCATCGCCGACGAGATCCGCAACGACGACGACGACGTCGACGAGCTGCACGCCAGCGTCTTCGAGAAGGTCCTCGGCGACACCTGGAAGGGTGAGCCCGTCGCGACCGTCGACGCCACCCTGGCCTCGCGGTACCACGAGCGCTTCGCCGACCACGCCGTCTCGATCGCCAAGAAGGTCCAGTACCTCGCGACCGGCGACTGGATCCCCGAGGCGACCACGCCGGTGCACCACTGACCAGCTGATCCCGGACACCCCGACGAGCGGTGTCGACCCGAGACCGGGTCGGCACCGCTCGTCCGTTCGTGCGGGACTAGCTCATCCGACGACGGGTGATCGCGCCGCCTGCCAGGAGCAGGAGGCCGAGGACCGTGGCGAGGCCGGCGAGCGGCAGGAGTTGGCCTGCAGCGCTGCCGGTGTCGGCGAGCGTCGGCTCAGCTGAACGTGCGGCCGAGGCCGTGATGACCGAGCCGGTCGAGGACGCCGCCGTCGCGGTGGTGATCACCGTGGCGGGGACCGTAGGCACGACGGGGGTCACCGGGGTGGTGG